>NZ_JBXARG010000027.1:0-48127 GCF_058808015.1 Undibacterium sp. GW821-FHT11H02 | reverse complement strand
CCAAACAAAATCGAGCTGGAACCCGCGCCGTTATGGTGTTTCTTAAGCTTTTATTGCAATTTAACCGGACACTAGTGAAGTCGCCTCTGTGTTTTCTATCTTGCTTTCACATGGATAGACTGGATGCGCAAATTGCTGTTCGACGATCTTGCGTCGTATATCCAAATTGATGATTTGTAGTTTCCCGTATTGATCTGCTCCTGCCGCATAATTGCCACTAGCATCGAAAATAAAACAAGCCAACGCAAGCTCTAGTTGGGTTTTACGTGGCGCAAATAATTGGGTATCGGCGATGCCTTCTCCCATTTGATAATCATGCACCCAGCCTTGATAGACGGGTTCTGCTTTGGGGTTGTAACTGAGTTCCCATAATTCAGCGATATCATTTAAAACGAGGATAAAACTCTGGCGTTGAGGATTGGAATAGAGTGCGCTGACAGCCGATAATTTTCCATCCTTGTTTTGTAGTCTTAATTGCCGGACGATGGCGTTGGTACGCAGATCGATTGCTTGTGCGCGATGATGCATTTCGTCGATGTTGAGCGCGTACCTGCCATCCGCAGAGATAAGTTGTTGTGGAACGCTCGTTTGCGCTAGCAGTGCAACTGGCGCCAGCGACAAGAGTAAGAAACTCAGATATCTGATGAATACTTGCATAGTGTGAATTCGACCAATAAAAAAGCGTGCAGCTTTTCAGTCTGCACGCTAGTTATGCTTCCATAACAGTGATTGCTGCTAGTGTTAGTTCAGCGCCAACACGTATTCCACCATCACTTTAATATCCGCATCGCTGACTGCCTTATTCGGTGACATAGGGATTGGACCCCAAACACCGCTGCCGCCATCTTTCACTTTTTTCGAAAGTAAGGCCACTGCATCGGCATTACCCTTGTACTTTTTGGCGACATCTTTAAAGGCTGGGCCGACGATTTTTTTGTCGACGCCATGGCAATTCATGCAGTTGTTTTTCTTAGTGAGATCGGCACCACTATCCGCCATTGCGGGTAAGCTTGCTACCGCCAGTGCACAAGTCGCCAAGATTGTTGAGAGTTTCAAGTTCATAAATCGCTCCTTAATACACATCATGTTGAGTATTGTTGACGTTGAATTTACCCGTTGGTGTAATCAGTTTTGGATCACGGATGACTTTTTTCAATTTACGTGTTTTATCGTCAACGATCACAATAGCAGATTCTTTGTCTTTTGCACTCCAGACGGAGAACCAGACTTCATCACCAGCTTGATTGTATTCAGGTTGTACGATGCGTTTTGCGCCTTCGCCTAAACCTGACCATTCGCCGATAGGCAATACTTCAAAGCCTTTGCCGAAATTGTTGATGTCATACACGGCAACGGATTGGCTGATTTTTGCATCAGGATTTAAAGGTGTATCGATCCACAGATTTTTGGATTTTGGATGCGTCTTGATGAATAAAGAACCACCGCCTTGACCTTTAATCGTATCAACGACTTTCCATGCCTGCGCTTTGTGTTTAACTGGATCGGTACCGATCATGGAGATGCTTTCATCACCCAGATGGCTAGTTGCCCACACTGGACCAAACTTAGGATGGACAAAGTTAGCGCCACGACCTGGATGCGGTGTCTTGCCGACATCAACAATCGCTGCCATCTTGTCTTCTTTAGTATCAACGACCGCGATCTTATTCGACGCATTTGCTGCGACTAAGAAGTAACGACCAGTTGAATCGAAACCACCATCATGCAAGAATTTTGCCGCATCTAAAGTCGTGACTTTCAGATTGTTCAAATCTGAATAGTTGACCATCATGATTTTGCCGGTTTCTTTGGCGTTGATCACGAATTCTGGATGATAGTGAGAAGCCACAATCGATGCCACGCGTGGTTCTGGATGGTATTCATTATCCACTGTCATACCGCGTGTAGAAACGATCTTCAATGGCTTGAGTGTTTCACCTTCCATCATCACGTATTGTGGCGGCCAGTAAGAACCCGCTACCGCGAATTTATCTTCATAGCCTTTGAACTTGGATGTTTCAACGGAACGAGCTTCCAAACCGACTTTGATTTCAGCGACGTTATCTGGTTTCTCCATCCACAAGTCAATCAGATTCAAACGTGCATCGCGACCGATGACGTACAGATAGCGACCAGAGGCGGAAATGCGGGAAATATGTACGGCGTAACCCGTTTTAACGATGTTGATAATCTTCTTGGTATCGCCATCGATCAAGGCAACTTCACCAGAATCACGTAAAGTGGTGGAGAAGATATTCGCGATGTTGTACTTATTCATCTTCTTGGTCGGACGCTTAGCCGGCGGGATGATGTCTTTCCAGGTCGCCAGCATTTCTTTCATACCGAATTCTGGTGGGGTTGGTGGCTCTTGCTGAATATAGCGCGCCATCAGGTCGACTTCTTTTTCGTTCAAGTCACCCGAGGTTCCCCAGTTTGGCATACCGGCAGGTGAGCCGTAGGCGATAAATACTTTTAAATACTCTGTACCTTTTTCTAAGGTGATATCGGGTGTTAAGGCTTTACCTGTCGCACCTTTACGCAACACGCCGTGGCAACCAGCACAACGTTGGAAATAGATTTGTTTACCGATTTCAAATTCAGCTTGTGTCATCGCCGGTGCTTTGGGATTGATGTTTTGATGCATCGCTTCGCTGGCTAATGGCGAACCACCTGCCTGATATTTTAACTCTGCCGCTGTGTGCGTTTTTTCATCTTTCTTTTCTTGCGCATACGCGAAACCGAACGTGAGTGGCAGACAAGCAAGAGCGGCGACGAGAGGGCGCAGCATGGGAGTTTTGTGTTTGAGTAAAGAGCTCGATAAATTTATTGACTTCATTTTAGATCCTCTTTTTTTGTTGAAATTACGATAAAAAACCGGTGCGAATAGTGTCAGGCTACGCCGCTGGTTTTTGTAAATCATTGACCGCAATCAAGAACAGTTTTGATTCGAGAAAAGTCTGCGTTAGATCAAACTAAGATCAAACTCAGGAGAGGAAATCACCAAGAAATAGACGAATTCGCAGAGGAAAAACAACGATTTTATTAATTTCTATTCTTGCGTCAGTTGGGCATATAGGCGCGGTAATAGTTGCGGCAATTCCGCAGCATTGTTGACCACGATATAGCCCTTGGCACCAAATAGATGTGGCAAATAATCTTCTGCTTTTTCATCTATCGTCACGCAAAAGGGAATCAGTCCTAATTGACGCGCTGCATGAATCGCGACATGCGTGTCTTCAATGCCATAACGACCTTCGTATTGGTCGAGATCATTCGGTTTGCCGTCCGTGAGTATTAAGAGTAAACGGCGGGCATTTTTTTGCTGTTGCAAAATCGCAGAAGCATGGCGGATTGCTGCACCCATGCGCGTATAAAAACCTGGTTTGATATCAGCTAGACGGCCGCGTATTTGGTCGTTGTATTGTTCGTCAAAGCCTTTGAGTAAATGGAAGCGCACATTGTCGCGTCGCACAGAAGAGAATCCATATAAAGCGAAGCGATCACGGGTTGCGGCTAAAGCTTCGCACAGTAAATATAAACTATCGCGTATCACATCAATCACACGCGCCTGATTATTTACCCAGGTATCGGTAGACATCGATAAATCCGCGAG
The DNA here is from genome assembly GCF_058808015.1 of Undibacterium sp. GW821-FHT11H02. Lineage (NCBI taxonomy): Bacteria > Pseudomonadati > Pseudomonadota > Betaproteobacteria > Burkholderiales > Oxalobacteraceae > Undibacterium > Undibacterium sp. GW821-FHT11H02. The sequence goes on along the minus strand of NZ_JBXARG010000027.1, from coordinate 44,514 downwards.
TAAGAGGCAAGCCAGGTCGCGGTTTTGTTGACGATTATCCAGATACAAACCGGGGCTCGCTACTGCTAGTCCATGACGATACGCACTGCACCGTTCGGCACTGAAACGCACGCAGGCATCGATATCAATATCGTCGCCATTCACTTGTCCGCGCAGGTGTTGCCGTTCTGGCGTCAAGCTTTGAAATTGTTGGCGTAATCGTTTGGCGGTGGCGCGTAAATGCGCGGGTAAGGCTTGTGCCTGAGCATCACGTGCCAACAACATTTGTACGCAGGCATGTTTTTCTAAGAGTTGCTGTTTTTTGTAATGCCATTCGGGATACAAGATGCCATCGGCGAGTAGTAAGTCATCGTCGGCTTCGGCGGGTAAGTCGAGATCAAAGCGCACGCGACTGGCGGTACTTTTTCCATCATTGGCAACACTTAAGACATCAAAGTCATTCGCTGCTCGTTGTGCATCGGGATTGTCATCTTCATCCAATGGGCGATTGACTTTCACATATTCTGCCCAGGAAAACAAACTCTCGGCGCGGAATAAGAGCATGAATGGACTAGGGTTGTCGGGCATGTCGGTGTGCTCTGCCATGCGCTTGCGCTGCTCGGTATCTTTTTGTGTGGTGCTGTTTTGTGCTTGTTCTGGCGTGAGTTTGCTGGCGGGTTTACTATTTTTAATAGTATTCTTGGGTGGCGTATCCAACCACATCGGAACAGGAACGAAGTTGAATTCTTTACGTCCGACTTTTTTTAATTCAGCATGAACGCTGCCCGGTTGTAACAGCGCTTGACGCAGTATTAATTCGTTTTCTGCTTCGTATTTTTTTAAGTCATTAGGATCAGGGCGGCGCAGCAAGCTCGCTTCTACCAAACGGTGATAGCGTTCTAGCAAAGAGGGAAAAGCAATTAACAGTGCCAGCGTTGCAGTTTGATTGCGCTGTAGGTAGGGGGCATCGGGTCTGACATCGTGCGCGACTAGGGCCAGCAGCCATAAATACAATTCACGATTAAGTTCGCGTTCTGGAAAATAATCGATAAAAGCAGGTAGGTGTAAGGTAGTGTCATCTGCCCAAGTCAGTTCGGTTTTTTCACCGATACCTGCAATTCTTTCCAACCAACTGCGGCGTGCGCCATGGGTACTAGCCGAGCCAGATTGCAGATTGATGCCAGGATCGCCACCGAGCGCGCGGAAGAAGGTCGCTGCGATGTTTTTCATCTGCGCTAGTTCAACCCGGGCTTCTGGATAACCTTGGTATGCGACACGGGTGATTAATTTATCCCACAAGCCGCCTATATATTCTTCCATTACTGTGCTTTCCTATGCATTCAATTTTGGCTAGTTTCCGTCGTGGCGTGGCGAGAGTTTTTCGCGGTAATTACATTACTTTTCTCTAGCTTAATTTGAATTACCCGCGCCGTGCTGCCATTTAATGCGGCTTCTGATTCGGCATAAGCTTGATTCACCCATTCCAGTAAATTACCTTGCGGATTGTCGCTTTGGGTTTGCGTGCAGGCGTCGGTGCATTGTCCGCATTGCACGCAGGCGAACATCAGACGTTTGACATTGCGGGGATTGAGGCGCATGGGGCAAACGTGATCGCAGGCCGAGTAACAGCTTGAACAATCTTTCGCTCGTTCGCGTTTGAAACCGATCACCATCGCTTTGTCATTCGACATCCATGCCAGACTTTGAAATAAACCGAGGGCGCAGGCATAGCGGCAAAACAGATGGCGCGCGAACATAAATTCAACGAAAAAGGCAATGCTGCCAGCGATCAGAAAGATGCTCTGATTCCGCGTCAATGTGCCATGCCAGAGATTGCTGTAGATTTCTGCTGGCGGTAGTAAATACGTCAGTAACACCGTTGCCCAAGTGATCGCACACAGGATTACCAGTGGGATGACGCCGAACCACCAGATCGCGTCTGGCTTAGTGTTGCTGCCATCAGGATTGCGTGTTGGCAGGGCTTCTTTATCCCATAAGCTTTGTTTGCCTATGGCGCGGCGCAGCGTTTGATTGATGGTTTCGACGATAGAAAAATGTGGGCACAACCAGCCGCAATAAATCCGCCCCCATTTCCAGGCGACATAAATCACGGCAGCTGCGACCAAAATTAAGGGCAAGATCGCATGTAGGAAAATCGCTTTTGCCGCTTGTCCTGCTGTGTCTTTTCCGGCGACGAAATCGTTCAGACCTAAAGTCCAATCCATGCCAAAAATGATGAAGTGTTTGAGATGTAAATCTAGCCGGAAGATATCAAATATGGGCGCAATGACGAACAGCAAAAAGAAGCCGACTTGTGTCAAGCGTCGCCATTGTTGGACAGGAACGCCCCATAAACCTGTATGTGTTTTCACTTGCATGCTGAAACTCGTTTAGCTCATTTAGCTCATTTTTGCGCGTTGACTCACAGATTTTCCTATCAACGGATAGAAATATAATTTTCCAGACAATGCCTTGGTCAGTGCAAAAACACCGAATAAGATGAAGACCGAGTGCACACACAAGACGTACAAAATCAACACTATCCAAGTAATTACTTGATGTAAATCGCCAAATAATAAGATACCGACGCTGACCAAGATCAGCATAAAGCCAGCGCAGATGCTGGCGCGCAGAGCCTGAATCAGATGGCATTGCACCAGTGTTGATACATTGTGACGCTGACGTTGATAAAGTAATAGCAGTAACACGAAAGCGGCAAATGGCAGAAGTAAGATATTCAATAGGTACAGCGTTGCTGCTGCACTTGCGATCTGAATTTCTTGCTCGGTGGGCTCCAGAATTTTCATACGGTTTTACCTGACAACTTAGCACTGCCAAAATGTAGTTTGACGACTTCCATTAAAGCAGTAATGGTGTCGAGATCGTCAGTCAAAGGCTCAACCAGTGCGGCGGCACAGGCTTCAATTGCTGGGCAACCAGCAGCGATTAAATTGGCAGCATAGACCAGCAAACGAGTGGAAGCCGCTTCATCTAAATCATGTTGCTTAAGCTGACGGAAGCGTCGTGCGATATCGACTAAGCGTGTCGCTAGTGCCAGATCGATGCCAGCTTCTTTCATCAAAATACTTTGCTCTAATTCCGCATTGGGATAATCAAACTGTATCGCGAGAAAACGTTGGCGCGTAGAGGGTTTGAGATTCTTTAATAAGTTTTGATAGCCAGGGTTATACGATACGACCAGCATAAATTCATTCGGTGCAGTGAGTTCTTCACCAGTACGTTCGATAGGCAGTATACGTCTGTCATCGGTGAGTGGATGCAATACTACGGTGGTATCTTTGCGTGCTTCGACGATTTCATCCAGATAGCAAATCCCGCCTTGACGCACGGCACGTGTCAGCGGACCATCTGACCACAAAGTTTCACCATCGCCAATCAAATGGCGGCCAACCAGATCTGCTGCTGTCAGGTCATCATGACATGCAACGGTAATGAGTGGACGCGCTAATTTCGCTGCCATGTGAGCCACGAAACGTGTTTTACCACAACCAGTTGGGCCCTTAATTAATACAGGTAATTGACGTTGATACGCAAGCTCAAACAGGGCGCATTCATTCGCAACTGGCTGATAGTAAGGAATGCTTAAATCCTTATCCAGCGCTGTAAGGTAGGTCTGCTGGCTTAAATCGTTCATACAAACTTTCGCTCTATAGTGCAAATTAGACTGACATTAAATTAAAAACGCCCGACGATGTTTTGTCGGGCGTTGCTCTGCTTATGAAGCCTGAGATTGATTCTCGGCTTGGTCTCCACCTACAAAGAAGCTAAAGATATACAGCCCCAATCCGATCAGGAAGATCACACCGGAGGCTAGACGTAACCAGTAGAAAATCATGAGTTGATCTTGGGTCGCCATGAAACTCAGCGGTGACGTCGCTACACGTTGTAACCAGACTTGCAAAATACCCGCAGCGGTCAGGAACAAGGTAATGAAGACCATCGACACTGTCATCAACCAGAACGACCACATTTCTACTACTTGCGATTTGTTGCTATTCGCTTGGCGACCACGCATGAGCGGCATGGTGTAGCTGATCATAGTCATCACCACCATCGCATACGCACCATAGAACGCCATATGACCATGGGCAGCGGTAATTTGTGTACCGTGTGTGTAGTAATTGACTGGGGATAAAGTATGCAAGAAGCCCCATACACCCGCACCTAAGAATGCCATTACGCCAGTACCCAAAGCCCACAATACTGCCGCACGATTTGGATGGTCACGACGACGGCGGTTAACCATATTGAATGCAAACACGGTCATCATGAAGAAAGGAATCGGCTCTAAGGCTGAGAATACACTACCCCACCATTGCCAGTATTCAGGAGCACCTATCCAGAAATAGTGGTGACCAGTACCGATAATGCCTGTGATTAAAGACATTGCAATAATGGAATACAACCATTTTTCGATGACTTCACGATCAACTCCAGTCACTTTAATTAAAACGAAGGCCAACATTGCGCCGAGGATGAGTTCCCACACACCTTCTACCCACAAATGCACAACCCACCACCAGTAAAATTTATCTTTGACTAAATTGTGTGGGTTGACGAAAGAGAATAGGAAGAAAATCGCTAAGCCCCACAAACCTGCCAACATCACCAGACTGATACTAGTCTTGCGACCACGTAAGACGGTCATCGAGATATTGAACAAGAACACCAGAGCAACGATGACGATACCGACCTTGGTTGGTAACGGTTGTTCGAGGAATTCGCGTCCCATGGTTTCGAGCAGATCATTACCTGTCATCTTTGCCAGCGATGCATAAGGCACCGCCAGATAACCAACGACAGTTAAAGCACCAGCAACCAAAAACACCCAGAACATTAACATCGCCAGTTTTGGGCTATGTAATTCACGTTCCGATTCTTCGGGAATTAAGTAATAAGCTGCTCCCATAAAACCAAATAGCAGCCAGACGATTAGCAAGTTGGTGTGCACCATCCTTGCTACATTAAATGGAATCAAAGGAAACAAGAAGTCGCCTATGATGTATTGCAAGCCCATGATCAGACCAAATAGGATCTGAGCAACGAACAGGGCGATTGCCGCGATAAAGTAGGGCTTCGCGACGGCCTGTGATTTGTATTGCATAAAATTCTCCACGAATCGTTGAAAGGTGTCGCGCTCTTAGCCTTCGATATTTGGGGGCCAGTTATTGGTATTGATCTCTGAGCTGTATTTCAGAAACTCGACCAAATCGTTCATTTCTTTTTCATTCAAATTGAACTGTGGCATTTGGCGACGACCTGGTGCACCCGTAGGTTGAGCGGCCATCCATGCTTTAATAAAATCTGGCCCACGACGCTTATAGACATTGCCTAACTCAGGTGCGAAATAAGCACCTTCGCCAAGCAGAGTGTGGCAACCGATACAGTTACGCGTTTCCCAAATTTTCTTACCACGGATGGCAGATTCAGTCAGGTTGGCACTGTTATCACGCTTGGGTAGCGTATTCATCGTATCGAATGTGAGGCCGAGAAATAACAGAAAGAAAAATACAGAGCCGCCATAAAAAATATTTCTGGCGGTTGACTTGGTGAACGTTGAGCTCATGTCGAGTTAACCCCTAGTGAATGTAAATCATAAAAAGCGCAGGCAGACAAATGCGATATGTCGACGCTAATTGATGTTGTGGATGTTATTTCCCCACGTCATTGAGTGTAAGTGGCTAAGGCATGGCTTTCCTTGACTGCAGTCAATTTTGGAAAGATGGCAACAAATTGATGAGAGATAATTGAGGAGTTTTCGAACAAGCTTTGCGACGTATCAAAGCTTATCGATATTTGTGAAGTGACCTACTTTTCTCGAGGGTATTGTTTGGTAGTGCCAATTGGATTAGCGCCAGCGTAATTTTGACCAAGCTATTTGTTGTGCTGGAGTGAGAAATGTCCAGGCAATAAAGCGGCTTTGCTTACTTCCCTGTTGCATGGAGATTAGTTTATGATCACTTACACTAGCTTGCCTGAGTTTGGCTCTTATAGGGGGGAGATTAGCAGACTTAGAAACCAAGCTACTAAACCAAAAGCACTGCGTAGAAAAATGCTGGCTTTCTTCTATCATCTGTGTGATAAATTGCAATTCGCCGCCAGGACACCAGAGTTCCGCAGCTTGACCGCCAAAATTGAGTTTGGCTTCAATAGGTAGCGCAGACTTCCCCAGATTTTGCCATTTTCTGTTAGTGCCGCTTTGCGCTTCGGCGGCTGAAGCGTGAAATGGAGGATTGCACATAGTGAGATCGAACCATTCATTTAGTTGCACGACATTGTGAAAAACATGATCGCGATTTTTCTGCAGGCGTAGTTCTATCTTTTTTTCAACTTGTGGATTCGCTCGCAAGATGTTTTGGAGATTCGCTAGCGCATCTGGATTAATATCAGCCGCGACAAAATTCCAAGTGTATTCCTGGTTGCCTATCAGCGGGTAAATGCCATTCGCCCCAGTTCCAATGTCCAATACGTGGACACTATTTTTCTTGGGCGCCTTGCCTTGATTCGATGCGATTAGTAAGTCTGCCAAACCGTGAATATAGTCAGCTCGACCGGGTACTGGTGGGCATAAATAATGGTCGGGAATATTCCACGCCTTGATTCCATATTGATGCTTAAGTAAAGCTCGGTTTAGGGCTTTGACGGCATGTGCGTTAGAGAAATCGACACTCAGATCGCCATAAGAATTGGGATGAACGAAATGGCCAAGCGCCATCGCGCCTGCATCTTGATCCGCCGTGATCAGGGCTGCGAGTTGGTATTCACCTTGATGTCGGTTGCGTGGATGAAACCCAACTTGTTTAAGGTCTTTTTGTGGCTTATGACTTGGGTTAGGCATAAAAAAATAGAAAAAAATAAGCAGAGTTGCGCTTATATATTTCATTTGTAAGTTGATTTCAATTATTCAATCTATGAAAGGCATCTTCGTTAAGTATCTTGCACTTTAGCACGATAGCTTGGCATGTAGGCGCTCCTCTTCGCGATGCTTACTGGAACAGCTGATAACATATTCCTTTTGGGAATTAGAGCGGCAAGAGATTGATTTTCTCGATATGATATAGGTTCAATCGATTGTGAGACTAACAAGGTCTGTTTAGCGGAACTTATGGTAAAAGATTTCAATGCAAGATTTAATAATTAATTTAGCTCCTACTGGCATGATCCCATCTAAGGATAAGACGCCTCATGTCCCGATTACGCCTTCAGAAATTGTTGAACAGGTGCTTAGTTGCGCTGAATTGGGTGTATCGATGGTGCATCTACATGCCAGAGATGAAAATGGTGCGCCTACTACAGACGAGAATATTTTTGCCGACATCATTGCCAGGATTCGCCAGCAAAACTCTGAGCTCATCATTACCACCACCACTAGCGGGCGTCGAGTCAGTGATGTCAATGAAAGAGCTAAGAGCCTTTTGTTAGCACCTGACTTGAGGCCTGATATGGCTAGCCTGACTCTAGGTTCTATGAATTTTGCCACTGAAGCGAGTGTCAATTCTCCAGCGACAATTATGCGTTTGGCGGAAATGATGCTGGAGCGAGATATCCGCCCTGAGTTGGAGGTGTTTGATTTGGGGATGATCAATTTCGCTAAAATATTGATAGAAAAAGATTTGATCAAGCCGCCATATTATTTCAATATTTTATTGGGAAACCCTGCCACGGCGCAGGCTTCATTATTGCATCTCGCTGTCTTGGTGAATGAACTGCCTGCCAATTCTGTGTGGGCATTGGCTGGTATTGGCCGTTATCAAAAGACTGCTAATGCGCTCGGTGTAGTAATGGCTGATGGCGTCAGACTCGGACTAGAAGATAATTTGTGGTTGGATGATGAAAGAACCCAGTTAGCTAGCAATGTCCAGTTGCTTGATCGGGTGCGAGCACAAGCATCTGCGCTAGGCCGCTCGATTGCAACAGCAACGGACGTACGTCAACGTTTGCAATTAAAGACATGGTAAAAAATGATGGCAACTGATTTGGTAATTCTTGGAAGTAGCAATATTCTCTCTGATATTTTTGACTGTGCGATCGCTAATCAACTCAAGATAAAGAAAATCGTATTGCATCACCCCGAAGTGGTCGGTGCGCGCGATCGTAGTCTAAAAGATCGTGTACAAGATCTGGCGTTGTTGGGACAATTTCCTGAACTTGTTTCTATGAGTGCTTTTCAGCCACAAGCAGGCGAAATTTATATTTTGGGGCCAACCACACCGACACGAGCACAGCTTGCTGAAGAATTACAACAAGGATTTCAATTGGCTTTTACAAGTCTGATACATCCTAGTGCTTATGTTTCGCCACTCGCTAAAATTGGTTCAGGCGTGTATGTTGGGGCAAACAGTGTGATTGGTCCCGGCGTGATTTTGGCTGATCACGTGTTTGTCAATCGGGGGGTGACAATAGGTCACGATACGGAGATTGGCGCTTATAGCCGAGTTCAGCCCGGAAGTAATCTTGGTGGATTAAGTAAAATCGGTGTCGGTGTCACTATTGGTATCGGCGCCACATTAATTGAACGTCTGGTGGTGGGTGATCGTGCCTTCATTGGTGCAGGTGCCGTGGTGACAGAAGATGTCAGCTCTGACGTGTTGGTGGTGGGAATTCCTGCAAAATTAAAGAAAAGTTTAAAGTCATCTTAAATTGAGATTGGAAATTCTTAGACCTAGAATCATGATGTTTTACATTTCAATTTTGGTTGATGCTGGAGGAACGAAGAAATGTGCTTTTTAATTCAAGCTGATCTGCATCTCTAGTGAGTTTTTTAGAGAATTCGTGATTCTACTAAAACAAAAACGCCCGCGCGATGCGGGCGTTTTTGTTTGGGATTTGGGTAGTAAAATTTACGACCCAAGCATTGCCCAAAGCAATATGGAAATCAAATCCGATTAAGACAGATGACCAGAAATGAGTTTCGTCATTTCAAACATGGAGACTTGAGCTTTACCACCGAAAACGGCTTTCAGTTTGTCATCCGCGTTGATATTGCGTTTGTTTGCTTCGTCTTGTAGCTTGTGCTTCTTGATGTATTCCCAGATCTTCTTGGTCACCTCAGTACGTGGCATTGGTGCTGCGCCGATTACTGCTGCTAACACTGGAGATAAAGTCATAGGCTTCATGAAAGCCGCATTTGGCTTACGTGCTGCTGCTGGCTTTGCTGCTGCTTTAGCTGGTTTTGCGGCTGCCTTCGCTGCCGGTTTTGCTGCGGCTTTTACTACTGGTTTTTTTGCTGCTGGTTTCGCTGCTGCTTTCGCGGCAGGCTTAGCTGCTGGTTTTGCTGCTGCTTTTTTTGGTGCTGTTGCCATATTGAGGCTCCTTCACAATTGTCTTGGAAAATGCGCCATTTCACGCAGTGCTTATAGTGGTGCTGATTACAGAGTGATGCAAGTGTTTTTTTTTGCTTTTTGCGAAAAAAGTGTGAGAAATCATAAGAGACGTGGTTTTCAGAAGGAAAAATGTCGTTTTTCCTCTGCGCGGTGAGAGAAATGATCGCTTTGTTGCCGATGAAAATGGGTCTTGAAAAATGTAAAAACAAAACCTCTCAACACGGAGGCAGAGAGAGGTAGAGGAAAAACAGGGGGTGTTTTAGGCGGGAAATGATGTGATATTTGAAGAAGAATTTAAGACTCGAAGTCAATGTGTTATTCAAGAAATGTTGGGCTTCACTTCGTTCAGCACGAACCTACAATCTTGGAAAAGATTGTGCTGATGTTCTTGTTTTGTTCGAAAAAATAGCAAAGCGATTTGCCTGCAGAAATTCAATTTTAGGGATGTCGCGCTAGGCGCCAAGCACAGCAATACTCAGGTATTACGAGGATGGTCGATCAGTTGCTTAGAAATCAGAAGGCAAATAAATAGGCGGCTTTAGAAATTCAATTATGGGGATGCAGTGCAAGGCGCGGCCCGCAGCAATACTCAGGTATTGCGAGGAGGCGCAACGCCGCAATGCGCCCCAGAATTGGATTTATATGACGCCTATCGCATCATGCCTTTGAGACCCCGCATCATTTTCATCATACCGCCACCCTTCAGTTTTTTCATCATGCTTTGCATTTGATCAAACTGTGCCAGCATGCGATTGACTTCTTGTATCTGTACGCCTGCACCGGTAGCGATACGGCGTTTGCGCGAGGCCTTAATCAGATCGGGTTTGGCGCGTTCCAGTGGTGTCATGGAATTGATGATGCCTTCCATGCGACGCATTTGCTTTTCCGCATTGTCCATGTTGGCACCGCTGGCAGCCTGTTGGAATTGCGCTGGGAGTTTATCCATTAAACTTGATAAGCTACCCATATTTTTCATTTGAGCCAACTGCATTTTAAAGTCGTTCATATCGAACTTACCGCCGACTTTGATTTTTTCTGCCAAACCTTTCGCCGCTTCGACATCCATGCCTTTTTGCGCGGATTCGACCAAGGCCAGAATGTCGCCCATGCCGAGAATACGATTCGCCATGCGAGTTGCATCGAAAGCTTCCAGTCCATCAAGCTTTTCAGAGACACCGGCAAACTTGATTGGTTTTCCTGTGACATGACGTACCGATAAAGCTGCACCACCGCGTGAATCACCATCGAGTTTGGTAAGAACCACACCGGTCAAAGGCAGTGCATCGTTAAAGGCCTTGGCGGTGTTAACCGCATCTTGACCCAACATGGCATCGACCACGAACAAGGTTTCGATAGGTTTGACCGCAGCATGCACGGCCGCGATTTCTTGCATCATGGCTTCATCAATGCCGAGGCGACCTGCGGTATCGATAATTAAGACTTCATGATGATGTTTCTTCGCCCAATCGAGTGCGGCTAAGGCGATATCGACGGGTTTGTCGTTAATCGTGGTTGGGAAAAAATCCGCACCTGCTTGTGCTGTCACGGTTTCTAACTGACCAATCGCGGCTGGACGATACACGTCGGCAGAGACTGTTAAAACTTTTTTCTTTTTCTTTTCGCGCAGATATAGAGCCAATTTACCTACGGTAGTCGTTTTACCTGCACCTTGCAGACCGGCCATCAAAATGATCGCGGGTGGTTGGGTGGCAAAATTCAGTTCGGATGCGTTGTCACCTAAATCGGCGCCAATCAAAGAAGCTAATTCTTTTTGAACTACGCCCACCAGAGCTTGACCTGGCGTCAGCGAGCCAATCACATCTTCGCCCATCGCTTTTTCTTTGACGCGGGCGATTAATTCACGTACAGCAGGCAAGGCCACGTCGGCTTCCAATAAAGCCATACGCACTTCGCGCAGCATTTCGGCGGTATTCGATTCAGTTAAACGCGCTTCGCCGCGCATGGTCTTGACGACTTTGGCGAGACGTTGGGTTAGATTGTCGAGCATAGTAAACCTTCAATTGAATTACAGATGTAATGCAGACCTGCTGCACCGATAAGATCTTTGCAAGCGGATGGGTAAGGCCGCACCGCTACAGATAACGCGGTATTTTACTCGAAATGAGGGTGTTTCCTTAGACCTGTAGCGAGTTTTGTTAGGGTCGGCGCTCGCTGCTAAGTGTTGTAGGAGTTGATTTGTAAGTCAAAACCCCTCAACGCCCACTAATAAAAAAGCCACGTTAAACTGATTAACGTGGCTTTTTGACTACTTTTGCGATTCAGAACTGAGCAGCTTATTCCGCGCCCATTTCTTTCAACAAGTTATCTGCTTTATCGACATGTTTCATCTGCCACAGCATGTAGCGCAAATCGACCTGGATAGAGCGGCTAGACGCTTTGTTGTAGTCCCAATCGGCAATGATGGAATCCAAAGTGCCGTCAAATGCTAAGCCTATGAATTCGCCTTTAGCATTCAAAGCGGCTGAGCCCGAATTGCCGCCTGTGATATCCAAAGTGGCTAAGTAATTGACTGGTACTGTTTTCAACATAGGGTCAACATATTTACCAAAGTCTTTGGCTTTGATTGCTGCTAACTGATTGGCTGGTGCATTGAATTCGCCGGTACCAGTTGCTTTTGCGGTAATGCCTTTTACTGTGGTGAACGCAGTCCAGGTGGTGCCATCCGCGCCAAATGGACGACTCGCGACTTTACCGAAAGTCACGCGCAAAGTGCTGTTTGCGTCTGGATAAACTGCCTGACCCTTGCTCTTCATGTAAGCGATTTTTGCTTTCATGTAGCTAGCGTAGGCTTTTTGCATATCGCCTGCAGATTCTTGATCCGCCACTTCGCGTTTCATGCCTTCCTCAAACATGCCGACAGCGGCTTTGATAAAACTATCGTTGCTGGCTTTGAAGTCATCCACGGATTTTTCTAACCAAGAGGCGCGGAACGCTTTGTCGCCAAATTGGCTGCCTGCATACATTTGATCGAGCAATGCTTTCAGTTGATCTTTGCTCATGTCATCTTTGATGCCCATGGCATTGTCGAAGTTCGCATTGCGCTCTGCTGCTGGCGCTGCTGCGTATTTGACTAAGCTGTTCAGCACTAACGCTTTATCGACTTTCTCATCGTAACTACGTTCTACGCCATCGACGCTGGCTTTGAAACGTGGCAAATCACGATTCTGGAAACCAGCACGACGCTCCGCATCTGGTTTGGCTTTTTCATGTGCCAGACGATATAAAGTACGCGCTGTACCTAAGAAACGTGGATAGGAAGAGGCAAGGAAAGATTCCTTTTTCGCAGTCGCATCACGTTTTGCGTAGATCGCTTCAATTTTTTCGATATCAGCGGCGTATTCGGCTTTGGTCTTAGGATTGGAATTAACCCAAGCTTTTAAATCAGCATGTTCTTTGGATTTGCGTTCCAAGATATCGCTGCCCGCATAGCTATCCAACATACCTTGACGGTTTTTGTAATAGTTATTGATGTTGGCAACCATGCCTGCGTATTTCAGATTGGCATCCTTGTTATCCTTGGTTTCATTAGCAATAATTGCTAAAGTTTCCGCAGAGCCTTTGACGAAATTCGGGTATTCGAAATCGAAGGTGTAAGCAATTTCAGATGGCAGGCGATGGCGGTTAGTGCGACCTGGGTAGCCGAGAACCATCACGAAATCGCCTTCTTTCAAGCCATCTTTCGCCAGTTTCAATACATGTTTAGGTACGTAAGGGACATTGTCTTTGCTGTATTCTGCTGGCTTGCCATCTTTGCTGACATAAGCACGGTAGAAACCGTAATCGCCAGTGTGACGTGGCCACATCCAGTTATCGGTGTCGCCGCCAAATTTGCCTACACCTTCAGCAGGTGCGTGAACCAAACGCACGTCTTTGATTTCCATTTGTTTGATCAAATAGAATTCCAGTCCACCGTAGTAGGATGCGACGTTACAGCGATAGCCGGCTTCTTTTTCGCAAGCTGCGACGATGGCTTTTTGATTTTTTTCGATCGCATCAACGCGTGCTTTACCCATTAATTTGGCGGCATTGCTATCAATGATTTTGTCGCTGACGTTGGTCACCTCAGTGGTGACGAAGATGCGTGAGCCAGGACCGGCTGGCAATTCTTCTGCCAAAGTTTTGGCCAGGAAACCATCGGCTAAGAGATTTTTTTGTGGCGTAGAGTTGCGTGCTACGCTGTCATAAACGCAGTGATGATTGGTAGCGACTAATCCTTGTGTGGAGACGAAAGAAGCAGAGCAACCGCCCAGACTGACGATGGCTCCCATAGGGAATTCTGTCAATTTAGTCAGCGAATTCGGGTCTAATTTGAGACCAGCTGCTTTGAGTTGTTTAGCTACTTGTGGTAACTGTTGTGGCATCCACATACCTTCATCGGCTTGCGCATAGCCGCCGATGAGTGTGAGTGCAGCTAAAGCGAAAAGTGATTTTTTCATTTTAATTCCTGCGAAAAGATAATCTGATTGTCCAAATAGCGTTTTTGTACTTTGTATGCATGGCGATTGAAATGCATGGCTGTGCATATACATAGACTGATTTTGGGTGCTTCGCAGTATCTAGAAGCCAATACGCTTAGTCAAGAGATTCACTTGGTGTTTTTGGGTATGCATTGCTTCTTGTTGTAATTGTGCTTAGGATTGTGCATAAGTATATGTATCTAGGCGGAAGAAAGTTTCCTTGGAGGATTTTTTGCCCATTTTGGACATGCGCTCCGCTTTGATTTTGACGCAGCGCAGTTTCATCACGAAAGCAAAAAAAGAAACACTGACTTAGTGTAAACTTGGCATATGTTAACTAATCTCTCTTTAGTGGCAGCGCTGCTTTATGTAGTCTGCCCATTTATCCCAACTAGCCGCAAGTTGCTGGGTCTTAGTCTGACCGCGATTGCATGGTGTCTACACGGTCTGGCACTAGGTTTGAGTATTTATGAGCCGCACGCATTGCGCATAGGTTTCGCGGTGATGTGGTCGTCGGCGATCTGGATTTCTATATTGGTGTTTCTGGTTGAGAATCGTAACTTCTCTTTAGATGGTTTGCGTATTTTGGTGTTGCCGCAAGCTGCTGTGACGGCGGTGATGCCGCTTTTCTTTCCTGGTAGTCTGATCGATTTGGTGAATAAACCTGCGATGTTTCCCTGGCATATAGGAATCGCTTTGCTTGCCTATGGGACTTTGACGGTTGCTGCGTTCCATGCCTTGGTCATGTATGTACAAGATTTGCATCTGCATCGTATGCGTGGTGCCCAGACACAATCTTGGTTGGAAAAAGCACTCGACAGATTGCCTGCTTTACTAAAGATGGAACATATATTGTTCTTATTGGTGACATTGGGATTCATATTTCTAAGCTTGACGGTTTTGTCAGGTGTGATTTTTTCAGAGCAATTTTTAGGCCTGGCCTTCACGTGGAATCATAAGACGGTTTTGTCTTTGCTCTCCTGGCTATTGTTTGCCATATTATTGGCGGGACGTCAGTGGCGTGGCTGGCGCGGTAAATCAGTTCTTAGAATTACTTTGTTCGGCTTCCTAAGTTTGTTGCTGGCCTACGTTGGTAGTCGTTTCGTCTTGGAAGTGTTGTTGCATCGGAGCGTGTTATGAAGTTACTGGTTTGGTTGCTATTGGGTGTGCTGGTGTATTTTGCGCTACGTAAGAATTTGCGCGCTGCTTCGGACAAAAAAACGCAAGCTCAAGCCCCCGCAAATGATTGGGCTGATGCCAGTACGACTTATAGTGCAAATAAAAAGGAAAGTGAGGCAATGTTGAATTGTGCGCATTGTCAGGTCTATTTTCCAGCCTCTGAAGCAGTGGTGCGTGGATCGCAAAGTTTTTGTTGTCTAGAGCATGCGGAGCTTTCCACAAATAAGAAATCAGACTAATTCGATGACTCATTGATGATTAATAGCCAGCACCCCGCTAGCGTCAGTGCCACATTGTGGCGTTCACTACAGACGCTGAACGCCTCGCGAGTTGTAATGGCGCTGGTGTTATTAGGTTTTTTGAATTTTAAGTTTTTCCGTGAGAACTGGGTTTTTGACATCGCTTCGCTGCGAGTTTTAAGCCTTAGCTATCTATGCATCGCATTGACATTTGTTGTATTAAAAGTGCGCTGGTCAGGACACTTTTACCTACAGCTTGTCACACAGATCGCGATCGACTTGATGGTTATTTCCATTTTGTATGTCGGATCAGGCGGTAGTAAAAGCGGACTTGTCATTCTTTATTTGTTCCCTTTGGCCGGAGCTGGTGTGCTGGCACCTATGCTGCTGGCTTTATTCTTTGTGTCAGCGGTTTCTTTGTTCGTGCTCTTGGTGAATACCTATCAAGTTCTGCAAAATGAAGATAGTCAGCTGATTTCTCAGGCGGGTCTGTATGGCGCAGCGTATTTTGCAGTCGTATATGTACTGAATCGATTGGCAAAAAATTTGATAGGGCAAGAAGAGCTGGCTATACAGCGCGGTTTTGAACTCGCTTTGCAACAGGCGATCAATCGTACGGTTATTGCCGACATGGACGATGGTGTTTTGGTGATAGATCAAGATGGTCAATTATTCGAGTCCAATCCGGCAGCTGACCGTATGTTAGGAGTTAACCCGCTGAGTTTTGCGAATGGTCGTAAGATAGGTTTACATCAAATTCCTGCTTTAGAGCCAATCGCTGCTGCCTTGGTACGCTGGAATGAAGGGCAGCGACCCGATACCACGAGTTGGCTCAGGAATGAAGCTTCATCCTTCGTGGTGTTAAGGCATTTTGTCGATGATAAACATAGATCCTCAGACTATTCCTGCGCAGAAGAGGCACATGAGGCAGTTACCCACCTCAAGTTACGTTTTATTCGTATTGAAGAATATGATTTTGAACATGTGGGCGGACAAGTTGCACCTTGCACGATTATTTTTATTCAAAACGTCTCGGATATAGAAAACCAGGCGCAGCAATTGAAATTGGCGTCGATGGGGCGACTCACGGCGAGTATTGCGCATGAGGTACGCAATCCCTTATCTTCGATTTCTTATGCGGCTTCTTTGTTAAGTGAAGACGTGCATAATGAAGTTCAGTCTAAGCGCTTGTTGAAAATTGTTGACGATAATGTCATGCGCTTAAATCAATTAATCGAAGATATTTTGAAATTGTCGCGTAAAGCGCAAATGAATTTGCAACCTATCTTGCTGATGGATGCATTGCGCGATATCGTGCAAGAATTCGTTGAGACACGAGGTATCTCGGATCAGATCATTCATTTAAGTGATTCGGGACGATTCTATATTGTGTTCGATCCGGGGCATTTGCACGAGGTCGTGACAAACTTGCTGTCAAATGCTTTACGCTACGCCAGTGGTAGGCCCGGCTGTATTCGTTTGATTATTAAGCTTGCATCCGGTAATCGGCGTGAGCTGCATATACAGGATGACGGTCCCGGAATCTCATCTGCGGTAAGGGCGCACTTATTTGAGCCATTTTATACAACGTCGAGTAAAGGCACAGGCCTGGGTTTATATATGGCACGTGAATTATGTTTGAATAATCATGCACTGTTAGATTATGAGTATAGAAATGATGAGACCGCGAGTTTTGGTATTGAGCCTGGTGGTCGTTTTGTGATCAATTTTTCTTCGAATGAAAAATCATGAGTCATGCGGTAAATAATACGCCATCTATTACACCGGCCAGAATTCTTGTCATCGATGATGAGGCGCATTTGCGCGAGCTATTGGAAATCACGCTGATTAAAATGGGATTGGAAGTGGATAGTGCGGAGTCACTTGATGCAGCGCGCCGTTATTTGAGTAAGCATAACTACTCATTGATTTTGACCGATATGCGTTTGCCCGACGGCTCGGGTTTGGAAATGGTGGAAGAGGTAAATTTGCATCACAAAAATATACCGATTGCGGTGATCACTGCTTTTGGTAGCACCGATAATGCGGTAGTTGCATTGAAAGCAGGCGCGTTTGATTATGTTTCCAAACCAGTGGCTTTAGATCAATTGCGTAAATTGGTGCGGTCGGCATTACAGATACAAAATGTAAAACCCATAGAAGAGGTCAGCATAGTCGCAACCAAACCGTCTAGCCCCTCTTTTCTCATCGGTCAGTCAAATGAAATTCAGCAAGTCAGATCGCAAATTAGTCGTTTAGCGCGCAGTATGGCGCCAGTCATCATTACCGGCGAATCAGGTAGTGGCAAAGAATTGGCTGCACGGGAGATCCATAGAAATAGTCCCAGAGCCGATAAACCCTTTGTTGCGGTCAACTGCGGTGCGATACCGGAAATGCTGATGGAAGCAGAGTTTTTTGGCTACCGCAAAGGTGCATTTACTGGGGCGAATGACGATAGAGACGGCTTTTTTCAGGCGGCGAATGGCGGTACCCTGATGCTCGACGAGGTGGCCGATTTACCCCTGGCGATGCAAGTCAAGCTCTTGCGTGCAATACAAGAGCGCCGCGTGCGCAAAGTCGGTGCGACGACGGAGGAGCCGGTGGACGTGCGTATACTAAGTGCGACTCACCAGAATCTCGAAAGTTGTGTCAATGCAGGTAAATTTAGGCAGGATTTGTATTACCGTTTGAATGTGATTGAGCTGGTATTGCCACCTTTACGCCAGCGATTGAGTGACGTGCCTGAGCTGGCCGGCAGTATATTACTGAAACTTGCTAGCCCAGGTTATCAAATAGTTTTGAATGAAGCGGCACTATCTGCATTGCAGAATTATGATTTTCCCGGCAATGTGCGCGAATTAGAAAATATTCTGGAACGTGCAGCGGCATTTGCTAATGACGGTTGCATCGATGTGATCGACCTTGGATTACGCAGTGCCATGCGCCATGAAGTACAACATGAAGCGCAGCATGAAGTACCACTGCATTCACAGTTTAAAGCCGTATTCACCGCAAATCAGGATGCTGTTTTTTTGCCAGAGCACCAGGCTGTGGCGGTCGACTCAGGTCTTATTGCCCAGAGTGTAGAGCAAATTACAGATAGTGGGATTTCAAACGCCGCCTCCTTATTTTTGGCGCCCACATTGCCCTGCAGCTTGCCGGCGTATCTCGAGAAAGTGGAGCGCGAAGTGATACGCAGCGCGCTCAAGCAAACCCGGAATAATCGCACTCAGGCGGCGGAATTGTTGGGGATTAGTTTCCGTCAACTGCGTTATTCGATTCAAAAATTAAAAATCAGCGATGTTGAAGCGAACTAAGCCCGGTATTTTGCTCCTACCTAGTGAGCTAGATAATAGTTGGCAAATTGATGAGCGGGGCTGGTGTCCCCAAGTGCCGCATTTACCTTCACCCAATTTCGGCGTTCGCCCGGCGCAGACAGAAGTGTCTATGCTGGTGATACATAATATTAGTTTGCCCGTAGGTGAATTCGGCGGAAGCTATATTGCGGAACTTTTTCAAAATACACTCAATTGCGATGCTCACCCCAGTTTTGCCAGCCTGCATGGCTTGCAAGTATCGAGTCATTTCTTGATTCAACGTGATGGCAAGGTGCAGCAGTTTGTCTCAGCGCTTGATCGCGCCTGGCATGCAGGGGTTTCGCATTTTCAAGGCCGTGATGGCTGTAATGATTTTTCTATCGGGATAGAATTAGAGGGCAGCGATAACTGTCCGTTCGAGTCTCTTCAATATGCAAGTTTGATTAGACTTAGCCAGACACTTATTAGTCATTTTCCTATCGAGCATATTCTTGGGCATGAGGAAATTGCACCTGGACGAAAAACCGATCCTGGGCCTCACTTTGACTGGTTTCGATATCAGCAGGGACTTTGTCTACCTGCTTTAACTGACTGGACTTACTTGGTCGTTTAAAGCCAAACCAAGCGCGACGAAATCTGAAACTAACTTATCGTGCCTGCGCTTTCATCTTGTCTCAGCAAGGTATTTTTTAAGTGCTAAAAAGAATTGCTTAGTCCTTATGATGGATTTGAATTTCCATCGTCTTTATCTTTTATCGCGTATTTTTTAATGCGGCACTTTATTTTTGTGCAAATAATTTAGGTCGAAAAATTTTTCTCTCAGACCAGATTTGCACAAAATATCAGCACCCTATGTTAGTGGTCACTTACCTTGTAGTCCGCATTGATTTGTGGGCTGTGCAATGTCAAACAGAACTATACAAAATTATCAAAATAAAAGCGTACCAACTTTTAAAAAGCGGTTGCGCTCTCGTACTTGAGACACTAGAATTAGTGCAAATAAAAATAAATGCACTAGATGTAGTGTTTTTTGGAATGTTTCCCAAAATTATTTTTTTCGTGTTCTTCTTCGATTAAAGCTGTATGACGGAGGTCATTGTGGTCATCAGTATTTGATATGTGACCATCAAGTAGTCAGCATCTACATCGAAATTGAGAGCACGTTTTCACCGAAGTTGAAGTTGGACTTGATGAATTTCAAGCTTATGCAGTACAGCATTTTGGTAGATCACGCAGTACATACGCAATATTCACTTTAGTAAATAAGACCCTTAATAAGACCCTGAACCTGGAGGCGAAATGCACTCTTCACTAGAAATATCACCATTGCAAGCTTATGACTCAGCCGCAGCACAAGCAAGTTTGACGGCGCAATCATATGTTGTCCCGACCGCTAGCTTTAACGACTATCGTATTATCCGCCGGAACGGCGCGGTAGTTGGATTTGAACCATCGAAAATTTCGATTGCGGTCACTAAAGCATTCTTAGCAGTGAATGGTGGTCAAGGTGCAGCCTCAGCAAGAATTCGTGAACTCGTCGAACATTTGACCTTCAATGTAGTTAACGCCTTGATGCGCCGTCAGCCCAATGGCGGTACTTTCCATATCGAAGATATTCAAGATCAGGTCGAGCTGGCCTTGATGCGTTCCGGTGAACACGATGTGGCACGCGCTTACGTTTTGTATCGTGCTAAACGCATGGACGAGCGCCGCCAACAACTGGAAGCACAAGCAGCAGGCAAGCCTGATGCAGCGGCGCCGCAAATTCATGTTCTCGTCGATGGTCGTCCGCAAGTGTTGGAAGTCGGTCAAGTACGCGCCTTGATTTCTGCAGCTTGCGTAGGTCTGGAAAAATTGGTCGATCCAGAAGCGATACTGATTGAGACGCTAAAAAATCTGTATGACGGCGTGCCAGTCGAAGAATTACACAAATCTGCTATTTTGGCGGCTCGTGCCATGATGGAAAAAGAGCCTGCCTACAGCCAGGTGACCGCTCGTTTGTTATTGCATACAGTCCGCAAAGAAGTGTTTGCTAAAGAAGTTGCGCAACAAGATGCCGCGACTGAGTATGTAGAATATTTCCCGAAATTTATTAAGAAGGGAATAGACGCAGGTTTGTTGGATGCCAAATTGGCGCAATTCGATTTGAAGAAAATGGCCAATGCGCTGGTGGCTGACCGCGATTTGCAATTTGGTTACATCGGTTTGCAAACTTTGTACGATCGTTATTTCTTGCACATCCGCGATGTTCGTATTGAAATGCCTCAGGCTTTCTACATGCGTGTTGCAATGGGCTTGGCCTTAAATGAGATTGACCGCGAAGCGCGAGCAATTGAGTTTTATAACTTGTTGTCGAGTTTTGATTTCATGAGCTCAACGCCGACGCTATTTAATAGTGGCACGCAGCGCTCACAATTATCTTCATGCTATTTGACCACAGTGGCGGATGATCTCGACGGCATCTACGAAGCGATTAAAGAAAACGCGCTGTTGGCGAAATATGCAGGTGGTTTGGGTAATGACTGGACGCCAGTGCGTTCTTTGGGTGCGCACATCAAAGGCACGAATGGCAAATCACAAGGTGTGGTGCCTTTCCTGAAAGTGGTCAACGACACCGCGGTCGCCGTCAATCAGGGTGGCAAACGTAAAGGCGCGGTCTGCGCTTACCTTGAAACTTGGCACATGGACGTGGAAGAGTTCTTGGAACTGCGTAAGAACACCGGTGATGATCGCCGTCGTACGCATGATATGAATACGTCAAATTGGATTCCAGATCTGTTTATGAAGCGCGTGATGGAAAAAGCTGACTGGACTTTGTTCTCACCTTCAGATGTGCCTGATCTGCATGATAAATTTGGCAAATCTTTTGAAGAAGCCTACACCGCTTACGAAGCTAAAGCAGCTA
This sequence comes from Undibacterium sp. GW821-FHT11H02, assembly GCF_058808015.1. Classification (NCBI taxonomy): domain Bacteria; kingdom Pseudomonadati; phylum Pseudomonadota; class Betaproteobacteria; order Burkholderiales; family Oxalobacteraceae; genus Undibacterium; species Undibacterium sp. GW821-FHT11H02. Next base: position 23,073 of record NZ_JBXARG010000027.1, on the reverse strand, counting down.
ACGGTGAAATCAAGCTATCTAAAAAAGTCGCTGCCTTAGACTTATGGCGCAAGATGTTGTCTATGTTGTTTGAAACAGGTCATCCTTGGATTACATTCAAAGATCCATGCAATATTCGCTCACCACAGCAACACGTAGGTGTCGTGCATAGCTCTAACTTGTGTACAGAAATCACTTTGAACACGAATGACAGCGAAATCGCCGTCTGTAATCTTGGCTCTGTGAACATGCCTGCGCACATGAAGGATGGCAAGCTCGATCACGACAAACTCAAACGCACCATCACGACAGCGATGCGTATGCTCGATAACGTGATTGATATTAATTACTATGCGGTGAAAAAAGCACGTGATTCTAATTTGCGTCATCGTCCGGTCGGTCTGGGTATCATGGGTTTCCAAGATTGCTTACATATGATGCGGATTCCTTACGCATCGATGGATGCCGTGCAGTTTGCTGACACATCTATGGAAGCCGTCTGCTATTACGCTTATCTGGCTTCGACTGAGTTGGCGGAAGAGCGTGGCCGTTATAGTTCTTACACGGGTTCCTTGTGGGATCGTGGCATCTTGCCGCAAGATTCTGTGAAATTATTAGCAGAAGAGCGTGGTGGTTACTTAGAAGTCGACAATTCAGAAGCGATGGATTGGTCCATAGTGCGTAGCCGCATTAAGCAATTTGGTATGCGTAATTCTAACTGCGTAGCGATTGCGCCGACCGCGACGATTTCTAATATTATTGGTGTGGCTGCTTGTATCGAACCGACTTACCAAAACTTGTATGTGAAATCGAACTTGTCTGGTGAATTTACTGAGATCAATGAACATCTGGTTCGTGATTTGAAAGAACGCGGCTTGTGGGATGACGTCATGATCTCTGACTTGAAATACTTCGATGGCAGCTTGGCGAAGATCGATCGTATTCCAGAAGATTTGCGTGAGCTGTATGCAACGGCCTTTGAAATCAGCCCGACCTGGTTGGTCGAAGCCGCTTCCCGTCGTCAAAAATGGATAGACCAAGCACAGTCTCTAAATATCTATATGGCAGGTGCGTCCGGTAAAAAATTGGATGAAACTTACAAGCTGGCATGGTTGCGTGGCCTGAAAACGACCTACTACCTGCGTACTATAGGCGCGACTCATACCGAGAAATCAACTAGTAAGACAGGCGCATTAAATGCCGTAGCAGTTGACGGTGGTAATAGCGGATATTCTGCCAGCACAGAAGTGGCAGCGGCTTCCGCAATCGAAGCGGATGGCGCAGCTTGCTACCTGCGCCCTGGTGATCAAGGTTTCGAAGAGTGTGAAGCCTGCCAGTAAACCTCAGGTCGGATCTCTGTACATGGCATGTGCAGAGATTCAGACTATTTAATTTAACTCATTTAATCATTGTCTTGGCGCTTACCCATTTATCTATATTTAGATGTGTAACAAATAAGCGCCAACTCATCAACAGTACATCGTAAGGAAAATCACATGCTTTCATGGGATGATGAAGTAGCTCCAGCGGCACCGGCACCACGTCCAGTTGTGCAAGCAAATACGCAAACACAAACTGCGTTTGATCAATATCAAACGCGCATGCAAACGCAAGATGTGGCTTTGAATCCAGCTCTCGTGACTAAGCCTGAGCTTGTGACACCTGAAGAAATTGGTCGTCGTGTGAACGCCGCAGACAAGCGCATTATCAATGGCCAGACCGATGTGAATCAGTTAGTGCCATTCAAATACAAATGGGCTTGGGATAAATATCTGGCGGGTTGTGCGAATCATTGGATGCCGCAAGAGATCAATATGCAGCGCGATATCGAGCTGTGGAAAAATCCAAATGGCTTGACTGAAGATGAGCGTCGTTTGGTAAAGCGTAATCTTGGATTCTTCGTCACGGCTGATTCTTTGGCCGCCAATAATATTGTGCTCGGTACCTATCGCCACATCACTGCACCTGAGTGCCGTCAATATTTATTGCGCCAAGCGTTTGAAGAAGCGATCCACACGCATGCATACCAGTACATCGTTGAGTCACTTGGCTTGGACGAAGCTGAGATATTCAATGCGTATAACGAAGTCGAATCGATTCGTGACAAAGATCAGTTTTTGATTCCGTTTATCGATGTGCTGACTAACCCTGAATTCAAGACAGGGACTATCGAAGCGGATCAAACGCTGTTGCGTTCTCTGATTGTTTTTGCCTGCTTGATGGAAGGTCTTTTCTTCTACGTCGGCTTCACACAAATTCTCGCGCTAGGTCGTCAAAATAAAATGATGGGCGCCGCAGAACAATACCAGTACATCTTGCGTGATGAATCGATGCACTGTAATTTCGGAATCGATTTGATCAACACCATCAAAATGGAAAATCCACATTTGTGGACCACTGCATTTCGCGATGAAATTAAATCGTTGTTTTTACGTGCGGTAGAGTTGGAATATCGTTACGCAGAGGATACAATGCCGCGAGGAGTACTAGGCTTGAATGCGCCCATGTTTAAAGGCTATTTACGGTTTATCGCAAATCGTCGCGCACAACAAATCGGTCTCGATGTTTTGTTCCCACAAGAAGAAAATCCGTTTCCGTGGATGAGCGAAATGATCGATCTGAAAAAAGAGCGGAACTTCTTTGAGACCCGTGTCATCGAATATCAAACAGGTGGTGCTCTCAATTGGGAATAAATCAGTAGGAATAATTTTTTGTAGTCGAAAGTGTTCAAGACAAGAAATCGTAAAGACAGTAAAATGCGACCAAAGTAATTGAACAAGAAAGGCTTCACAAAACTGAATGAACTTTTTAGACTCATTCGATGTGGTAAGTTGACATAGCGCGACCCCGGCGATGCTGGGTGTTGCGCTTTTGTGTTTGGAAATTCTGTAAGCCGAATTTCGAATCGCTGATCACGTGAGTCTTGAATTGAGCATTGAATAGTAAAGAATTCCGACGCTAGTTTTATACAAGTAGCGTTTTGGCTGTTGTCATAAATCGTTAAGGTCTGCCTGTTATTAAGAATAAAAAGGGGCAAACGACAAAGCCATATGACCATCTTATTAGCCTGTAGGAGTTAATAAGTGGTTGGTGCCGAATTCATTAGCGCAACCAGAAATCATGTTTGTGCCGATGAATAATCCGCTTACCAGAAAGCGAGCGGATTTTAACTTTAATCTGATTTTTTTCCGACTAACGTGAAGGAGAAACAAAATGGCAACAGCACCAGAAGCCAAGAAAGCAGCAGCTAAGCCTGCGGCGAAACCGGCGGCAAAGAAAGCAGCAGCGAAACCTGCGGCGAAAAAAGTAGCGGCTAAACCAGCAGCAAAAGCAGCGGCAAAACCAGCAGCTAAGCCAGCAGCAAAAGCAGCAGCTAAACCAGCGGCAAAACCAGCAGCGAAAAAAGCAGCAGCTAAGCCAGCGGCAAAACCAGCAGCTAAGCCAGCAGCGAAAAAGGCAGCAGCTAAGCCAGCGGCAAAACCAGCAGCTAAGCCAGCAGCGAAAAAAGCAGCAGCTAAGCCAGCAGCAAAACCAGCAGTGAAAAAAGCAGCAGCTAAGCCAGCGGCAAAACCAGCAGCTAAGCCAGCAGCGAAAAAAGCAGCAGCTAAGCCAGCGGCTAAACCAGCAGCGAAAAAAGCAGCAGCAAAGCCAGCAGCTAAACCAGCAGCAAAAAAAGCAGCAGCTAAGCCAGCGGCTAAACCAGCAGCAAAAAAAGCAGCAGCTAAACCAGCAGCTAAGCCAGCAGCAAAACCAGCAGTGAAAAAAGCAGCAGCTAAACCAGCAGCTGCTAAGCCAGCAGCAAAAAAAGCGGCAGCTAAACCTGCAGCTAAGCCAGCAGCGAAAAAAGCAGCAGCTAAACCAGCCGCAGCTAAACCAGCAGCAGCTAAGCCAGCAGCAAAAAAAGCGGCAGCTAAACCTGCAGCAGCGAAGCCAGCAGCAGCGAAGCCAGCAGCAAAAAAAGCGGCGGCTAAGCCAGCCGCTAAAAAGGCCGCAGCAACACCAGCAGCGAAACCAGCAGCAAAGAAAGCCGCAGCTAAACCAGCTGCAGCTAAACCTGCCGCTGTAGCAGCAGTACCAGCGCCAGCAGAAGCAAAGACAGTTGTCAGCCCAACGGCAGCTTGGCCTTTCCCAACTGGAACTCGTCCAGCGTAATATTCTTACTTGGACGCCTGGTTTTATTCAGGCACAATACCCACTGTGTGTTAATCACCCAGTGGGTTTTTTTTTGAGGATACGTACATGTTGTTTGAAATGTTTAGCTTCGTTATCGAGATCGTGGCGGGCATTTTCGCCGGTTTTCTTTTACTCCGGTTTTGGATGCAAGCCTTAAGAATTCGTCCGCCCGCTTCATTGGGCCAGGCTATTTTTCAAATCACGGACTGGCTAGTCAAGCCCATACGTCGCATTGTGCCGGGCTTTCTTGGCTTGGACTGGGCGAGTTTGATTGCCGCTTTTTTAGTGTCGTGTTTGTCTTTTATGCTGGAGTCCCTATTCAGCGGGCAATTCAATATTGCCTTGATTTTGCTCTTGTCGCTGGTTCGTCTGTTGCAATGGATTATTTATGGCTTGATGGCGCTCCTGGTATTTGAGGCGATACTCAGTTTCGTCAATCCTTATGCGCCATTGGCGCCGGTCATCAGGGCTTTGAATCAACCATTATTGGCGCCTTTACGTCGTGTTATTGCGCCGATAGGCAATATTGATTTCTCGCCTTTAGTCGCTTTAATCGTATTGCAGCTATTAAGCCGTCTACTTATTTCCCTGGTGCCGCGTTTGTATATGTATGTGGTGTAGTGGCATAGGAAGGTCTAGCCTGCACCGTCTTTGTTGTGAACTCTCAGTAAGGATTTTCTATGTATCGTCCCGCTTCTTGTATCTCTTTATTACTCGCCTTGAGTGCAGCTACCAGCCTCCCCTTGTATGCACAGGAAGTCGAACAACGCACCGGCCTTGCTGATCAGCGTGAAGTCGCAGTGACTATTTATAATGAAAATCTAGCTTTGGTCAAAGACGCTCGTAAGCTGACTTTAAAGCGTGGTGCGTCTAGCTTGGCGTTTCGTGATGTCAGTGCCAAAATGCGACCGGAGACCGCCTTACTGCGCAGCATTTCAGCGCCAGGTAGTTTGTCAGTGTTGGAACAAAATTTTGACTTCGATCTACTTACGCCGCAGAAGTTATTGGAAAAATACGTAGGTCAGAGCGTCAATATCATACGCACCAATCCCGCTACTGGCATAGAGACGACCGAAGTCGCTCAGGTACTGGCTGCGAATGATGGCGTGGTTTTGAAGATAGGCAATCGTATAGAAACCGGTCTGCCAGGCCGTATCGTCTATAACGATGTCCCAAGTAATTTACGTGATCGGCCAACCTTGGTGATGTCGCTCAATAATACTAGCACCGCGCCACAAGATGTTGAGTTGAGTTATCTGACCGGTGGCTTAGCCTGGAAAGCCGACTATGTAGTCGAGCTCAATTCTGCCGAAGATAAATTAGATATTTCAGGCTGGGTCACTTTAACCAACACTAGCGGTGCCAGTTATCGAAACGCTAAATTGCAATTGGTGGCGGGTGATGTGAATCAAGTCAAAGAAAGTGTTGCGGCTGGTGGCTTTGTCAGATCGATGGCGGCAGCACCGCTGGCGAAGAAGAATGATATGGCAGAAGAGTCTTTGTTCGAGTACCACTTATATACCTTGAATCGACCCACCACGATCGCCGAAAATCAAACCAAGCAAGTCGCATTGTTGAATGCGTCTGCGGTGCCAGCACGCAAAGAGTTCTTATTAAAGGGTGCTGATTATTATTATCAAGGCAGTTACGGTGATCTCGGTCAAAAGATGAAGATAGGTGCTTTCATAGAGTTTGATAATAAAGAAAGCTCACAGCTAGGCATGCCTTTGCCGAAAGGGGTGATCCGTGTCTACAAAAAAGACAGTAATGGTAATGCTCAGTTTATCGGTGAAGACCATATTGACCATACGCCCAAAAACGAAAAAGTAAGACTTAAACTAGGCGATGCATTTGATGTGACTGCTGATAAAAAACAAACAGACTTTAAGAAAATGGCAAGCTCTTCTAAGTACGTCTATATCTTCGAAAGTGCTTATGAAATCACCTTGAAGAATGCAAAGAAAGAAGCGGTTACCGTGACAGTACAAGAACCTATGCCGGGTGATTGGCAAATGTTGAGCAGCAGTCACACGCATGTGAAAGGGGCAAGTAATACCGCCGTGTGGAAAATCAATGTGCCTGCTGAAGGGAGTACCAAATTAGTGTATCGTGCCCAAGTTCGTTATTAAAAAGTAAGCGCTTCGCTCACCGTAATTTGGTCTTACCTAAGCTCTGAAACCAAGGCCTAGCCGCGTTTCATTATAAAAACCTCCATAGAAATTGATGGAGGTTTTTTTATGGTTTTTTTGTTTCAGTTTCTTTGCAATAATTGTCGAAATCTTGATGGCTTTGAGTTAGACTAGAAATTCCTTCTTGCATAGAGGTGTGATATGTCAGCAGAATCTAAATATCGTTTAATTACACGTAGTGATTTTGATGGTCTGGTTTGTGCGGTGTTACTTAAACATCTGAACTTGATTGACGATATCAAGTTTGTCCATCCCAAAGACATGCAAGACGGTAAAGTCGAGGTCAACGAAAAAGACATTACGACCAATCTACCCTATGTACATGGTGTGCATTTGGCATTTGACCATCACTACTCAGAGACCTTGCGCAATCCTGGCGAGCGTACCAATCATATTATCCACCCAGAAGCACCGTCTGCAGCGCGTGTCGTTTATGACCACTATGGTGGGCGCTCTGCTTTTCCTGCGGATTGGGATGAGATGATGGCCGCGGTAGATAAAGGTGATGCGGCTCAGTTCAATCGGGAAGAAGTATTAAACCCCGAAAAATGGGATTTATTAAATTTCTTAATGGATGCACGGACGGGGCTAGGGCGTTTCCGTGAATTTCGTATCTCCAATTACAATCTGATGATGGATTTGATTGATTATTGTCGCAATCATCGCATTGAACAAATTATGGAGCTGCCCGATGTGAAAGAGCGGGTGGAAATCTATCAAGAACATACGGCAAAATGCAAAGAGCAGATTCAACGTTGTTCTCAGTTGCATGGCAATCTGGTCGTGCTTGATTTGCGCAAGGAAGAAGTGATTTTTGCAGGCAATCGTTTTGTGATTTATGCCATGTATCCAGAGATTAATATCTCTATCCATGTCTTGTGGGGATTGAAACAACAGAACACCGTTTTTGCCACCGGTAAGTCGATATTGAATCGCAGCTCAAAAACCAATATCGGTGCTCTGATGCTGGAATATGGCGGTGGCGGTCACGAAAATGCCGGCACCTGCCAGGTCGACAATGATAAGGCGGAACAAGTCTTGGCGACTTTGATACAGCGAATTAATCAGGATGGATAGCTGAGCTTCGCGGTAGTGCCGAAATACCGCTGTGGATAGAATGTAAATAAGAATGATGGTTTGAGATCCATAAATCTGTTCAGTGAAGTCACAAATTTTGTTTGGAAATATCGCTTGTATAGAGAGCTATTGCTTAGCCAATCGTTTTTCATTTCCATCTTAACGGAACGGCATTCGTTCGCGAACAGTCTCTTTTATTTGGTGCGCAATACCTATAGAAATCACCGTTTTGCTAAAGACTTCGTGCTTTTTAAGCTGCAACTACTTTGTGGAAAAGGCCGTTGCGCCTGATCAGGGTCAAAGGCGACTAATGCGGCTTTGGCCAGTGCCACATCTTTTGCGAATTCTGTTAAGTGACGATGGCGCTCTTCTCCATTCCATTCTGCGTCTGAAAAACTTTTTAAACTATAGTTTTTACTGACATGTGCGACGCCTTCCATGCGTGCTATTAAGGCACGATCGGGATCAACATTTTCTTTGAGTAAATAGCCATCTACATCGCGTAGGCTCACAGGAAAAATGGCTTCTTTATCTCGTAGTAAATTGCCCGCAACACTAAGGCGAATTTCATTGCGTCCGAGTGGCAGTAAGTCATTAAAGGTGAGTAGTGCAAATGGCGTCGCTTTGGCATCATCCAACCTGGCGTTGACAATATAGCGTCCCGCTTGTCGTACCTCGATTGGTAGATAAAAGACCAAGCTACCATTCTCTAAGACTTCACGAATCTTACCCGCCCAGATTGCGGGCAATTCAGGTGAATAGATCACATCAAAATACACCACACCGACCTGACCATTCACAGTGAAATTCACCTCGGTACGTATCGTTCCATTAAAACTCGCGAAGCCATTGCTGCCAGGACTCAGAGTGCCACCCGCAATGCCATCGTTGGCGAGTAAGTCACCATCGCGCCCATTGTCGGCGAATGTCATGGGGATTTTGGTGGGCGCTGGATGATTATCGAAATTCAGACCGGAAGCGACTGCGCGATTGACGAAGACGGGTAGCATTTGCTGATCTTTATCGAACGCTTGTACACTGAAATTGACAGCTTCGCGCGCCGCCATATACACCCGCGATTGACTGGTCGAAATCTGAATTGCCGCATTGCTGCTACCATCTTTATTGCGCATGGCATGCGATTCTTTTACTGCTTGATTGGGGTAAATTTGGTCAGGATGCTCTGAGATTGGTCGTGAGCTCAAAGGGTATTTGCTGCTCTCACTATAGCTACATAAAGTGTGATCTACTTCTTCCAATTGGCGTACCAGATTGCTATGAATTGCATCGCGGCTAGGAAGCGTTGCCGCATTAAGCACTGGCGTCATCACGGCTTGATCCGCATTCCTTAGGTTTGACTGAATGGCCCCGGTACGAATGCCAGTGAGGTCTTTGTCGTTCGCAGAGCCCTGCAACCAGGTAAAAATTGCTAAGCATAATAATAGCCCGACGCTCAGCCCTAGCATTGTGCGCCAGGTCTTTTTCTTAGCGCTAAGCGAGACTGGATTTTCAGTTTTGCTGGTTGTTCTTTTTGCGGACATGGATGTTGTTGGGGTTGTAGTTCGGGCCGTAGTTCTGGTTGTAGTTCGACCTAACGAGGCTAGGCTAAGTGGAGCACTCAAACTCGATGAGTGCTCCCTGTATCATTAAGACCGCACTAGAGCGACATTGCCCTTGGCTTAAAGTGCACTACTAACCATGGCACTTCGAACCACCGAAATAATGCCCTGCCAGTTGCTGTTGGCATAGTGATTGTAAGCTTCATTATTATCTCGGAAGGCTACCGAGTGGAACGACCATTTCACCGAGCCGCCTTCGTTGGCCGCTGTTCCCATATTCAAATCATTACATAGCCAATCGCTGGGATTACACAGGGAGCTGCCAGCAGAGCCTGCTACGCCGCCGCTGCTGTGATAGGCCACCGCCTCATCATCTTGTCCTGGTAAGATGCCTGAATATACGGTGCCTTTTGCTCCCGCATACATGTAGAACCAGACATTTGCCGTATTGTTGTGGTTGTACATGGCACGTGCAGTCGTGGTTTTCAAATCTTTGACCAAGGGCTCTGAGACTGCCCATGAGCCCGCGTCGGATAATTCCGATCCGCCACCCGCGCCAGAGGCGGCACGTACCCATTTAATATTCCAACCGGTCTGTGCAGTACCGTCGCTATTGCCACACTGTCCTGAGGAATTCGCGGAGGCATTTTTCTTCATGCGGGAAGAGCTGCCATAGTTGGCGAGCGTGTAACCGAGCATCAGATCGCCGGCGCTATGCGTAGCGATGTAGCACCAGTTATTACCAGTACAAAAGCAATCCAAGGCGTCGCGGATTTTGCCATTTTGTGAAGCGATACTATTGTAGCCATCCCAGTTAACCGATTTTTTGTTGACACCTGCTGCCGTGGTAGCAGGTCCCCAATAGGTAAAACTATTGTAGTTGCCGACCACACCGCCGCCAGTGCGACCATTGATCCACAAACTGTAATTGTCAGCACTGGCTATATTCGATAAGGCACCAGCCGCCAGTAAAACTAAAGAAAATAACAAACGTTTGAACTTCATCATGCGACTCCCATTGAGTACTACTTGAATGAAAAAACGAAGAAACTGTTCAGGTTAAGTAAAGCAAACGAAGGCAAACGAAGTTAATTTTGCTAGTACCTGACAGCAGACGGAAAACCAGTCTTTTTTAAATGTAGTGGGCAACTGGTCTGTTCGCGATTATCAAAATCGCGCCGTCTCGGGTCAATTTGCGATGCAACAAAAAAGCACGCTGAAACCGAGTGTTTGAGGCATATAAAAAATGCTTCTTGCTATGAGAAGGCAGAGATTCTTTCAATTAGAGAATTGGTTCTAATCACTTCAATGCATGAAAAAAGTGTTGGGAAACGAGAACAATACTTTTTGCCAGTGATTGTTGTTTGCTGTCGTGTCTCGCGTTGAAAGCGCTAGGTTTTTTTGAGTTCACATGATTAGATAGTGTCTCGAAAGATTTTCACATCTTAATAGGACTTACGCAAAACAGACGCTGGCGTTGTTGTGTTCGCCTCGCCGTGCAATTGCACTGTCTTCGGCCCCACGCCTAGCCAGCGCATTTTTGCGTAAGTTCTACTTAAAAAATAAGGATAAAAAATGCCAAGTAAAATTCCATTTAAATTTAATCAAAAGCTTTTGCGCAAACCCTTGTTGGCTTGTGCATTTGGTTTAAGCACAGGCTTAACATGTTTAAGTCTTGCCGCCACAGCTCATGGTCAGCAGACTGTCCAGGCACCGCCCGAAAATGCGACCCAAGCGCGTGACCTATTGCGAGATCTTATCGCCGCCAAAGCGACGCATGCCAATGGCTCGACCAGATCAGCACAAATGATCGCAGAGCGCTTAATTGCGGGGGGTTATAGCCGAGAAGATGTACAAGTGCTGGCACCCAAAGAACATCCGACTAAGGGTAATGTGGTGGTGCGTCTGCGCGGAAAATCGAATACTGATGCAACTACAAAACCAATTTTGTATATCGGCCATTTAGATGTGGTTGACGCCAAACGGGAGGATTGGAATTTTGATCCTTTTACCTTGACTGAAAAGGATGGCTGGTTATACGGTCGCGGTACCATTGATATGCTGGGACAAGCAGCAGCTTACGTCACAACGATGGTGCGCTTGAAGAAGGAGGGCTTCATCCCTGAGCGCGACATTATCCTGGCACTGACCGCAGACGAAGAAGCGGAAGGGAATGCCAATGGTGTCGCATGGCTATTGAAAGAACATAGAGCTTTGATTGATGCAGGTCTGGTAATTAATCCCGATGCGGGTGAAGCGGCGATCAAAAATGGTCGCAAATTGTATTTGACCGCACAAACCAGTGAAAAAGTTTTTTTGACCTTCGGTTTAGAAGTCACCGATAAAGGTGGACACAGCTCCCGGCCCACTGCGCAAAATCCGATTGATAGGCTGGCTAAAGGCTTGCATAAATTATCGGCATTTAGTTTTCCCTTACATCTGACGGAGACTGTAAAACTGTATTTCGCCGGACGATCTGCTTTAGAAAGTGGTCAGAAAAAAGCGGATATGCTGGCCGTCAGTGCAAGCAAACCTGATCTCGCAGCGGTGCGTCGTCTGTCGCAAGAAGTGGAAACGAATATTATGCTGCGCACCACTTGCACTACCACTGAGATCAGTGGCGGTCATGCCGAGAATGCCTTGCCACAAAGAGCGCGCGCTACCGTGCAATGCCGTGTGATACCTGGCGAATCACAGGCCCAGGTCGAAGCGCAATTGCGCAAAGTTTTGCAAGACGACAGTATTAAGATCTCAGTGATCACTGCGGCGAAACCGACACCAGAATCACCACCTTCGCCAGCGATCTTCAAAGCCGTTGCGAGCGTAGCAAAGGGAATGTGGCCAGAGGTCATTGTTTTGCCCAATATGTCAGCAGGCGCAAGTGACAGTGTATTCACGCGCAATGCTGGATTGCCGACCTACGGTATTGACGCCATGTTTGATGACCTTGATGATTCCAGGGCACACGGCAGAGATGAAAGAATCAGCGTCAAAGGATTTAACGAGGAGATAGAGTTCGTTTATCGTTTGATGAAAGCGATTGATAAACTACCAAAATAACCCGTTTTTTCAGGCGACGATAGTCAGGATTGTTGACTATCGTTGCCATCCTAATTCCCCCTCACTGAGTTTCAACTGAGTTTCAACTAAGTTTCCTCTCACTTCCTTTGTAATTGACAGGCCTTAAAATCTGCACCCGACTGTTGTCAAGCGTGCGAAATTGTTTCTACCTATTCCAAATTAATATATTAGGCATCATATAATTCATATTTATGATCTAGCTACTGGTTCTACACTGCAGTTTGTTCTTTTACTGTTATCGCATTATGCAGATTACCAAACTGACGACTTATCGCATTCCGCCTCGCTGGATGTTGTTGAAAATAGAAACCGATGCTGGGATTACAGGCTGGGGTGAGCCAGTCATCGAAGGACGAGCTCGTACCGTGGAGACCGCGGTGCAAGAATTTGCGCCGAATTTGATTGGCAAAGATCCCGCGCGTATCAATGATTTGTGGCAAGAAATGTATCGCGGTGGTTTTTATCGTGGGGGCGCGATTTTAATGAGCGCGATTGCCGGTATCGACCAAGCTTTGTGGGATATCAAGGGCAAAGCTTTAGGCGTACCGGTGTATCAGTTACTGGGTGGTCTGGTGCGCGACAAAATGAAAACCTATAGTTGGGTGGGGGGTGATAGACCAGCCGACGTGATCGCCAGCATGCGTCAATTGCGCGAGCTTGGTTTTAATACTTTTAAGATGAATGGCACAGAAGAATTAGCGATGATTGATACTTCGATTGCTATCGATGCAGCGGTATCCCGGGTCGCGGAAATTCGTGCTGCCTTCGGTACAGAAGTTGAGTTTGGACTCGATTTTCATGGCAGGGTAAGTGCACCGATGGCGAAAGTTTTGTTGCGAGAATTAGAGCCTTATCGACCTTTGTTTGTGGAAGAGCCCGTGCTGGCAGAAAACGCCGAATACTATGCGCGTTTGGCCGCGACCACATCGATCCCTTTAGCCGCAGGTGAGCGCATGTATTCTCGCTATGAATTTAAGCGTGTCTTCGAACAGGGTGGCCTCTCTATCGTGCAACCCGATTTATCTCATGCAGGTGGGATTACCGAGTGCGTCAAAATTGCAGCTATGGCAGAAGCCTATGATGTTGCGTTGGCACCGCATTGTCCGCTTGGGCCGATTGCGTTGGCCGCTTGTTTGCAGGTGGATTTTGTGTCGCATAACGCTGTGCTACAAGAACAAAGCATGGGCATTCATTACAACCAGGGTGCGGAGCTGCTCGACTATGTTGTTAATCGCGAGGATTTTGCGCTTGATGAGGGATATATCAAACCCTTTACTAAGCCCGGTTTAGGGGTAGAAATCGACGAGGCGCGGGTGATTGCCGCCAGCAAAAATGCAAGTGATTGGCGCAACCCTATTTGGCGTCATGCCGATGGGAGTATGGCTGAATGGTAGCGCTAGATAAATTAGATCCGCAGCTCATCGGTGTTGATTGGGGTAGCACTTGTTTGCGCGTATTCTTAATCGGGACTGATGGTGATGTACTCGCGACACGCACCAGTGCTCAGGGCAGCTCGAGTATGAATGGGTCGGCCTGGGCTTATGAGCAAAGTCTGGAGCAACTGGCGGGTGACTGGTTGCAAGAGTATCCGGATATTAATGTGCTCGCTTGTGGCATGGTGGGTAGTAAACACGGATGGCTGGAAGTGCCGTACGTGCCTTGTCCGGCGGACATAAATGCGATTGCCGCCCGAATCATGACGGTGAAAGGTGTGGATCAACGGCGCTTTGAGATCGTGCCGGGCATGGCTTATCGACCATCGATAGGTGCACCCGATGTGATGCGTGGCGAGGAAACGCAAATTGTGGGCGCGCTGTCCTTACGTCCTGAGGCACGTCAGCGTTCTTGCATTATTTTGCCGGGCACGCATTCTAAATGGGTGCAGATAGAGCAGGCCAAGATTAGCGCTTTAGCGACGCATATGACGGGCGAATTATTTGCTATTTTGCGTCAGCATTCCGTGCTGGGACGCTTGATGCCGAGTCAACAAAACGAACTTGATCCTATCGCTTTCATTCAAGGTGTAGAAGATGCGCGCCAAGGTATGTACCTGGGATTGAGCCATCAGCTATTTGCCGTAAGGACTTTAGGGCTGATGGAAATGATGCCCGGTTCGTCTTTAACCGATTACTTATCCGGCTTGTTGATCGGTCACGAAATTCAAGCTGGATTGGGATGGCGTCTGGCCGCCGGATTGGAGCAAGCGCCATTAATCTTAGTCGGTGATCCGACTTTGTGTTCGCATTATGCGCAAGCTTTATCACATTGCGGCGTGCATGATGCGAGCATTTTGTCGAATACGGCGCCGATAGGATTGTGGGCGATAGAGCGTGCCTATGCAGAAACACAAACCCGTCAGAAAGTACAAAAGGTGGCGTCATGAATCAAGCCGCGATTGCGAGGAGCTCTCCAAGTTTGCTTGAGGCGATGCAAAGCTTGCCTTTGATTGCCATTTTGCGTGGCATACATCCGCAGGAGGTCAGAGATGCTGCCCTCAGTTTGTATGCAACAGGATTTCGTATCATAGAAATACCGTTAAACTCACCCTCTGCATTTACTTCCTTAAAAATCTTAGGAGAATGCTTGCCCTCCGATGCTTTGCACGGTGCTGGCACGGTGCTTCGTCTGGAGGACGTATTTCGCTTGCATGCACTAGGCGCGAAACTAGTCATTATGCCGCATGCAGACAGAGAAATTATTCAGGCGGCAAAAGCAGCGGGTATGATTTGCATTCCCGGCGTTAGCTCGCTTACCGAGGCTTTTGCCGCTTTAAGTGCAGGTGCCGATGGTTTAAAGCTATATCCGGCTGAGTTGATCAGTTCTCCGGTATTAAAATCGATGCGCGCGGTGCTGCCGTCGCAAGCAGTGGTATTTCCTGTCGGTGGGATAGACGGCAGCAATATGAGTCAATATTTGCAAGCCGGCGCTAGTGGTTTTGGTATCGGAGGCAGTTTGTATCGCCCAGGTATGCCGCTGCCCGAATTAGTGCTGCGTGCACAAGCACTCATTCAAGTCTATCGTAATGCTATGGATGAATTGCATCCAGAACGAATCGTCAGGAGTAATTAAGGCATGTCTATGACTGAATCGCCAATTCAGAGATCTATGCAATTGAGCATTCCTCAATCCGACATTTTGGGTGAGTGTCTGCTCTGGCATGCCGGGCAATCTGCCTGGTGGTGGACCGATATTGAGTCGAGTCGTATCTTTTGTAGCTCGACGGATGCCGATGTGCGTAGTTTTGATATGCCAGACCGGGTTGGGTCTTTTGTGTTTTGTCGCTCTGGTCGTTTGATTTTAGGGACGGCGAAGGCCTTGTTTAGTTTTGATGTACAGCGAGGCCTAAGTCAATTGCTAAGTCCCGTGGAGGCTGATGAAGTACGAACCCGAATTAATGATGGTCGTATTGATCGTCACGGCAATTATGTGTTCGGTGGTTTTGATCAGCCTGAGGATAAGCGGCCTATAGCTCACTTTTATCAGTATTCACAGCAATATGGTTTGCGTCGCTTAGCGCTGCCTGGGGTTGCGATTGCAAATAGTATTTGCTTCAGTCTGGATGGAAGAACCATGTATTTCACTGACACTGGCTCGCGTCAGATTATGCAATGTGACTACGATGCCGAGCGCGCTGTGGTGAGTCATATACGCTTATTTACTGAAACGCAGATGTACGCCTATCCGGACGGTTCTGTGATTGATAGTGAAGCTTGTTTATGGAATGCGCAGTGGGGCGCTGGACAAGTAGCGCGTTATGCACCGGATGGCCGTGAGTTGCAGCGCATCACTGTTCCTGTAAAAAATCCTACCTGCCCAGCCATAGGCGGCGACAATTTGGATGTGCTGATGGTGACCAGCTCACGTAAGGACATGAGCGATCAGGAATTATTAAACATGCCGGATGCGGGAGCCTTGTTTAGTATTCAGCTAGAACAGTCTTTGGGTGTACCCGATGCCTTATTTGAAGATGTGTGATGTGATTTTCTAAAAAGTAAAAAACAAATAATGTGGAGATAGAAAGATGAAGATGCGTTTTTTAAATGGTTTGAAAATCTTATGGCTAGCCTCGGCATTGCATTTCAGTATGCAAGTCCAGGCGGCAGATCCGGTAAAAATCGGTTTCTTAGTCAAACAGGCAGAAGAACCCTGGTTTCAAGATGAATGGAAATATGCCGAACAAGCAGCGCGTGAAAAAGGATTTGCGTTGGTGAAAATCGGCGTGCCGAACGGTGAAAAATTAATGGCTGCAATTGATAATCTGGGCGCACAAAAAGCGCAAGGATTCATCGTCTGCGCGCCCGATGTCAAACTGGGTAGTGCGATTGAACGCGCAGCGAAACGCCATCAACTGAAAGTATTCTCGGTCGATGATCAGTTGCAAGATGGTAAGGGTAAAGCGATTGCCAGTATTCCGCATATGGGGATTTCGGCTTACGAGATAGGCAAGCAAGTCGGCGAAAGCTTATTGGCAGAAATCAAAACACGTGGCTGGAAATTAAACGAAGTTGGCGCTATGCGTATAGCTTACGACCAATTACCAACAGCACGTGAACGTACGATGGGCGCAGTCGATGCCTTGAAGGCAGGTGGCTTCCCTGTCGCCAATCTGATCGACGCAAATCTGGTCAAGAGTGATACCGAAAGTGCCTACAACGCCGCGAATATCGTACTCACTAAGCAAAGTGCTTTTAAGCATTGGATTATGTTCGGTATGAACGACGAAGCTGTATTAGGTGCAGTACGTGCCGCAGAAGCGCGGAAATTTACGCAAGACACTATGCTGGCTATCGGCATAGGCGGCAGTAAGAGCGCCTTAAATGAATTTGCCAAACCAAAACAAACGGGTTTTTTCGGCAGCGTATTAATCAGCCCTAAGCGTCACGGCTATGAAACCAGCATGATGATGTATCAATGGATCACCACTAATCGTCAACCACCCGCGTTGACCTTGACGAGTGGCACTTTAATGACACGCAGCAATCAGCAAGATGTACGCAAACAATTTGGTTTATAAGGTGTGATGGTCGATGTCTGCGTATTTAGAATTCGAGCAAGTCTCCAAATTTTTCCCCGGAGTGACTGCGCTTAATCAAGTCAGCTTTAGCGCACAAGCTGGTCGTGTGCACGGCTTATTGGGCGAAAATGGCGCGGGTAAATCTACGCTACTCAAAATCCTTGGCGGCCAATATAAACCTGATCACGGCTGTTTGCGCATCGCTGGTCAGGCGCAGGCATTTCACAGCGCCGGTGATGCGATTGCCGCAGGTGTGGCAGTGATACACCAAGAACTGCAATACGTGCCGGAATTGACTGTCACAGAAAATATTTTACTCGGTCGTTTGCCGCGCCGTTTTGGTTTCGTCGACAAAGCTGCCGCGCGCAAATTGGTGAGCGAACGTTTGCAAACGCTGGGAGTCGACCTTGACCCCGATCAGCTATTAGTGAATCTGTCGATTGCGCAAAGGCAGATGGTTGAGATCTGCAAAGCGCTGATGCAAGACGCACAGATCATTGCATTTGATGAGCCGACCAGTAGCCTATCGCATCGCGAAACGGAGATCTTGTTTCGTATCATTCGTGACTTGCGTGAACAAGGACGTACGATCATTTATATCTCACACCGGCTAGAAGAGTTATACGCTTTATGCGATGCCTGTACGATTTTTCGAGATGGAAAAAAAGTTGCCACGCATGCCGTAATGGCCGAGGTCGCGCAAGATACTTTGATTAGCGATATGGTGGGACGTGAGCTTAGCGATATCTATGATTACCAGCCACGCCAAGTCGGGGCAACACGTTTGCAGGTAACAAACTTAGGCGCAAAATCAGGTGAAAAGCCGCAAAGTTTTTTTGTGCGTTCGGGTGAAATTGTGGGCTTCTTCGGCTTGGTCGGTGCCGGTCGTAGTGAATTGATGCGCTTACTGTATGGCATAGATCCGGCTGGCGCTGGTGCGAGCATTTATCTGGATGGCAGTGAGCTACAACCAATGAGCGTGAATAAAGCCATTGCGGCTGGAATCGTGTTATGCCCTGAAGATAGAAAAGAGCAGGGCATATTGGCGCAAGCATCGGTGGCAGAAAATATCAATATCGCCAACCGTCGCGGTAACTTGATTGGCGGACTATTTTTACGTCATGCGCAAGAAGCAAAATTAGCCGACAAGTTCATACAAAAACTCAATATCAAAACCCCAACTCGTGAACAGACGATAGCGAATTTATCCGGCGGCAATCAGCAAAAAGTGATCTTGGCACGCTGGCTGGCGCATGAGGATTTAAAAGTATTGATCTTGGATGAACCTACACGCGGCATCGATGTAGGCGCAAAAAATGAAATCTATCGCATCATTTACGAAGTAGCAAAAATGGGTTGTTGTGTGATTGTGATTTCCAGCGAGTTACCAGAAATACTAGGCATCTCAGACCGCATCATCGTCATGCGCGATGGACAGATCAGCGGTGAGTTAAGACGCGACGAAGCGAACGAAGCGGCAGTGTTGAAACTGGCTTTGCCTGATTGAGAAATGGTGAATAGAAATAGGTGCTTAACAGTTTGGTTGGAATGACAATGATACGAAATCTGAATTGATCTAGGTATTACCGGACAAATCGAGATGCGGATAAAACCCCCTCTCCCGCAGGCGGGAGAGGGTTGGGGTGAGGGTAGTTCAGAAACAGCATACTGGTTTTAACGATAAAGTAGTCAAGAGACCAGCCGTAGATTTTTAATTATCGCTATTTGAGCCTGATGCGCCCTCATCCCCGACCCTTCTCCCGCTTGCGGGAGAAGGGAGTTTAAAACCAGCACTGTCAAGAAATTCATTCACGATAGCAGTCAGATCAAGCCAAGTAAAACGAATAAACTGAAATTGTCAGTCAAAAACATAAAGTAAAAGAAAAATTTTCGGAGTAAGAAAAAATGTCATCCCAGAACCAAGTAAGCGCAGTACAAACAAGCACAATAATAAGGCGACAAAATCCCCTCATCAGCATCCTGGCGAAGCAAGGCATGCCACTCGCTTATCTGATCTTGTTCGCGGTCTTATCCCTCACCGTAGAAAATTTTTTCTCCGGCACTAATCTGATCGGCTTGATGTTATCGGTCTCGCAGATCGGCATGGTCGCCTGCACCATGATGATGTGCCTGGCATCGCGTGATTTTGATTTGTCGGTGGGATCGACCATTGCCTTTGCAGGTGTACTGGGCGCATTGGTCTTAGAGCGCAGTGATAGCGTCGCGCTGGCGATAGGCGCTGCGGTATTGGCCGGCGCTTTGATCGGCGCTGGTAATGGTGTCTTGATTGCGTATTTGCGGGTGAACGCCTTGATCGCGACTTTAGCGACTATGCTCATGGTGCGCGGCTTGGCCTTTATCGTATCGAACGGTCAGGCAGTCGGGATCGCGAATGAAAGCTTCATGAGCTTTGGCGATGCGCGTATTGCTGGCTTACCTATGCCTGTCATCGTCTTGGCGATTTGTTTTCTCATTTTTGGCGTACTGTTGAATCACACCGTGTTCGGGCGTAACACTTTGGCGATAGGCGGCAATCCGGAAGCGGCTGAATTAGCCGGTGTCAAAGTACGCGCATTAAGAGTATGGATATTTTTGATACAAGGTGTCGTCACTGCCATCGCAGGTTTGATTTTGGCGTCAAGAATCACCAGTGGTCAGCCCAATGCTGCGCAAGGATTTGAGCTCGATGTGATCTCCGCTTGCGTATTAGGCGGTGTCTCGCTGCAAGGCGGTAAGGCAAAAATTTCCGGGGTGTTGATCGGCGTCTTGATCATGGGCACAGTCGAAAATGTGATGAACTTAAAAGATGTCGACACCTTTTACCAATATCTCATGCGCGGTCTAATTTTGTTGGCAGCGGTGATGTTTGATCAATTCAGAACGCGGGGACGTCATGGCTAATTTAAGACTAGAAGGGAAGGTGGCGATTGTCACAGGATCGACACTGGGCATAGGTGCGGCTACTGCCAGAGCCTTTGTGCGCGAAGGCGCTAAAGTGGTTTTGAATAGCCACTTGAACGATGCGGCGGCACAGGCAATCAGCGCAGAGCTGGGCAGTGAGAACAGTCTGTTTGTGCAAGCCGATGTGGCCGATAGAAAGGCGATGGAAAGCTTGGCAGAACAAGCTTTTGCGCGCTTTGGCAAGATCGATATTTTGATCAATAACGCTGGCATGAATGTGTTTGCTGATCCCTTAGAAATGACGCAAGAACAATGGCAACGCTGTTTCGCGGTGGATCTGGATGGCGTCTGGAATGCCAGTCGCGCTGTGTTACCGCAGATGCTGGCGCAAGCTGCCGGCTCCATTGTGAATATCGCCTCGGTGCATGGGCATAAAATTATTCCCGGTTGCTTTCCCTATCCAGTAGCCAAGCACGCTTTGATAGGTTTGACCCGCTCTTTGGGTATTGAATATGCGAGACGCGGCATACGCGTGAACTCGATTTCTCCCGGGCTGATATTGACCGAAGCCATACAAGCTTGGTTAGCCTCTTGCCCCGATCCAGAAGCAGAGCGGCAACGTCAGGCTGATTTATTGCCTTGTGGGCGTATAGGTTTGCCGGACGAAGTAGCACAGACTGCCTTATTTCTAGCCAGCGACGAAGCGCGCTTTATTAATGCGACGGATATTTTGATCGACGGTGGACGCAGTCAGCTTTATCACGAATAAGTGTACATAAGCGTGCGAACAATCAGTAAAATAATTGACAGGTGAAACCATGAGAGACCCGATTGCTGACCGTTTTGTCCGCACCCATCTAAAAACCCGTCACCTTGTTTTGCTGGTCGAATTGGGCAGACATGGTTCTATTTTGCGCGCCGCCGAAGCGGCACACATGACGCAACCTGCGGCGTCGAAATTATTAGCAGAACTTGAATACGCCTTGGGTGTGCAATTATTCGAGCGTTTAGCACGCGGCATTTCACCGACTTGGTATGGTGAAATCATGGTGCGGCGTGCAGGCACAGCATTGGCAGAAATGAATACCGCGCATCAAGAAGTGATGGAGTTATTTTCTGGTTTGCGCGGGCAAGTTGCGATTGGCACGGTGATTACCCCATCGACTAGTCTGGTACCGCGCGCCGTGAAAAAATTCAAAGAAAACCATCCCAAAGTGAATGTCTCCATCGCGGTAGACACCAGTACGCTGTTACTGCAACAACTGCGCTCAGGCGAACTCGATATGATGATAGGACGTTTGATTTCGGGGAATGATAGCTACGCCGAATTGAAATTTGAAGCACTGCAAGACGAGCCACACCGACTGATCGTGCGGCCTGATCATCCCTTAGCAAAACGCGATGATTTGCAATTAGCTGACTTGGCCGAAGCGGCCTGGATCTTGCCACCATCAGGCAGTATTTTGCGTGAGCGTTTAACGGCATTGTTCCTAGCGCAAGGCGTTGATTTGCCTTCTGATGCAATAGAAACTTCCGCGATTCCGGTGATCACTAGCTTATTGTTGGCTAGTGATTTAGTGATCGCTTTACCGCCTGAATCGGTGCAGCATTATCTGGATTCCGGTCTCTTGGTCGAGCTGAAATTTGATCTGGGTTTGCGCATGGATGCCTACGGTATCATCACACGCAAGCAACATCGCCTGTCACCCGGTGCGCAAGCCATGCTTGATGTTTTACGCCAGGTCGCCGATCAGCGTAATTAAGATCGCAAAACTTAGCGTATGTTGTCGTCTGAAGTTTTGGCTATTAGTAGCGGTGATTTGCATCTGACAGTGGCACCCTCTATCGGCGGTTCTATCGCCGAATTTTTTCAAATGCGTGATGGCCGTCGGCGCGATATTTTGCGCCCCGCGAAACCTGCTGCTTTTACTCAAAACGACGCCAGAGCAATGGCGAGTTTTCCGCTACTACCGTTCTGTAATCGCATCCGCGATGCTAGCTTTTCTTTTGATGATCAATTGATCAGTCTGGTCGCTAATCTGCCACCATCCGCGCATGCGATTCATGGCATAGGCTGGCAAGTGCCATGGCAAGTCATCGCGCACACAGCCGATACCATCGTGCTGGCGCTAGCCTATGGGCAGTCAGCGCAACGCCAGCAATTTGGCTGGCCGTGGGCTTTCTATGCCGAGCAAAAATTTCACTTAAGCGAGCAGGGTTTGTGCGTGACTATGCGTTTACAAAATCGCTCATCGAGTGCGATGCCATTGGGTATCGGTCATCATCCTTATTTCCCTAAGACGGAAAATACATCTCTACAAACTGAGCTGAGGTCTATGTGGGTGACCGATGCTGAGGTATTGCCTATGCATTTGCAAGCGACACCTTTACTCAAACAACTAGCGCGTGGTGTCCGTATCGATCAACACGTCATGGACAATAATTTCACAGGCTGGAATCGCGACGCAAGCATTCAGCTCGATGCACAACATCCGCCGATACGTCTGCAAGCCGATGCAGGTTTGGGATTTCTGGGTATCTATGTACCCCCAGCAGAAAATTACTTTTGTGTAGAACCAGTCAGTATGTGTACCGATGCCTTTAATCTGATCAGGACGCACAGCAGCGAGCAATGTGGCGCACAATCATTATTGGCTGGCGCTAGTTTTGAAACGCGGTGGTCTTTGTTGGTGTAGGACGAACCTAAATTCGGCGAGCGGATGTTGAAATTGGCAAATTGTGCCATCACAAGATCGGATTACGTAGATCTTCGATTCTAGTAGTTGGAAGAAAGGAATGAGAAGTAGAGTTCAGACATCTCATGTGATGTGAACCTCTTTAATGCTGTTCTGCAAGCGCTTAGTATTGTGCTGTTTCAATTGCTAGTTTTTTGTTTCGATAAGATAGGTTGGGGGCCCGTGAGTAATGCCGCTCAGTTGAACGGATACGTTCATAGTTTGTCGTTCCCGCGCAGGCGGGAATCCAGCGACGTAAAAGCTTAAAGACACTAGATTCCCGCCTGCGCGGGAATGACAGTTCATCTTGCAGGGCTTAACTGAACCCCATTCGGGACTCGGCTGCCATTTTTTTGAAGTGGCTT
>NZ_JBXARG010000026.1:0-48214 GCF_058808015.1 Undibacterium sp. GW821-FHT11H02 | reverse complement strand
GCTTGCACTTGATCGTAGATGCCCTTAACACTGTCATCGAGCGCATCACGTTGACGCGCCATTGCTTGCGCCGCCGTGTCTGTCAAACTGTTTAACTGATCTTGCCAAGTCGCTCGCTGCTGTGCGATTTCAGCAGCCTTTTGTGCTGCTTGCGCTTCGATCTCACGTTGTGCTGTGAGTGCTTGCACTTGATCGTAGATGCCCTTAACACTGTCATCGAGCGCATCACGTTGACGCGCCATTGCTTGCGCCGCCGTGTCCGTCAAGCTGTTTAACTGATCTTGCCAAGTCGCTCTTTGCTGTGCGATTTCAGCAGCCTTTTGTGCAGCTTGCGCTTCGATCTCACGTTGTGCTGTGAGTGCTTGCACTTGATCGTAGATGCCCTTAACACTGTCATCGAGCGCGGCACGTTGACGCGCCATTGCTTGCGCCGCCGTGTCCGTCAAGCTGTTTAACTGATCTTGCCAAGTCGCTCTTTGCTGTGCGATTTCAGCAGCCTTCTGTGCTGCTTGCGCTTCGATCTCACGTTGTGCTGTGAGTGCCTGTATTTGATCATATAAACCGCGATTGCTCGCATCGAGGGCATCACGTTGACGCGCCATTGCTTGTGCCGCCGTGTCCGTCAAGCTGTTCAATCTATCCTGCAACGATGCACGCTCAGACATGATCGCTTGCTGAGTCTTGATCGCGTCTGATGTTTTTTCGATAGCTGGATATAGCTCTGCAAATAGCCCGTTCAACTTAAGCAAAGCTGCTAGTTGCTCAGTGTTGCCCGACTTGTCAGCAGTCTCTACGGCTTTACGATAATCATCACGCGTGGCCAAACCGCCTGCACCGGCTTTCGTCAACTCTGCAGCGAGCGACTCACGCTTGATCTTTTGTTGTTCAGCTTCGCTATAAAAATTCTCAAAATACGAATTGCCTGCCGCTCTCAAGTTCTCTATGCCACCGAACAGATCTGCAAAGCCAGAAGCCGCTTTGATCCCCATCTCATTCGTTTGAAACAAAGTTAAATTGAGGTCTTTAAAAATCGCATTAACACTACCAAAATTATCCGCAACACGTGCCAAGGTAGCGCTCGCTGTCTCACCTTCTTTTGACAGCGAATCTATGCCGGGCAAAAGTGATTCTGCGATTGAATCAGCGATGGCCGAAAATGCAGCGTTGACTACTTTGGTATTTTCCTCAGCAGTTTTCCCGAGTGTGATGTTTAACTGGTCATTGCGCGTGGCAATGCTATCCGCGTTGATTCCCAATATTTTTGCGTACTCACTCGATGCTGATTTAATCGCTGCATAGCCGCTGTTTAGGATTTCCAATAATGCTTTGTCGGAATTGAGACTATTGCTGTCGACATAGGCTCTACCATCTTGGATCGCGGTCGAATCTTTCAAGCCATACGACCAGACACCGGATCGATCTGACCGAAACCATCCGCCAGACTGCGACCAAGATTGATTGCGCATCAAGCTATCCGTGCCCAATGTACCAGTAACGGTTTGACCGCCAAGCTCTTTTTCTCGCATGCCGAATGCTCGATTGAGACCGCCCGCAATTACCCCACCGATTGCAGCACCTATCGGCCCACCGAAAAAGGCACCAGCGATTGTTCCGACATTCACCAAAGCATTACCATGATCGCCGACAGAATAACCGTTTGAGATAGCACGACCTCCGTACACCCCCGCCGCAATACCCGCGCCATAACTCGAAAACGTACCAACGCCGCTAGCGAATGAGCCATTTGCACCGCCGCTCATTGATAAGCCCGCCTTATCCAGACCCGATTGGACAAACGTAGCAATCTTATCGCCGAACCCACTGAAACCTGAGCTAAACGATTCCCACATAGTTTTACCAGCATTGATCACGGACTCTGGACTGAATGGATCACTTGCAGCTTGTGCCATACCCGATGCAGATACAGAGACTCCAGCACCCACATTGATGAACCACTTTTTAATGGTCATCTGATAGAGCCAATCAAAAAATATATTTTTAAATGTGTCACGGAGACGCGCAGCCGTTTCTTTGCCACCATCGGCCATGCTGACAAACGTGTCGTGCGCAGTACGATCGATTGACGCCCAGATGTCGGTTTGCTCTTTCAAAGCTGTGTTGACTTTGTCGATCTCTTCTTGCTTGTCGATTCCCTTATTTTTCAATGAATTAAGCTCACGAATCAGCTTGGCTTCTTCGCGGTACTTATCACCTAGTTGGCCAGTCAAGTCGATTTGATCAAGCACATCTGCCATGGATTCTTTGGCAATTGCTTGACGCTCGATTTCAGCATCATTCAACTCGCGAATCGAATCTTTAGACATGCCGAGGCGGTTGTTATAGTCGAGCTGCGCTTCCACCTGAGACTTTAGTACATCGACGTTTTTTTCTAAAGTGTTCGCAAATTCAAGATTTTGTGCAGCGTGTTCTTGCGATACTTTTATTTCGTTTTCAATCGCCTTTTCGTTGGCCGAATGCGCCTCAATAGATTTTGTCAGCACTTTGACTTTATCTAGTTGCTTCCCTGTGATGCCAAGCTGAGCAGCCTCATACACCTTTGCTTGTGCCGCAGTTAAGGAAAGCATTGCGACTTCTTTTTCGAGGCTTTCGACAAACTTTGAACGCTGTTTTATTCTCGCCTCTAGCTCACGCTCCTCCCTCGCCATGCGCTTTTCTCTCTCTGCTTCAGCCTTCCTATAATCTTCATTGACTTTATCAAGCTCAGTCATAATCGTGCCGAGAGACGATTTGACCTTCTCATTCACTTTATCCGTGGCTGTTCCGATCTTCATGATGCTTTGTTCCCAAGCATCAAACTCTTTCCGACCTTGCTCAGCTTCAGATTTCATCATGTCACCGATGCGGCCTGCCTCCTCCCAGTTACCAGATGCAAATTGAGTCGCTTGAGCGGCTAGCCCGCCAATTTCTTTGCCAATACCTTTAAATACGTAAGCAACATTACCGCCCAATACGACAAGTGCCTTAAATCCTTCTAACATAATCGGCATCATCTCGACTGCCACTTTTGTTGACAACTCACCAGCACCAACTTTTAACGCTCCAAAACTATCTTGCAGTTGGCTCGCTTTTTGCGCGGCATCTGTTGATGCACCAGAAAACTTTTCGACGTTCTCCGCTACATCATTGAGATACGGCAATAAGTCCGCACCAGATTTCCCAAACAATTCGTTCGCTACCGCCGCTTTACTTGCGTCATCATTGTAGTCTTGGAGCTTATTAGCAATATCAATGACGACTTCCGACGTGTCGCGCAAATTCCCATCTGCTGTTTTCGAAGAAATACCAAGCGCATCTAACACTTTGGATGCACCAGTGCCTTCCTCATCAAAACCACCAAGATTTCTTGCCAATTTAGTGATGCTTGCATCCACGTTCCCAAATTCGAAGCCCGTCATCTCGGCCACTTTTTGCAATCGCGATAGATTTTCAACCGACGACCCGGTCTTCTGAGACATATCATCCAACGATGCAAGCTGCTCAACGGATTTATTAAACATCTCAATCGCACTACCAACACCGAGAAACCCTAGGGCACCACGAGTCGCATTAGCAAAAAAGTCTGAGACACTGTCTTTTGCTGCATCAAAGTGCTTTTGGGTGTTTTGTGCAAATTTAAGTGAATCCTGACTAGATTTATCAAGACCTTTTGTGTACTCAGCATATTCCAATGCGAGCTTCACGACGAGCGAACCCAATGCAGACATGGTCAATCCTTTTTTTGCTTATTTAATACGGGCAAAGCAGCAAGCTCAATAATGCGAAGGTCGCGATAGAGCGCTTGCCGCTTGTTTTTTTTAACAGGTTTAAAAGTGCGGACAATTGATTCGATGCAGGTGTAGTTGAGGCCTAGGTACTGCGTGCTATCTAGACCTCTCGTGACAACATGCCAGTGATTTGAGATGTCTAGAAAGAATAGAAGCGATTCCCAATTCTCTTCCCATACATCACATACATCATCAACAGGCTTGCTCTTATTACGCGCCGCTTCTATCACCTCGGGTGGTGCCCCCGATGCTTTCAGACTGTCTATCGCACTCTTGTCCATCTGACGTATTGCCGCTGCTCGCTCACCTGCCCAATAACGAGCGGCAGCTTCTAGTTTTTTTCTTTCGCCTTATTTACTGCAGCCCAAAAGGCATTTTTCAGTGAGATCACAACATTTGGTATTGACAATAAGATTTTCAAATTGACCTCATTAAACTCGACCTGTTGACCGTCATCGTCAATTAGCTCAGTGAATCCGACTATCACATTGGGCAGAAAATCTACTGGTTTTTCTTGGATTAAACGCTGGTGCTCTTCCATATCGATGCGACGGAATTCACACATGAAATGTGAGCTGTCAAAACCACCTTTTGCGTTTGCTGTTTCTACGTCAATACGAGTAACAAATGTTGGTTTTTGCGTGAGACGAAATGCCATGATAATTCCTTCAATAATTTTGAAATTGAAATAAAAAAAGCCCACCGATTCGGTGAGCTTTTTGTGTGGTACGACTGATTTTTTTACTGCTAGCGCAATGTGAGAATCAACTCATCGTTGCCAAGATCTGGCTTGTACATCGTTTTCATACCGATCATTAAAACGCCGTCTGAATCTGAATACGACGGTTCAGACAGCTGCACTTTGGGTGCATCAATCTCGATGATGTGCCCAGCTACCGTACCATGAACAATATTGAACTCACCCAAGTCAGCTTTGATGACGGAATCAAACCAATTTTTATCAGCAATCGTCCCCATCTCCAACAAAACATTGCCAGTCGGGAGGCGATCAGTGATGCGGATACCTTGCTTCCCAATCAGATTGCGATAGCTGACTTGATTTGCCCAATCGATACTGATTGATTCGAGCGCACCACTTTCGCCATGCAGAGTCCAGGTTGGCGTATTTGTGAAGTTCACCGGCACTGGATCAGTGAAATCAGAGTAATCAACACCAGTTGGCATGGGCGCATCTGCTGCTGCAACATACAGACCTGTGAATTTAAATGTCAGTAAAGAAATTGACTTTGATTTCAACTCAACAGAGACCGTGCCTTTGGCGTCGATCATGCGGTGGCGGATGCCGTCGATAAATACTTCGATTGTAAGCTGATCCGTGACGTTAGAAGTTACAGGCGCATAGACAACACTGGTTGTGGGCGTGATGGTTTCACTCATCGCGCAGGCACGCATTAAGTGCCCCCACTTTGGCGCCACACCCGCTGAACCAGAAGCCGCCAATTCGACTTGGAACTCAACTTCTGAATAGACATTAGTAATCACACTACCAGCATGACCGAAATGCGCTTTGATGTTTTTACGATCTTCACTACCCACTACGGCTGGACGTGGCTGTACGCCGCTGCAAAACAGCGCCTTGGTGCCATCGAGCGAGGCGGCTACACCGTTGACCGATTGAAGTGCGGCTAGCACGACAATACTTTTATAGAGCTTTGACATAGGTTTCCCTTTTTGACGTTAAAAAAAATGCGGCCTATGCCGCTTTGGTGCGTTGACCTGTTGCCGGGTCAAATACGTAGCTGCCGGGCTTGCCAGCGAAGTCATCGCGAGCTAGCACGTCGGTCGCTTTAGCCTGCGTTGCTGAAGGTGTTTCAAGCAATGGCTGCGTAGCCAGTTGCGTGTCTTGCTTTGTGACATCGGATTGCGATGTGCTTGCTTGATTCTTTGGTTTCATTTGCTTCACCCATAAAAAAACCCGCTAGGCGGGCGTTGAAAAAATCATTGTGCAGACGTCTGTACTACTGACGCATGCGGATCACATGGTTTGAGTAGTAGCCATAGACGCTTGCATCTGGCTCATAATCTGCATCGCCGTGATCGCCGTCTTCTAAATAGCCCACGACGGCCTTCATTGCGACTTTGACCTGCTCGTGCAGTGCGGATATCTCACCTTGCGTCTTTGCGAGGATGACGATCGACACTGTGTGCTGCTCATAACCGCCACCCATGACCCAGCCTTTTTCTGGTTGCGTCTCGATATCAAAGACGATGGCTGGCCACGTTGGATTTTGTGGCAACTCCACAGCCCACGTATTACTTAAAACTGGCGTTAGCGCAGTAATGATGGCTTGCTTTATGCTCATTTATTTGCCTTCTCTAACGTCTTTTGCAGTCGCTTTTTCATGGCTTCGATTGCCTCTGCCCGTTTATTGGTTAAAGCTGGAGCGATGAATGGTGTTGGCTGAGTCCTATTAACCACTGTCTTTGTCGTCTTCATACGATGTCGCTTGTTGAAACCAACTGCTTCAACCCTAGCTCGTGTACTACCACGATAAACGTTTCGACCAAATTCCAAAAACGACCAATAAAATGGATCATTCACATACTTCACACCGATCCTGCCGTTAGCCTTCACGGCCAACACTTTTTTAGCTTTGTTACCAAGACCTCTACCGTGTCTAACCCCCAAGTTATACTGTGCAATTCCTTCAGGTGTTTTCTCACGTTTGATCGCGATGTTGTCGATCAATGCACCTGTTTTTCGCAAGCCTTGCTGTTGCGCCAGTGCCTTTGCTTCTTTCTTCAGGACACCACCGGCTGCAACTACCATCGCTCGCGATGTGCGCAACTCCATGTCTTTTGAAATCGATTGAAAGCCTTTGCGTAGCTCTCCTAGACCTTCAATCTTTTCAGCGGCCATCGTTTAACCCCGAATCACAGGTAATGATTTGAATGCGGTGTGCACCATTCAGATCATTGACGTGCTTAATGTTGTAAATACTATCGTCATACTTGATGCGCATAGTTGCATTGATCGCCGACTTGTAGCGAATTGTGAACTCGCTGACTGCTTCGGTGATCGTGCCGTCCTTACTTTGTAGACGCTTCTCTTTGCCAGACAGGTGCACAACAGCAGCACGCAATTTGCCATCCGTTGACGTGCCAAACGGCACTGGTAACCACGTATCAACTAAGCCGCCGTGCGAGTCTTTGGACTGGCTTAGCGCTTCGATGATGATGGTGCGATTCATTCTGCCTGCTCGGATCATTTATCCCCCCATGCCATAGCGGTATGGCTGCAACAAAGAGCGGGAGCCACGTGGCAACTCTGAAGAGATCGTGCCGATGACTACGTCCTCGCGATTGGCAAAGCGATGCCCCAAAATGAGCAAGATCGCTTGCTTAATCGCTGCTGTGACGACTATCGGTGCACGTCCTGCATCACCCGCCGCAACAGCTGCATCAAGGGCTGCTTGATCGGCATAGACCTTGCGATCAATGAAGTCGATTGCTTCTTGCTCGGCTGCTTCGAGGTAATGCTGAATCAAGGCACCGTCTGAACTATCTGCATTGCAATGTGCAAGCGCAATATCTGTTGTGACCAGCATCTTGATTCACCTTTTTAGTTTTGGTTTTCAGCACCACCGTCAGCACCACCGTCAGTACCACCGTCAGCACCACCATCAGCACCACCGTCAGCACCACCGTCAGAACCACCGTCAGTACCACCATCAGTACCACCATCAGTACCACCATCAGTACCACCATCAGTACCACCATCAGTACCACCATCAGTACCGCCGTCAGTACCGCCAGCACCATCACCATCGGTACTGCTGCTAGCTGGTGAAGATTTCTTCTTGTTTGCTGGCGATTGGCGTTGTTTGTTTTGCGTTGCTAAACTTGGCTTCGTTATGACGACATCTTGGTCTTCTGTGGCTAAGCCAGCCTCGACCAGATCACGTGCACGTAGATCTTCCACTTCAATGACTTGTCCGACAGCGAACCAAACGCCGACACTTTGAAATGGCTTGAGAATCTTTATTTTTTTCATGGTAAAAAAATGGGCAGATTGCTCTGCCCACTCTCGAAGTTAGGTCAATAAAAACCGCTTGCGCTAGGGCTTCAATTAAGGTGCTGTGAATGCACCGTAAATGAAGGACTCAGGACGCATGACAGCCAATGCCAAGCGCTCTTGCGCCAAGATAGTGACCATCCCTTTTTTGAAGTTATCACCGTCTTCGGTCGATACTTCGACGCTTGCGTCTTCACGGTCAAAGATTTGTGCGGCCATATTGAACGCACCCACCAAGAAGTGATCCGGTGCGATCGCATTGGTATCGATCACTGGCACACGCCACATGCGAGGTTCTGCACCTGTTCCGACATTGACCCAGATGTATTGACCAATCGAGTCTTTTTGCAACTCGATTTCTGCCCAATCTGCTGGGTTGAGCATGATCGCATTCGGTGTGAACTCTGCTAAACGACATTGCAAGATTGCACGACGCAGTGTGTCGATCTTGGTGTCATTCACTTTGCGCAACGAATTGTTGAATGCCGCTGCTTGTGGTGTGATGCCCAACAAGTTTTGGCCTGTGCCATCGCCACCCAAGATGTCGAGTTCTTCTTTGTACGCAAGACCATAGCGCATGCGGCCATCGATATAGCTTTGCAACATCGGGATATCGTCTAACACCTGTTTAGATGCCAAGACATAATGACCGATGGTGCGCACTGGTGTTTGCTTCAACTCGAATGACAAGTCGGATTGTGCACGTGTCGCGCCTTCTGCCACCGCTGCTGCCATGTTTTGATAGCCAGATTCACGGACATACTCAATCGAATTTGAGGATGTACGACCTGGCATGATCAGATCGCGGACAGTGAACGTGCGCAGATTTGGAGATACAACGCCTTCCAATCGATCTGGACGGATAGCAGCACCAACACCGCCAGTGCCAGTCGTTGCACTAGTGATGCTAGTAACAGCCTTGAGCCCGATGCGGGCAATGCCGCGACCTTTGGCTTGCAGCGACTTGAAGTCGTCAGAATCTGTGAACAATTGACCATTTGACTTAACGACTTGGTCTTGATCACCACCACGACGCGCTAGCTTTTGCTCGACCTCATCGAGACGCGCTAGGATCGCCACGCCGTCTTCAGACAGTTTTTTCACTGATGCCGCAGTTTCAGCGCTGACCTTGCCCGTTTCTTTGATTTCTAACGCAGCCTTCTCACAGAAGGCTGTGATCTCGGCATCGCGCTTGGCTAAGCCTTCGTGGATGGACTTCAGTTCTAATTGATCGTCGGCACGGTCACCGGCTGCTTTGCGTTCTAACTGACGCGCATGAGGAATGTTACCCATGATGTTTCCTTATAAAAGATTTGAGAGAGAAAAACTATTTAATTGCGCAGCTAATGGCGCGAGGCTTACTTCATTTTCGCGGTCGCTGGCAGACTCACTCTGCAGCAAATGTTTCAGGCCACGGTTTGCGATGACTGTGGACTGCGTTTTTGAAAAGCCTGCCTCGCGCAGGAACTTTTCGAACTCGGGTAACTCGGGCAAATTGCCGTGTGCGATCTTGGATTTGATCAAGTCGATTCTGGCTTCGTCGTTGGCTGGCGTAGTGACGATACTGATCTCGACAAGATCGACTTCTTCTAACGTGCGAATGCCAGTCTTCTCGTTGTACGAGGACTTGATGACGTAGTAGCCAATTGACAGACCTGTGATCGACCGTGTTTGCATTCCTTTGTACGCGACCTTTGCGTTTGGCGCTTCTTCGAGCCATAACTCACCGTCACCTAGGAGACCATTGGAATCTTCTTTGAGATTCACCCATGATCCAATCGGCTCAACTGTGCGGTGCTGCCACAAAATTGGAATCGTGCGTCCTTTATCTTCTAGCGCTTTCAAACTATTGGCGAAAGCGCCCGGTGCGACAACTTCACCGTAGCTATCGACCACGCCAAACACGGAGCCATAACCTTTGAATGCGCCTTCGGTGTTGACCGACTTCACGTCAAGATCAAAGCAACGAATCTTCATGCCCGGTTTGTTTTTACGATTCATCGTTTTCTCCAAAAGTGGGTAGACCAAGCCAGCTAGAAAATGCATCTTTTGCGACTTTGTCTGGTGATGTTTTGCCGAGCAAGTTGATCGGCATTAAATTGCTTTGTACTGTGAGTTGATCAGCACCTTCACGTGGCGGTCGGTTCTCTAATTCACGAATCTCATTGCGATCCATCCAGCCGTTTTGTCCTGCTGATGCGTAGAGCGCTGCACGACCTTGTGAGTCTGCCCGCATCAAGCCTTCAATGCTGAACTCTGCAAAGAACTTGAGCCGATCTGGTGGACTAAGAAGATTTTTCTTGATGCCTTGCTCTAGCCGCGTGAGGTATGGCCTGAGCGCAAAGGTTAAGAAGCCGATCATTTGTTGCTCTAGTCCTGTGCCCCAACTTGTCGATTTCTCTGAGTGTCCAATCATGAACGGTGGCACGCGGTACCAACGGCACATTTCCTCTACGTTGAACGCTCTGGTCTCTAGCATCTGTACGTCATCGGGATTCATCGACAGTGTTTGATACGTTGCACCACCCTCAAGCACCATCAGCTTTCCAGTATTGGCAGTGCCAGCAAGGTTTGACGCCATCGATTCGCGGATCTGAGTACGCTGCTCAGGAGTCAGAATTCCTGACATGGTCAACGCACCACCTGCTCTCATGCCATTGGCAAAAAGTTTGCCGGATGCGCGATCTGCTGCCATTGCTGCACCGAAGGTATTGCGTGCGTAGGACACTGGCGACAAACCGACAAGACCGTTGGTACCAAATCCTTTGATGTGCCAGATCTCGGCTTCACTGTAACGAACGATGCCTTTCGCAGTCGTATACAGATAAAACAGATCACCATTCTCATCGGTCTTTACGACCATTGCGTTTGGATTCAACGGATCAAGAGAGACGATGCGCGTGCCAACGTAGGACTTAAACACGTAGGCATTACCCACCAAGCACAGCTGCGACACAACCGCTTCCCAAAACTCGACCGCTGTCATGTTGGCGTTGGGTTGGTCGTGTAGCAGTCGATACAACGGATGCTCGGCTGCCACCTTGCGACCTCCTTTGGGATCACGTTCGTACATGATCATTGGGAGCGTTGCAATCGTTTCTGCGATCAAGCGTACACAAGCCCATACGGTGGCGATCTGCATCGCGCTTTGATGCGTGACGAGTTCGCCAGAGTAGGAGTCGCTACCACCGACCGCACTTGGTATGGTCGCGACTCGACCCGCAACTGACTTCACCAGCCAGTTGATTGCTTTGTTAAATATCGTCATTTATACGACCACCGGATCAAAAATAAAGTCATTGATGTTTGCTTCGGGCACCTTGTTGATCGCCCGGTTCAGACACATGATGAGCGCCACCGCGCCATCGATTTTGTTTTCCGCTCGTTCTTTACGCGGAAAGATGTTGTCCTTCGCATCGTGATGGCAGACCACATTACTGATCATCCACGTTAAAACGGGATCACCATCAAAGTGGAACCGACCTTCAAGCACCAGCGATTCGAGCCATTTCATGGGCTCACTGAAGTTCTTAACCGTCTGCCCTACTTCGATCATCGGCAAGCCGTGCTCGATCATGCGTTGGCTGAACTGCGTGGCCTGAAACGGATCGTATGGCGCTTCATCGATGGTGAAACTGGATGCGTCCGCTAGGAACTCATCTTCGATCACACCAAAATCAGTGACATTGCCAGGTGTGCTGTACAGACGTCTGCACTTTGCCCATCCTTCATATTGCGAGTTTCGACCGTCTGTGATCGCTTGCTCGTTCAAAAAGAATTGGCTAAACGCGTAGTAGTGACGCACGCCTTCAATGTCACGCCCGAACAAGCGCACCTTCGCAGCGATATCGACTTTGCTCGCAAGATCGTGTGCGACGATGCACTCTTCGCCTTTAAAATCATCGATCTTTAACGTCTCATCAGCGCATGCATCCCATGCTCGCATGTCCATCCAAGCGGTATCGGCATTCACCCACACGTTCAATCGCTTGGTGAGAAATTCATTTTGTGCCGACATCATCACGGAGGCTTTTTTGCAAGCTGATCGCATGTCGTCAGGCTTGACCGATACTCCATAATTTGGATTAGCTTTAGGCCAGCAAGATTCGTCCTGCCAATCGTCATCCGCATCAATGGTGAAGATGATCCCAAAGAATGTGTCGTCTTCAACCGCATCGCCTTCGATTTTGTAACCTAATCCCTTATGCCGCAGCAGCGTAGCGTTCAAAATCTTGGTGGTATAGGTACGTAATTCGTAACAAATACCAGCGCGATTGCTACCTGCGGTCGTGATTGCAAATCCTAATGGCTGCGAACGCGCACCAGTTGAGCTGTCGATAACGTCATACAGACCACGATCAGCTTGAGCATGCACCTCATCGGCGATGAATCCGTGCGTATTTAGCCCGTCTAATGAGCCAAAATCACGCGCTAAAGCCTTGAATTCGCTGTTAGTTTCGACGTTATAAATCGCGCTGGTGTTCTCTTGCATGCCGAGTTCACCAAAACCAGATTCTTTTTGCATCATTGCCCGTGCGGTTTTCCACACGATCTTTGCTTGTTCTTTCTTTGTCGCGAAGCTGTAGACCTGCGCTCCGGGTTCGCCATCGGCACCAACCAAGTAGAGCGCCACGCCAGCCGCTTTGGTGCTCTTCGCATTCTTACGCGCCACCTCTTCGTAGGCACGACGGAAGCGACGCAGCTTAGTCGACTTATCCAGCCACCCAAACAGGTTGACCAAGATAAAGACCTGCCAGTCTTCGAGTTTGATTGTCTGATTGACTGGTAAGCCATCAATCCAAATCGGTTTACCCCACTCCCCTTCGACATGCGGGAGTAGTTCTACAAACTCACAGATGCGCGTACCTTCTTGCTCATCCAAATAGTATGGCCAGTTGGTTTCGACAGAGCGGATTTGATCGTCAAGAAACCGTCTCGCCGCCGCTTTAACCCACTTGCACGAAATGATTTCACCGGACAATACCGCTTGCGCGTAGCGATTTGCCCGCGCAATGAACGGCAACATCAGCGCTTGTTGAAACTACCAAGTGTTTTTGGTGCACTTGGAGTTTCACTCCCAACGACAGTCGGTTCAAAAAGCGACAATTGCGTGGTGGCTGGAGCCAAGTTCACACGCGATGCTGGTGTCAAGCCAAAGTCTGAACACAACTTGTGATAAATCTCGATTGCCTTATTGCTCGCGGTTAGCGCAAACGAATGCACCATGTGACCATTTGGCGAGGCCACGCATAAACCGTGATTGTTTGGATCTTTCTTCGATGCCTCTGCGATCATCTCTTCGGCCTCAACGTATCGCGCCCACTGCGTGCAAAGCATCGCCAATGCGCCACGGTCAACCGCTGAAATCATCTGATAACCGCCAAGCTCTTCCGTGATTCGCATCCATTCTTTCTTCGCCTCGCCGCGCAAGTGCTTTGGGCAATCAGGAACGGAAGCAACTGGACGAAATTCGTTCTTGTTGACTGGCCGTTTTCCGGGATTTCCCCCAATGACCTTGAGGGAAGTTGGTATCGCTTTACGTCCCATTCTTACCCCCCCTTCCTTTTTTTCGCGCACACAAAAATTTGACTTAGACCACGGTCTTTTCTCAAAAGGTTTTTAACTTTCACCCGCCCTACCCCTACCGACCAAAGCCGCCATCTTCGCTGGCGGTTTTCTTGTCGTGACATGGCTTGCAAAGCGGTTGCCAATTCGATGTATCCCAAAAAAGCTTTTGGTCGCCCTTATGCGGCTTGACGTGATCAACGATTGTGGCTTCAACGATTTGCCCCTGCTGCTCATGATGTTTGCAAAGTGGATGACGCTGAAGGAATGTGATTCGCGCCTTCTGCCATCGGGATGTGTATCCGCGTTGATGTGCCGACCCACGTTGCGCATCTGACTGTTTTTGCTTTTGCTTTGCATGCGCCTCGCACATGCCAGGTGTATCCAACAACTTGCCGCAACCCGCGTGGCAACAAATACTCTTCGCTCTGCTTGCCATTCGAATCACCAAATAAAAAAGCCACTCGAAGGTGGCAAAGACCGTTTCCGATCAGGAGAACTACACGGCTAATGACTGAACCAGACTCGGTCGTCCAGAAACATTACAAAGAGGTTTCCATGATGTACCCGAGAATTACTATTGCAATCATCAGCCGTGTAGTTCCTGACTCTTATGTGATCAAGAGCACTAGACACAAAACAAAATGCCCCGACTCATTGCTAAGTCGAGGCATCACATACGAAATAAGTTAAGGCAAATTGATCTGTTAGTCCGTTGCCACCGGATGCTACGTGCTAGTCCGCAGACCAATTACCTTTGCACTAAGCCAGCTTCAAGGTTTTAACAGGTGGAAGCACAAACAAAAAAGCCCCGCATTTAGCGAGGCTTACTTTTGTTTGGACGAGTTCCGCCCGCCCAAAACGAATATTAAACAAAGAAAATTCGCGTGGCAAGATTTTTCTTCAATTTATTTTCAAGTTCGTGTTTCGCGTCAACCACAACCTTTTCAAAATCCAATGATTGAAAGTTCCAAACATTGGTGATACCGCAGCATTTCTTGATAGCCCAACGCATATGCGCTGGCAAACCTCCGACCTCTGCATCTACCGCTTCAGCCACTTTACTATCCAAGTTCGAATACAAATGATCAGAACAAGGTGGCGCATCACTGTTCAAGTGACGCGAGCTACTGCCACAACCCACATCAAGATCAGCATGACGATACGAATCAATCCAAGTCTCCAAGCACTGATCCAGCGGTGTTGTTGGACGATGGTCATACACAGGTATCGCTCTTCTCTCAGCCATTTTTCTCTTCCTCAATAATCAATCTAAGTTGTTTCGCCACCACACGCGCTTCTTCAGGATCACTGAAATCCACACGCTCGATCAAAATTCCTTTGCGCTCAGCCAATGCCAGCGCTTCGATCATCCAATCAGGATCAACCCGCACTGAAATGCCCCGATCATTCAACACATAAGACGACGTGATAGACGTATTGCGAGTACCAACCTCAATCCCATTTTCACGCGCCCAAAAGCACCGCATATCACCCTTGATAGCCTTCTTCATCTGGCTATCTACAAAGCCCTTCCCATGTTGCAATCGCATCTGATCGACCAACTGTGCTGTCAAAGGCATCTGCTCTCTAAGGCTCATCTGTCACACCTCCAAAATCAAAAAGGTGTGACAGAAAAGTGAGACGTTCAAAACCCGCATAAACATTAGGTCTGTACAACGTTCAACCTTGTCCAACCTTTTTTTAATAGTTTCAAAATATTTTTTAAGGGGAAAACTCTCACGTGCGTATACGTGTGCGTGTGCGCACGTATACGAGAGAAATCGAACAAATAGGTGTGACGTGTGCCAACACCTTTGTTTATGCGGCTTTCCAACGTCACACCTTAAAAAACCTAGGTGTGACGTAGGTGTGACGTGTGACGCCTCAAAAGCAATCTGACCCTTTTCCGCAGACGTATAAAACGCCCACGATCTCTGAAGCACAGATGCCATTGAAACGCGTTCACACGCGATTGAATTAAAGTGGCAAGTCATCATCACCACCCTCTTGACTGCCCGACACGTTGCCATCTGGTCGCAAGTAATACCCCTCACGAGCGCCAGTGGTTTCTTTCTTCTTAATCCAGCCAAACTTGCGCATGATGTTGCCGACGCGCGTGGTCTCTGACTTCGCAGCACTGATCTTTGATATTTCCATGTGCAACGCTCGCGTCAGAATCTCGCGTGAAGTCACCTTATCAATACGTTTCGGAAACGCTGGAACAGTTCCGTCAGCCTCATAACCTTCAAGGTATTCCCAAATACGACCAGACCATTCATCAGCCAACTCGCGGTCTTCTTGGTGAGGCGATATCAACTCGATTTGCTGTTGCGGCGTTGGATACCACTTCACACCTTGCTGCATCAGATGCACCGCTTCACCAATCAATTGAGCACGATCAGCTTCCAACGCTGCCAAATCTAAATGACGCGCATCAACAGGCCAGAACCGTCGGTTACCCGTTGCGTCCTTAAAGTATTCATCTTGATTTGTCGTCGCTGCAAACACCGTGCGACGTGGCTGGTTCTTCATGCGACGACCATACGGCTCACGATAGCGATCCACACGGCTCGACATAAACGCCTTAACCGCAGTGACCTCAGATCGATTGAATTGCTCCAATTCCGCAATCTCATAGATCAGCACACCTTGAATCGCTAAGTAACCATCTTTCTCACCCATACGAAACGGCGTATCAGCAAACCAGTCGCCACCCAAGATCGAGAGCGCAGTCGACTTACCCTTACCCTGTGTGCCTTCAAAGACTGGTGCATAGTCATGCTTAACACCTGGCGTATAAGCACGCTTCGCTAAGCCAACAAAGAACATTGTCGAGATCAAGCGCATGTATTCGGAATCTAACGCGCCCCAATAGCGACTAAACGCACCATCAACGCGTGATTGACCATCCCATTCCGCATAGCATTGATCAAAGAAATTCGTCACCGGATTAAACGCATTTTCACGCGCTATC
This sequence comes from Undibacterium sp. GW821-FHT11H02, assembly GCF_058808015.1. Lineage (NCBI taxonomy): Bacteria > Pseudomonadati > Pseudomonadota > Betaproteobacteria > Burkholderiales > Oxalobacteraceae > Undibacterium > Undibacterium sp. GW821-FHT11H02. The sequence goes on along the minus strand of NZ_JBXARG010000026.1, from coordinate 31,851 downwards.
TGTGCCACCGCCTTTTCGATATCGCCCACCGATGCAATCACCAGCCCATAGTTATTGGCGAGATACATGCCCAAGTGAAAATCATCACCTTCATTCCACTCACCCAGTTCTGAATGCCACGGTGGCAACTTACGTTTCACCTGTAACAAAGCGAACTGATCAAGTGCAACCAAACCTTGCAAGGCAGGATCAAGCTTCATCGCCGTGTACACGTTCTCACGACAGCCCTTCACCCCGCCATTCGAGGTTTGAATCATCGCCAAGCGAATGTGACGCTTATCCACTGCACTTGCGCTAGCGGCACGAGCGGTAGAAATGCCAGATTCAATCGGTGCCTCATTGATCCATTCAGGCACATCATTAGAAGAAGGCGATGTTTCAGGCTCATCGACGGTAGACTTAGACGTAACACGACGAACCGCTTTTAGCCACGCTAAAACCTCATCACGTGTGCCACCATCACCGACCAGATCAGCAACATCCCACCCATCAGCAATCTGTCCAGGTGGAGGCACTGCGACCACGTCCACGATGCAACCCAGCCCCTCCAAGATCGCAGCGAGATTACGCATCGTGACGACTCCGGGCTGTTCATTCTCCGGTCGCAACACACCCGCTTGCGGATGCTTCTCTGCATACACTTTTGAATCGCAGTCAGGCCACAGAATCACATGACGGCCAGCCAGCAAATCCCAAGAAGCCTTGTCTACCGCCTTACCACCGCCCGGCCAAGACACAACATCAAACAAATCACCCACGATGTCATGTGCTGCATCAACACACTTCTCGCCTTCAACCACCACCACGGACAAATCAGAGCGCATCGCGCCCTTGATATACAGCGGACGTGGATCACGAAACGATATCCAACGCCACTCCCGCGCACCAGTCGCAGGATGTTCTGCATACACGCAAGGCAGCACCTCTTTACCGCCTTCAGAATTGGTAAAGCGATAGATCACGCCGAGCAATTGGCCGTCTTGATCACGATACTCCCAATGCATTTGTGGACGACCACGCTTGATATGCGCACGTGGATAAGCACCAGCCTCGGCAGGCACTGGCAAAATGGGCGTCCATTCAGTACGTGGCTTAACCCTTTCTACCCCCTGTGCCGCTTGCGCAGGCGCTGATTTCTGCGGCATTTTTTTAGGGACGATAGGATCATATTTAGCCTGCCCGCTTGGACGCGTATCAGTAAGCTCGATGCCCAACTGCGCCGCTAGCGCAACGCAAGCCTTACCATTCGTCATGCCCTCCTTGAGGGCATATAGTGAAATAAGATCGCGACCGGCTTCGCCAGTCGAAAAATCAGACCAGACCCCTACCTTGTCGCCTTTGACTCGAATGCGTAATGATTGGCCGGCTTCGCCGGAGATAGAACCAACGCTAAACTCGGCACCGATAACTACGCCGTTAGCAAACCAGTTCGATAGAATAGATTCGATTGAATCATTAAGTGCATCCGCTACGCGGCTGAAATCGTCGAGGTTCAATTGTTAGAACCCTTCGGATAAACCCGCGCACCACCCATCATCGAAGGAATAGACGCATACTCAAAAGCCCCCTCACGGATCGGACGGCCAGCAGCGAGCTTAGCAACATCCAACGGACGAAAAGGCGTAGGCATACGTGGCGCAGCTGGCTTCCCCTCAAATGTTTCCGCAAGTGGAAAAGCCTTCGGCAAAAAGCTACCTGCATACTCCTTACCATCGTGCGTCGCTTTCAAAACTGCACCACTCTGCTCGATCACATACCCACGCTCACGCAACGGTTCAATCACTCGATCACGTATCTTCGACACACGCTGATACTCAGCTGGCAGCACATCAATCAAACGACTAATCGCCGCAGTCCCACCCAAATCGACTAACCGACACAAAACACGATGCGCTGGCGACCCTTGATGCAATTGACGGTTTTTCATTCGTCACCGCCCTTCGCAGCGGTTTCACGGCAATACACCTTCACAGTCAATGCCATAATCTGATTCAATGTCATGTGCATCTGATCAATGATCGCGTTCAACTTCTCGCGCTCACGTGAATTGACCTCACCATCCTTGACAGCATCGCGATACTCAATCGACAGCTTGCCAAGCGTCTCCATTGCTTCATGAAATTTTTCGGAGATCTCTTCATTACCAATCGCATCGATCTGTGGCAGCTTTACAAACGTGCCACCACTCACCGCCGCAACCGCTTCAGCAAACAAAGTCGTACCAGAAAACTCCTGCATCAGCAGCGCGGTATTAACGCCAACATCCATGCCCTTGCACTCGTAAATACGGTTCTGTAATGCGATCCGATTCATACCGAGCGCACCACACATCGCATCCCAGCCGCCCGGAAACTTCTTAATCATTTCTAACAGTGATTGACGTATGTTCATTGAGCTTTCCTTTTCTTATGGTTTTAATCAGTTTGATGACGAACTACACTCGTCCTGGAGCACTGACGGATACGCCAACTTGATGTACATCATTCGTGCTTTGGGAATTTGAGTCTTTCTCCAGATGGACACTGTCGGATCGGAAACGTCAAAGATGCGAGCAACAGCCCCGGTACCACCGAGTCGGTCGATGATTGCGGAATGCTCTTTGTTTAAGTGTTTAGATTTCGTCATAGTGGCGAAATATTAGATTAATCTAAAAAACTAAGCAAGAAATTTTTAGCCAAATCTAATTTTTTTTGAATTAGCATACGACGATGATGAAATGGTATGAAAGACTAAAGATCGCCCGAGAGGCTCAGGGCTTGAAGAAATCTCACTTTGCATCGAGGATCGGCGTTACTCCAGCGACGATCACAGAGTGGGAAGGAGGACTTACAACTAGCCCCTCCGCAAGCAATACTCTCAAAATTTGTGATGTCTTGAAAGTTTCACCCGATTGGTTGATTAATGGCGACGATGCACCCGACAAATCATCAAACAAAAGCGCGGATATGAAGAGAGCAATTGAAATTATGGAGTCACTCAGTGAACCAGAATTAAAGCAACTCTTGGCCATCATCAATACCTTTTCACCGAACCACACTTCGATTACCAAATAGAAAAGCCCTTAGTTGGGCTTTTTTTATAATTTATTTTTCAAAAAAAGGTTGCATACATGCGATATGTAATTATTGGCCTTGCCATTTTGATTTCCATGTCAACTGCCGTCGCGGAAAACAAATCGAAAGTAGCAAAGAAAAAATCGTTAGATTTTCTTGAAGTTCCATTTGATATCGATTCACAAAAACTAAAATGGACAGGAGAGCACGATATCTCAAAAGTCATCGCCGCTATCAAGAAGATTGATTTCAAAAAGGATCAATTCGAAACCACTGCAGCTTATCTAGCACGAACAGAAAACCCACGCATCTTCTCAATGCCAATCAATAGCCTACTTGGATTCAGCTTTTCTTTCCAAGACTCAGGAACGCCGAGCCTATGCCACACAAAGTACGACGCTGACAAACTTGATCTAATTGTTGCGTGCCTAACATCAACATTACAGCGCATTTACAGTCCCGAAAAGGAAAAGTTTATTGAAACTTTTACATTTTCCAAGGTAACTACTACCGATGGGAAGAGCTACGTGGGCGAAAATAACTTTGGGGTCAAGAGACGCATCAGTGTACGTACCGCAAAAGGTCTTGGCCTCGCAATCCGCAACCTTGAAGGTATAGCCGCGCCTGACTTTACATCAGGGTTATTAAAGATAGAATTGAGACTTCCAAACATCACTCAACAAACGGCGAAAGCCAATATGGATGACATCGGACTCTTATTCATTGGAGAATTGGAAAGCCCTTACTTGTTACGTGAGTCAAAAGCTGAAGAACCTACAATTGATCGACCGATTGACTATCGCGGCGACTTTCAATATCTAAATATGTTCATGAGAGAGGTCTGGGTCGTTAATATACGCACCAAGGAAATTCTTCAGCGATTTGATCGCTCGAAGGCTAGACTCGAATAATTTTCGCGACTGCTTTCTATTTGTGCTACAGATTTACTCCACGTCACCGGGAATATCAGATTCAATCTTCCCACCTGAAAACATACTTTTGTACAAAGCAAGGATCAGATCGATTTTTGCTTTTTCGTCGTCACTAGACGGAGTTATAGTCGACAGCTGATCGATGCACTGGCATAAGAAAGCAATTAATCCACTTTGTCGCGAAAGCAGTTCCTTCTCAATCACCTCGTCTCCGCAGAAACTGGACGTCAGTCTTGCAATTATCTCTGCATTCATCGAACGTCCATTCAACTTTGCCTGCACGGAAATCTTTTGACGCATACCGTCAGGTAAGCGAAGTTGAAATTTTTCAGATTCACGAGATACTGTGAGAAGTTCATATTTTTGCATTCAGTGAGAATACAAGGAATAGCCCTCTGTTTAAATAATGGCACCGTGCCCTACAATTCTACAATTCGATAGATTCCTAGCATTGGGACTCACTTGATCATATTGTTTATGGTCGAAGATAAAACGAATTAAGGAAATTTAAAGTGCTGAAATTTACAAGAATCGAAGATCTATCATTTATCTCTAAACCTAAAAACTCAAATTCCCGTCACTTTTTCGACACACCACCATGCGGTGATTTCAATAATGACCTCAATTTAGGCAAAGAAATGGCTGTCGAATATATGAACTATTTGTCCGGCGGCGAGCACGCCGTGCCGATTTTAGCGTCGATTATCTTGGACGCAATCTCCCAAGAAAATGCCGATCAATTAAAACGCGCACAACTCATCGGGTTCATTTCAACAATTGAAGCTGAACTTAAAAGACACATAAAAACGAATAAATTGTGACTTCCTTCAAAAATTTACATGTAAATAAACAAGATTCTTAACATGTAAATCATTTTTTTTAGATTTTCCTAAAAAATTCTTGATTATTTTTTTAGATTTATCTAATATTCGACCACTACTTTTTAGATGGAGCGAATATGAAAAACCTAATCGCATTTATCGTTACTGTAAAACTCAGTGACACCACAATCCGCATGCCAGCAATCGCCAGCACGAGTGCCGACGCGATCATGAACATGACGGATATCTACGGCGCAGCAGTCATCACAGCCACTCCAATGGGAGTGCGCCATGTTTAAGCCAAAAGCCAAGTTTGATTTTCTAAGCCATCGCGGCCAGCCGACCGAGCTACCAGACAATAACTTTTTATCCCGCACCCGCGCCACTGGCCGCGATCAGTTCGAAGGATTAAAAGGCCGCGATTACATCAACGCTCGCAACTTGGGCAGAGTGCAGACGTCTGCACCGACCCACAAAACCTAATGCCGCGCATCGAGCCAGATGAAGCGGCATTGAAAGCGGCATACAACAGCCGCCTAACCCGCCCTCTCTCGCTCGAAGCCATGCTAAGCGATCCGCTCCAACGGATCATTTTAACCAACGGAGCCCGAGCCTATTTACGCCGCCATCAATGGCAATTCGACGCGCAAAAGGCAAGGCTTGGAGAGAAAGACGAATCATGAGCAAGCCAATCACTCGCGGATCTCGCGTCAAGTTTGAGAAAGATGGTGCCACCCTCACCGGCACAATTTTCCACATCGTCAATGACATCAGCAACGGTCGCAAGATGGCCGTCATTGAAATAGAACACAAGCTACCTGGCATTACTGTGACCATGCCGTTGGATGAGCTGAGAGCGGCACCAATTTCACAAGAAATCATCTTCATGACTAGCCCTGCAGACGTACTCAAACCAGAGACGAACGACCGCCGCTTTATGGCCGTGTCAATCGACAGCAAACGTGCAAGCTGAGGCGATCATGGGAATCACACGACGCAACCGCCCCATCATCATGAACGACATCGTTTGTCGAATGGGCGCTCGATCACTCACGCCAACAATGTTGCTCGCTGAGCTGCAAGACGATTATCCATTTCTCGCCGCAACCACGCTAAGAGGGATGCTCGACACCCTCGAAAGTGAACGTGCAATCTGCATCGCCGGCTACGAAAAACGAGGCAGAAAACCAGTGCGAATTTACAAGGTGCGTGACAAGCCACCACCGCCAGACAAGCAATCATGGCTCACCCCGCTATTCACCAGCATCACGCCCTTATAATTTTTTTGGAGTACATCATGGAACAAGCAAACGCAATCATCGGACAAGACCCGCACACCATCGTCGTTGACGAACTGGCGACAGACAGCCGCTTCGACTCATTGCCGGTTTTGGATATTCGTATCTCAAAGACAAACCGCAAACGCTTCAACTTAGCAGCATTAAAAGAACTCGCCGCCAACATCAAAGCCAACGGCCTGATTCAACCAATCTTAGTACGTCCAGTCGAACCAACTGAAGAAGAACCACAGCACTACGAAATCGTATGCGGTGAACGTCGCTATCGCGCAACCAATATCGCCAAGCTGACTTCGATCAATGTGATCATCCGCAATCTCAGCGACACCCAAGCAGCCGAGCTACAGCTAATCGAAAACCTGCAACGTGAAGATCCACACCCAATGGAAGAAGCCGAAGGCTATCAAGCGCTCATGCTGCACAGTGGCTACACAGCAGACATGCTGGCAGACAAACTAAGCAAATCCAGATCACAGATTTACGCCACGCTGAAGCTGTGTAATCTCTGCAAAGAATTGCGTGATGAGTTTTTTGAGAACAAAAAGTTCACGCGCTCGCTCGCATTACTTATCGCTCGCATTCCGGTACCAGAGATTCAAGTCGAAGCCTTCAATGAGATCATTGACGAATATGGCACAGGCGAACCAATGTCTTATCGCGATGCCACCGAACACATCCAAGCGAATTACAACGTCCACTTGAAGACAGCAATCTTTTCTACGACCGACACGTTTTTAACGCCAGATTCAGGTTCATGCAAAGCCTGTCCAAAGCGCACCGGCAACGATCCAGACTTGGCAGACCTCGACAAAAACATCTGCACAGATCCAAAATGCTACCAAGAAAAAGTGATCGCGCACAACGCAAGGATCATTGAAAGAGCCGAGCGAAACAACATCACTATTTTGATCGACGCCGAGGCACGAAAAGCCATCAGCTACGCAAACGAAAAGCGTGACAACTATGCAGTCAACGGCACCCGCCTGTTTCACTTTTCACGCCTCATCAACAACGCTGACCGAAACAAAACTGTGATCGATGCCATTGGATCAGACAAACTACCAGAACCAATCGCTGTCGCGGTCGTCAATGGCGTACCAACAAGCATCTACAACGCATTGCATGTTCAAATCACCTTAGAAGACTTAGGCTTTTGCAAAACCGAAGTCCAAGCACAAACGAAGGCAATTGAACAAGCAGATAATGCCGCCGAGAATACAGAAGGTGACGATGACTATAAACCATTCGACGATGGTGAGGACGGCGACGATTCCGACACAAGTACGCAATCACTGGATAAATCAGCCGAAGAAAGCAATCGCCAACGTGACTTGGTCAACGAAGAGATCAAGCGTATTCGCATTTACAAAGCGATCCGTGCACGTGGCCAGCTTAGTCTAGAATCACTGCGCGTCTTCATGAAGCAAATTGAAGTTGGAATGTACTTTGCGGTACCGTCGTCAATACACGACGAATTCTATGGTCAAAGCATGGCCACCGAACAAGACCGCATCGAATTCATCGAAAGCGCGTCATGTGAGCAATTGCAACAACTCCTGATCGACTACGTAGCTGGAGATATCGGCATTCCACGCGGCTGGCACAATCACAGCGGCTACCTCAATCGCGAGGATGAAGAATTCGATTTGCTCCACTCCTTTGCGCAACATGAAGGCATCGACATCACAACAGCAGAACAAGAGCCAGCCTTACCAGTTCAAGCACCGGCGACAGAACAGGCCGACGAAGAAGGACAAGCCACACCAGCGCCGAAGAAACGTGGCCGCCCATCCAAAGCCGACAAAGCAGCACAAGAAGCCGCCAGCAAGCCAGCACCTATCGAGCAATGGCCTTTCCCAACACCGACGACTGCGAGCGGATCATGAGCGACGATAAAAAACAAATCTCAATAAAAGATCTCCTGCAGCTAATCAATTCAAAAATGCACGAAGGAACTTGCCCGACCGCAGGTTCACTTGGTGAATGCGCGATTATCTCTCAAGACGACGTTGGTTTATGGCAGGCAGTCTTGTACATCTGGGATGCAAGCTTTCACGACTCCACGCACGTCGCTCAGTGGTTTCATGATGCGGGCGCCACCGAAGTATTCGTGACGCATGTACTTTACGACAGCGTAAACGACGACCGCAACGGCCAGTGCATCGATGGTGGTCGAGCTTGGTGGGTTCACTTTCGCATGATTGACACTCAAGCACAAGAGCCAGTGAAGCGACAGGCCGCGCAAGTTATGTACGATGAAGTAATGTATGCGTTCAAAGATTCATGCAACCACACGCACCAAGCAATTGACTACTACAAAGCATTAATTGATGTTGCGGCTAATAAGGTTCAACAGCCAAGACAAGAAGCCGCCAGCAAGCCAGCGCCAATGGACAAATGGCATTTCCCAACACCGAAGACCGCGAGCAAATCATGAGCGAAATAGAAATGTTAGACCGACTAGCAACAGCGGTAGCAAGTAAGATTCAACCACCAGTGCGCATTGAAGACGATCTTTGGTCAATAGAGAACATTGCAGCCTACTTAAAACGCGATGCCTCAACAGTCCGTGAACGTATCGCCTGCCTGCCATCGTTTCCAAAAGCGATCCGCATACCAGCAGCAGGCGTCAAACGCTCACAACCGCTGTACAAGGAATCAGAAGTACGATCTTGGGTAGAGAGACACCAAGAGCGCAACTAACAAAAAAGCCCGCAAGTCGCGGGCTTTTTTGCTAATCAAATGTACAAAGCTCATATGGCGCAAACCAGCAAAGCAAAAGGGAAAACGCCCACTCTCCTAGAAGGCTTTATGACTTGCTAATCTCAACTCGGCTTAAAGGCTCACTCGAAGCAACAAACAGATCAATTTTTTCACTAAGTCGCCCCATTGTTGACTTCATCTCTGAAAAAAAATGCGCATCAAAAGGATCTGAAATTTCATAATCCGCACAAACACGAATCTGCTTCATGGAGGCAAGAACATAGGCGATAGCTTTAGCTTCCTTAGTGCCATTTGCCATAAGTCGTTCGGTGATTCGAACATGACTTGGCATAGAAAGGTGCGAATTATCAGGGCAAAATTTAAGCACTTTCGTGACGCTGTGAAAAGCACAGTAGTAGATTCGAGAACAAGCATTACGTAGTTCAATCTCCGCTGAATCGCTTTTAATAGCGGATGCGAAAAACAAAAAGTCTTCTGGATTAACGCTCATTTGTATAGAGACTGTGTCTGAGAATAAGTAGAAAAAGGTCTACACCTGATTGTGAACAGTTCCATATAAACGTCGTCGAATCTATCAACAAGTTCCTCGGCTATCTCAAAGTTCAAATTCGTGCATGTATCCTGATCTTCATCCACGTAGAAATGAATAAAGTATGAACCATCGTGAAAAAAAAGTTGGTCTGTCTCACAAATCCAAAAACCTTTCTTAGAAATCACACTGGTCGCAACCTCAATGCGGTCAATGATCGTTCGATCATCAATCTTCTTCTCGGAAACATTGGCCAGAACAACATCATTGTGAGCGTGGAATTTTTTCAGCACATTCGTGGAATCATTAACAGTCAATTTCGCATATCTTTCAATGAACTCTGAAGCTTGAGTGAAAAAACCCGCTCGCTGCGAATTAACAATGGCCTCGTGCACAGCCGACTTATCACCTAAAGACTTCGCGACACTCTCCAACGACGTATCCATGGCCTCTCGGAGCATTCCGAGTTTTCGATAAGCTAGCGCTTTCACGTTCCTGACAGAAAAATCATTAGGGTTAATTCGAATCGCGTTATCAATGTTACTGATAACATTGTCTTTATCTTTTTCAATGAGCGCCAGCAAACCAAGCGATGCGTAGCAATAGGACATCCCTTCAACTCCCGAGCTTATGAGTCGTCTTGCATCGACTTTAAAACGGCGAACAGTTAATTGATCATTAAAAGGAGCATCAACAATCTTTAAAATGTCATTAAAGATTTCGATAGATTTCAAAAGAGGCTGTGGTGCGACCATTTCTTTACACTTTTTATGTTTTTTCGGATACAGATTTTCGAAGTTCTAATCTTTCGCTAATCTAGCATAATTTCAATTCTACGACCTAACAAACATTTCAGAAATTAGACAAGTGTAGTGACAAATACCAAACGCAAGAAATACTGAGCACTACACCAAATTTACACCAAAACTCTCAAGAGCCGCATCAAACAATAGGATTTGATTCCCTCCGTGGGAAACTGAAGGATATCTTACAAAAAGCTTTGCAAGGAGATGCTTAATCATGACAGCGCCAGTCAATATTCAACCGCTATACGAACAAGTTCGGCTAGTCCTTGATAGCGCCCAGCAACAAGTTCGTCACACCATTAACGATGTCATGGTGCAAAGCTATTGGCATATCGGTCGTTTAATCGTAGAAGATGAGCAAGGCGGTGCTGCTCGTGCGCAATACGGTAAGCAAACCCTGCAACAACTCTCGCAAAAGCTCAGCGCCGAATATGGAAAAGGCTTTTCGCCGCAAAGTTTGTGGAGTTTTCGACAATTTTATCTTGAGTTTCCAATTCTCTCTACACTGTGGAGAGAATTACACTGGTCCCATTACAAGGTCTTAATTCGCATCAAAGATAAGACGGCGCGCGATTGGTATGCCAATGAAGCAGCGACCCAAGGATGGAGCGTACGCGCCTTAGATCGCCAAATCAGCACCCTATTTTACGAACGCCTGCTCTCCAGCCAAGACAAGGTCGCAGTACAAAAAGAAGCAATTGCTCTCATCGCCGAACATGCGCCCAACGCTACCACTGATGCCAATGCTGCACGCGACTTTATCCGCGATCCCTATGTACTTGAATTTATCGGTGCCCAACCCGGCGCCACCCTCTTTGAAAAAGAATTAGAAAGTAATCTCCTAGGCCAGTTACAAAGCTTCCTGCTAGAGCTAGGCAAGGGCTTTGCCTTTGTCGCCAGACAAAAACATCTGCGCGTAGAGGGCGATGATTTTTTTGTTGATCTGGTGTTTTATAACTACTTGCTCAAATGCTTCTTACTAGTCGATCTCAAAGTCGGCAAACTCAGCCACCAAGACGTAGGCCAAATGGATATGTATGTGCGCGTGTTTGAAGAACAATACCGAGGCGAAGGCGACAACCCCACGCTAGGTCTTATCCTCTGCTCAGAACGCAATGAAGCCGTCGCCAAATACTCGCTACTAGCCGACAGTGAACATTTGTTCGCCAGCCGCTACCGCGCCTTTTTGCCCACCGAGGAACAATTGCAAGCCGAATTACAACGTGACCGCGCCGTATTAGAAAACGCCCAAGCAGGAGAACAGGCATGAGCGCAGTCCATAAACTGATCACAGATCATCTCGATATTTGGACAGCAGCAGACACCGAAAAAAAATCGGGACGCGGACGCACTTCGGGTAATGCGAATAGCGTGTATGGCATTAAGAAACTGCGTGAATTGATTTTAGAATTGGCGGTGCGTGGGAAGTTGGTGCCGCAAAATGAAAATGACGAGCCGGTAAGCGATTTTTTAAACGGAATCAACGCAAGAAAAAAGATTCTGCTCGCAAATAAACAAATCAAAAAGAGTAAAAATACAGCGGATTTTGATTCCGGCGAACCCCCTTTTCAGATTCCAACGAGCTGGCGTTGGGAAAAACTCGGAACTCTCTCGACCAAACTTACAGATGGCTCACACAACCCTCCAAAAGATGCTGGAGCGGGCATACCTATGTTAAGTAGCCAGAACGTGAATTTCGGTAAAATTGATTTCAGCACGCCATCACGCTTCGTAACACACGAAGATTTTGAGCTAGAGGATGCACGAACTCAGATTGAACCTGACGATGTGTTATTGACTATTGTTGCCTCTCTAGGTCGTCCGGCAGTTGTGCCTAAAGATGCACCAAAGTTCGTCTTACAACGTAGTGTCGCGGTTATAAAGACAGGACTGTTCCCGCACTACTTATGCTTGCACCTAGCTTCACCATACTGCCTCGCATATTACGACGAGCATGGAAAAGGAACAGCTCAAAAAGGAATATATCTTGGGCAGCTATCTGAACTTCCAATAGCGGTTCCACCAATCGCAGAACAACACCGCATAGTCACCAAAGTAGACGAACTAATGGCGCTATGCGACCAACTAGAAGCCCAACACAACAACGCCGCCGACGCCCACGAACAACTCGTCAGCCACTTGTTAAGCACGCTCACGCAATCGCAAGACGCGGAAGACTTCAACGCCAACTGGCAACGCATCGCCACGCACTTCGACACCCTATTCACCACAGAATCCAGCATAGACGCCCTCAAACAAACCTTGCTACAACTAGCAGTCACGGGCAAACTCGTACCGCAAGACCCGAACGATGAGCCGGCTAGTGAGTTGCTTAAGCGGATACAGGACGAGAAAGCGAAGTTGGTTGCTGAGGGGGCGATCAAGAAAGACAAACCGTTAGCACGGATCGGTGAGGATGAAAAGTCTTTTGATCTCCCCAAAGGTTGGGAATGGACTAGGCTCGGTACAATTGTAGAAAAGAGTGACTCTGGCTGGAGCCCGAGCTGTGAAGCATATCCACGCAATGGTACTGATTGGGGCGTCTTGAAAGTTAGCGCTGTGTCTTGGGGTAAGTTTTTATCTGATGAAAATAAGGCACTACCAAAATCACTAGAGGCAAGATTAGACTGTGTTGTTGAGCAAGGCGACTTTCTAATATCCAGAGCCAACACCGCTGAATTAGTGGCAAGAAGCGTCGTAATCGACGAGTGCCCACCCAATTTAATGCTGTCAGATAAAATCGTCAGGCTTCGCCTTTCCTCACTTTGCGATAAGCAGTTCATCAATCTTGTAAATGCCTCACCATTTGCGCGAGCCTATTATTCACTCCACGCCGGCGGGACAAGTAGCTCGATGAAAAATGTGACGAGAGAACAGATACTTAATCTCATTTTAGGTTGCCCTCCGCTCGAGGAACAACACCGCATAGTCTCTAAGCTAGAGGAATTAATGCTCCTCTGTGAACAACTAAAGTCCCGCATCATAGAATTAAATCAAATACAAAAAATATTAGCTGATGTATTTGTAGAAAACGCCCTCGCCTGAATTATCCTTTTCCAAATTTATCTAGACAATTATCAAGATGGAGAGCAAATGTATCTTCGTTCAATTCGATTAAAAAACACTGGTCCAATTAAACAACTGGATGTGGCTTTACCGTTCAATGGCGAAAACCCCATGCCGATCGTATTTGTTGGTCGCAACGGTAGCGGAAAGTCGACAGTAATTTCTTTTATAGTTAACGCCTTACTTGTTATGAAACAGCGAGTATATGAAGACACAGAGGTCGAAAAGGGGCGGGTATTTCGACTTCGTTCTCCTTTAGGTATTCATGAGAATCAAAATTTCTACTTTGCAAAACTAGAATTTGAAAAAGGCGTCTCTTTAATCGAATGGCAGTTAACTATGCCGAAACAAGAATGTGGAACATCTGTTGAACTTGCAAATATAGATGTTTCTTGGGAGCGAATACCAGCGACAGAATCAAGCTTTTTTGAACTTCCAATGGGTGAACTTGAGCAAACTCACCTTCTTGAAAAAGAACTTCAAGAAAGCTGTTTTCTTTTTTTTCCAGCAGACCGTTTTGAACCACCAGACTGGATGAACGTTAGCGACTTATCTAACGAACTTCAACTTACAGAGGCAATCAGAACAAAAGGAAAAACAGCCAGAAAAATCTTATCCAAGAATCGACTCAAGATCACTTTGGATTGGCTCTTCTCTGTTGTCTTTGACATGATGGTAAGTGAGCACGTTTCAACGAGAGTTCCGGTAAATTACGCTGGAAGTATAGCTGAGGTACGTATACCTAAGCCTGGAAAAAGTCACGCTGTGTTCAATGCAATAACAGAAATTCTCAAGCGGGTGTTATGTCAACAAGACACCGACCTATTGCAATTTGGCATTGGTGATAGAACAAACAGAATCATAAGTGTGACTATTTCTCGCGATGGACAGGCAATTAGGTTCATCAAAGATTTATTAAGCCTCTCGGCTGGAGAAAGCGCGTTATTTTGCATGTTTGCTTCAATTATTCGAGATGCAGATTTATCGTCCATCAATTTTTCTAACACGCAGGAGATCCCCGGGATTGTTGTCATCGATGAAGCTGACTTGCATCTACACTTAGGATTGCAATATTCGGCTTTACCGAAACTAATATCATTGTTTGGAAAAATTCAGTTTATTTTCAGCGTTCATGCACCTTTGGTTGCTCTAGGGCTAGAAGATGTACTAGGGTCTGAGAAATTCGAGATCAGAGAAATGCCTGATGGTGGTCTGATTACGCCGGAAACTTACTCAGAATTCTTGACTGCTTTTGACGTATTCTCAACCACAAAAAAATACCAAAATGAGGTATTAATAAAGGTAAATGAAACGACGTTGCCAGCATTACTTGTAGAAGGAAAAACTGACGCAACTCTGATACGCACAGCATGGGAAAAACTTAATCCAGGAAGCCCTATTCCGTTCGAACCAATTCCTTGTGGTGTTGAGCCAAATCCCGAGGATCGCAATGGTGGCGCAGAACCATTAAGACGCTGCTTTGAGTTTTTATCGATAGTCACAGATCGAACTGTAATTGCTGTTTTTGATAATGACAGAATTGGAAACGAACAGTTTAATGGTGTATCGAAAAAAGCATTTACCAATGGGAAAGATGGCCTTCATCGCCTTCACAAATCGAAACCAATGCACGCAATTTTATTACCAATACCCAGCGGACGTGAAATTTTTGCCTCAGCATCAAACTTGATTTATCGGCATTTATCCATTGAGCACTATTTCAAGGACGACCTTTTAAATCAACACGGGCTAAAGGGCTCACCCATTATCGCAGATTCAATTGTTTTTGAGATCAGCGGAACTTCACAAGCAAAGGTTGATTTTTCGAATGCTTGCAAATTTTTTGATCCAGAAGAATTTTCTAATTTCTCACTTTTATTTGAAAGGATTAAGGATGTACAAAAATGACCAATATGAACTGTAGAATTTTAACGGCAGCATCATGATTTAGTACGATTGGGGTCAGCTTCGCAATAGATTAAGAAAAGACGTTTAAAGACAAACTTATGAAGGCGGGAGAAAGGCAGTCGGTGAAGGATTTGAAAACTGGTGTTTGAAAACTTATCCCCAGCCATAAAGCGAAAAGCCCCGATGGAACTCAACGAGGCTTAGACGCCGACCGGGAACTCCCAGTCCACTTGCGCAAAATTATAGCAAACGAGCGTTAAATCATAGGTGAAATTATTGGTGATATCGCTGTTACAACGAACATAATTCTGGCGAAAATATGCCGAGCATGTACCAATCGAGCTTAGCTTTAATTAATCACAAACGTAATATTTTACGAGAGACGCATATAAGTCTTTGAAATTATTAGTTATTCTTATTTAATCGCAAATGTCATCGCATTTCTCTTATGGCATTTATTTAAATATAGAAATGATTTTTTACATCAATATCAAACCGATTATCTCCATTCGCTTAGCCCACAAATATTCGCATGACCTCACCATTCTCCCTAAAAATCTTCGTAGCCAATGGCGACCCAGACGGTCTGCGTATCGTTGAACGCAGCAATTGGATAGGCAAAGCGATTGTATTTCCGCGCCCTTTGCTACCAACCATAAAACAGCGCGAAGAGTTTGCGCAAACGGGTGTCTATCTTTTGCTTGGTCCGCGCCCTGATGGTGATGGCGAGATGATTTACATCGGTGAAGGCGATCCCGTTAAACCTCGATTGGAAAACCATTTCAGCAATAAAGATTTTTGGACGCGGGCAGTCTTTTTTGTGGCTGGATCTGGTCAATTGAATAAAGCCCACGTGCAATTCCTTGAGTCACAACTGATCCAACGCGCCAAAGACGCAAAGCGCATGCGTTTGGATAATATCAAATCAGAGAACGAACCTACGCTATCAGAGGCAGACCGCGCAGACATGTTGGTGTTTCTCGATCATATGCTGAGCATGCTGCCCGTCTTGGGTATATCTGCTTTTGAAATGACACGCGCAACCGACATTCGCATTGCTGACATCGCGCTTTTGAACTGTGTCGGCAAGGGTTTAAAAGCGCAAGGATACGAATCCAATCAAGGCTTTGTCGTGAAGGCGAATTCGCAAGCCAGCTTAGAGGTCACCGCATCCATGCAGCAGCAAATGCACAGCATTGTCGATCTACGTCAGGACTTAATCGCTAACGAAGTTTTGCAGCAAGTTGGTGATAGCTATGTTTTTCAACAAGACTATAGTTTTTCTAGCCCATCCACTGCTGCTGCAATCATCCTCGGGCGTAGCGCAAATGGTCGCATTGAGTGGAAAGATGACACAGGTCATACGCTCAAAGAAATCCAAACCCAACAGGCAACACTTTGAAGAAAGAATGTTACATCTTCTCAATCCGATGTGAGTTTTCAAATTATTTGGCCAATAGACACAAAAAAACCGCCTTAAAAAAGGCGGTTTTCTGGGCCAAAAAATAAACCTAAAATTTATTTCTTGTCGCTCGCTGCTGGAGCCGCTGCAGCTGGTGCAGACGCTGCTGCTGAGGCAGATGCCGTCGCTGATGCAGCGGAAGCGCCGACGATTTCTATCTTGGCTTTTTCTTTCATCTCATCCAATAATTTTTTCAAATTCTGTTGTTGAATTTGTTGCGTCAAACGTGGTTTGACTTGTTCTAAAGTTGGGGCTTCTTTTGCACGTGTGTCGTCTAACAAGATGACGTGGTAGCCGAATTGAGATTTGACTGGCTCTTCGCTGAATTTGCCTTTTTCCAATTTGACGACTGCTGCGCCGAATTCTGGCACCATGCCGCGTGGATCAAACCAGCCTAAGTCGCCGCCTTTTTCTTTCGAGCCTGGATCTTTGGATTGGGCTTTGGCTAAAGCTGCGAATACTTTCACATCTTTTTTCAATTTAGCGATGATGGCTTTTGCATCTTCTTCTTTTTCTACCAGGATATGACGGGCAGAGACTTCATTGCCTGCGGTTGCTGCTTTGATTTTTTCGTATTCTGCGGCGTATTGTGCGTCAGTGACTGGGCTATTTTTTAAGAAATCATCGACGAAGCCTTGCGCCAAAATACCTAAGCGCGACATTTCGATTTGCTCTGCGGTTTCACCTTTTTTATCCAGACCTTTTTTGACCGCTTCTTCTGCGGCGATCGTTTGCAATGCCAAGTTGTCGATAATCATTTTGCGCATTTCTGGCGTATCTGGCATACCTTGTGAGGCTTGCTGTTTCATGATTAAGTCAACTTGCTTTTTGCTAATAGCTTTACCGTTGACGGTTGCAGCGATCACATCAGTTACTGAATCAGCAGGTTTGTCTGTGCTTTTTGAGCAGCCAGTCAATGCCATGAGTGCGATGGCGCTACCAATGACGAAACGGGATTTAATCAACATCGTGGTCTTCCTTTATGATTTTCGGTATAAGGCAGAAGCTAAGGCTGCTGCGGGTTAAGGGTAAAACTGCAAAAAAGTGGCTACTACCAGCGGTAGTCAATCGTTTAAAAAAGCGATTGCGAATTTTACCTGTGATTTCACAATTACACTTAAAATTCGCTCAGTTTGCGCGGCTTAGGGCTTATTTTGGCAAAAACATTAAAGAAATATTTATCAGAGGAAAATTGAATATGCTCGATTTCTCAGAAATGTTACCAGTCGGCATGGTGGCGCACGGCGGACAAGTGGCACAAATCATGGCGGAGATCGCTCAGCGGCAACGTGGCTTAGCGGGTTGGGAAGCCTTCCATTATGAAAAAATCTCGGACGCTGCGGTTGAGCTAACGGGAGGCATCGTCAGTACTAGCGGAGGCAGTAAGCGCTGGTTGGAGCCACATGATTGCATCACGATACCTTTCGCAGCGGTGATCGCGGAAATGCAGGCGCAAGGTTTATTATCGACGGCTGCGCCTATGATAGCTCCTGCAATCGAGGAGAAGCAGGAAAGTATGCCTGCGGCGGCGAATCGGCTTGCCACAAAGTCCGCCCAAAACTTGTCGCAATTGAATGTGACATTTGCCCTACCCGCTGATCCGCAAGAACGCCAACGTATTTTGCAAGCATTTCATTTGCAGGCGGATATCTTAGGGGCACAAATCATTGCCTGTCGCCTTGAATAGCACCGTAGACAGTGCCATTGCAAGACGAGGATCTGGTGAGGAATTCAAGCCGCCCCCCTGCTACATGAAAGGGAACGCCACAAGCCCAGCGCCTGTTTCGCTAAGTCCTAAAAAATCAAACCCTAGTCACACGCTGGTCATAGTCGCTCAGTACATTGGAGACTGTTTTTTGTTTCCTTCCGTTAATTTTTTTCTACGGTGTACTTATGTCTGTCTTCTTTGCTCCCGCTATCGCCAGCATGCGTCGTTTGCGCTTACTGCCCAAATTCTTGATTGTTGCTTGTTTGTTTGCTATCCCGGCGCTGGTGGTCTCAGGTCTGTTTATCTGGGAGTTGAACAAGTCGATCGCGCTGACGCAAAGTGAACAACTAGGCGTCCAACAAGTACGCGTGATACATCAACTGGTACAACTCACTCAGCAGCATCGCGCCTTGCGTCATTTGGGATTGGCTGGGAATAAAGACGCACTTGGCAAGGCAAGTAGCCTGACGCCACAAATTGATCAAGTGTTTGCCAGATTGACGCCCAGTAACACGAGCCAACCAGAATTCGCAGCGCAGAAGGACTTACAACAAGCACTGAGCATCTGGAAAGGTATTCAAGAAAAAATCTCAGAGAGCAAAGCGAAAGACAGTTATCTCGCCCATCAAAGCTTACTAGAGCAACTCAATAAAATCGCGGTTAAGATTTCGGACCATACTCACCTCAGTCTTGATCCCAAAGTCGATACCTATTATTTGATTGGTTTATTCGGTAAATCGATACCTGAATTGACCGCTCTGATGGCAGACACCAGTGCACGCGGTGCGCCCTATATCGACACAGGTCTCATGGAAGCCAATGAAGATGTGGTGATCAATGCCAATGTCATGCTGAGTCAACGTGATCTGCAAAAAGTCGAAGCACAAATTCAAGCCGTGATACAGGCGAATCCCGCATCACAAGCCTTGGCGCAACAAAGCAAAAAAGTGATTGAAGAAAATGTCGCTTTTTTGGAGCGTACCAAAAGCGAAATCCTCAGTACTTTGAATCAAACCAGTGGTACGGCTTATCTGGAAGCGGGACAACAAGTCATCTCTGACTGGGCACAATTAAACCTGAGTATCGCGAGTTTGATCGAGTCCAAGCTGCAACAAAGATTAGAGAACGATGTCTGGAACCGCAATGCCATGCTCCTGGCGATCTTGTTTATGCTGAGTTTTGCTTGTTATTTACTGGCGGGATTTTATCTGGCATTCTTTGGTGAATTACGCAACTTGAGCCTGGCAGTACATCGCGTTTCGGATGGAGATCTGAGCACCAGCAGTCATACCAAAGCACACGATGAAGTCGCCCAATTAGTCAAAGAATTCGATGCAATGCGACAGGTATTGGCTCATCTGGTTTCAAATATTCGCAGCAGCACCGAAAGCATCAGTAATGCTTCATTGCATATTGCACACGGCAATGCCGATTTGTCTTTGCGTACGGAACAGCAAGCCAATTCATTGGAAGCGACATCATCGTCTATGGAAGAATTGACCGTCATGGTCAAGCAAAATGTCAACAGTGCTCAACAAGCCAATCAAAAAGCATCGTCTACCACTGCGCTTGCGAAACAAGGTGGCGCAGCCGTGCAGCAATTGGCCAGCACAATGGACGATATCCAGCATTCATCGAAACAGGTCAATGAGATCATCGCAGTTATCGACGGCATCGCATTTCAAACTAATATTTTGGCATTGAATGCGGCAGTTGAAGCAGCACGGGCGGGCGAAAAAGGGCGTGGCTTTGGTGTGGTAGCAAGCGAAGTTCGCAACCTGGCGCAACGCACCGCGAACGCCGCCAAAGAGATCAATGTACTGATCACCAATTCGACCAAGAAAGTACATGCAGGCCATCTCCAGGTTCAAAATACTGGAGTCACCATGCACCAAATCCTTGATGAGATACAGGCATTAAGTAGCAATATGCAAGCCATTACGGATGCCAGCGTAGAACAAGGCGCCGGCATCAGTAATGTGAATACGACCCTAGTTCAACTCGATCAGATTACCCAACAAAATGCGGTACTGGTGGAACAAGCGGCCAGTGCGGCCGGATCTATGCACAGCCAGGCACTCAAGCTGGCGGAAGCAGTGGCTGCATTTGAGATCGATGGCACGATGGCGACATCTGACGAGGGCGCAAAATCTTTAGCCTTGAGAGAAGTCAGCCACGATAAAACGACAAGCAAAGCCCAGACAATTCGCAGCGCATCAGCGATTCACAACTTAGGATTGGCCAGGCGCGCCTAATGTCATAGTAGTGCTAAAAATCCAGACTTGGTCGTGATGGGTCTTTGCGATAATAGTGTTTTAGGACGTGCCACCCTCGAGTTTTAGGAGTTCGCAGTCCGACTTGGATGTCTGCTGCTGTGCGGCTCAACAACCTGAGGTATCCACCACATAGGTAGGTACCGCGCCAACTGAGGCGGCTTCTGTATAGGTCACCGAGCAGGTGGCAGCAACGCTTGCACTAACAGGTGACACTCTCAGGCTGCTTCCGCTGAAATTGAGCGCATAATCACCATTCGCTAAACCAGCGGCAGTAGCAAAAGCATTATTGGCGACGGGGTAGCCTGTCGCAGCCATCGTAATAGTCGCGCCTTCGAATAGCAGGGTCGCGGGCGAAGGACTAATCACCAGATATTTGCTGTGCGCCATACCAGCCGTTGCGGTCATCGCAGCCCGCGCAGCGGTGACACTGGCAATCCTAGCATCTTCACCTAAGTCGGCAAATTTGGGTAAGGCAGTGGCTGCTAAAATACCTAAGATAACGATCACGACGATCAGCTCTATCAAAGTAAAACCAATTTGAGAAGCGCGGCGCATATATCTTTTCATCCTATTTTCTTGGTCTGCTAACAAGTCAATTTTGCCTATTTGATTTAGAGATAAAAAAAGCGCCTACTAGAGACGCTTTTTTTTTGTGACCTCAGCTGATTAACAGCTGGTGGTAACAATAGTAATGACTGGTGCACCAGTCGCTGTTGCTGGCTCTGCATATTTGGCATAGCAGCTCAATCCTGCTGGGCTACCGGCAACGCTCACAGGTATCACGGCTGTTTCAGTGGCACTAGTGACAGGTGAGTTTGCTGTCGCAGCTGAACCAGCAGCGATGATAGTGTAATCATTACTAGAGATGCCGGATGCTGCAACAAAACCAGCATCTGCTTTTGGATAACCTGAAGCAACTACCGTTGCAAATGTGATCGTCGTACCTTCAAAAGTCACTGTAGTCGGCGCTGGTGTTGTCACCAAGAACTTGCCGTGCGCCATTGCTGCTGCAGCACCCATAGAACCACGTACTGCATTTAAAGAAGCGATACGTGCATCTTTGCCTAAGTCAGCAAATTTTGGCAAAGCCGTAGCTGCCAAGATGCCCAAAATCACAATCACAACGATCAATTCGATCAAGGTGAAGCCCGTTTGTTTAGATTTAGTCATGTTCATTTTTTCTCTCCAAAAAAGTTGTCCACTTGTTGATTAGGTAGATAAGCACTTGCGATTACTAATCCCATCCTATTTTCAAGGTGTTTGGATGCCAGT
This sequence comes from Undibacterium sp. GW821-FHT11H02, assembly GCF_058808015.1. Lineage (NCBI taxonomy): Bacteria > Pseudomonadati > Pseudomonadota > Betaproteobacteria > Burkholderiales > Oxalobacteraceae > Undibacterium > Undibacterium sp. GW821-FHT11H02. Next base: position 9,996 of record NZ_JBXARG010000026.1, on the reverse strand, counting down.
ATCACACAAGCTATCCTTGACCACAAGCAACTTAGCGTTTTTTCGTTGTATAAACTTGTAACAGGATGTATTGACATAAAACTCACCCTGTCGATTTACGCATTTTTTTAATCTTCGCCAAAAAATTGGCTGTGCTTATACAAAAACGGCTAGGATTTAGGCATACCGCTGCCAACTTTCTATACATACAACCATCATGAGCTTAACTTTTCCGGCGATAGCCGAATGGCATCAAGTCACACCTCAACTATTTCAGGAAGAAATTGCCCCCTTATATCGTCCTGCAATACTACGTGGCCTGGTCAAAGACTGGCCTTTGGTGCAAATGGCCCATGGCGATGTCACGGAAATACTAAAAGATTTACACCAGCGTGATTCAAGTGTTGGCGTAGATGCCATCATGCTGCGACCAGAAACTCAGGGACGCTTGTTCTATAACGAGGCTATGGATGGATTTAATTTCCTGCGCAAGCGCGTTACGATTACCGAAGTATTAGAACAACTGGCGCGCTACGCACAATTCCCAACGCCACCTTCGGTCGCTGTGCAAAGCGCACTGATCGCGGAATGCCTGCCCAGTCTGCCACAAGATCACCCTATGCCTTTGTTGACCGCCGATATCCAGCCGCGCATCTGGTTAGGTAATCACATCATCACGCCCACCCATATCGACGGGTCCGACAATATCGCCTGCGTGGTGAGTGGACGAAGGCAGTTTGTGTTGTTTCCACCAGAACAAATCGCCAATCTTTATATTGGTCCGCTCGATTTCGCGCCGACGCCCTCACCTATCAGCCTGGTGAACTTACACGATCCTGATTTCACGCGTTTTCCCAATTACCGCATCGCATTGGAGCATGCGCAAACCGCGATACTAGAACCCGGCGATGCCATCTATATTCCTAATTTATGGTGGCATCACGTAGAGTCGCTGGAGAAAATAAACATACTGATCAATTACTGGTGGGGAGGATCGAATTTTTCTACAGAAAACAAAACCTCACCTTATGGTTTGCTATTGCAAGCCCTACTCAGTTTTAAGGAATTACCCCCAGCACAAAGAGCTGCCTGGGGAAGTATTTTTCAGCATTATGTCTTTAGCTCACAAGATCCGGCGGCACATATTCCTGAACATAAACGTGGTATTTTGCAACGTTGATGGCCTGCTTGCCGACCGGCCAAACACGATGCAAAATCGCAAGTTCAGTACACTAGGAGTACCGAACTTAGCGCGCGCTCATTTCAAAAACTAAGCACTCTGCAAAGCCAAATAAATCGCCGTCTTCAATTCACCTGGCGCGGTATCGCGTGGATTGTTCAAGTACTCTTCAAACACGGGTACGTCCGCCGCCTCGTAACCGGATGCGGGTAACCAGACACCGAAGAACCATTGATAGGCGGCTTGCATATCGGAATAAGGGCCTTGGTATTGCAAGACGGCATAAGAACCCGCCTTGACATGGTAGGCTTCAAGCGGTGCTTGCGCCTTAGCCTGATGCTCGGCACTCACCGCCAGACAGGCGATAGAGCGTAACTCCGCTTCTGCCACCAGCGCCGGATCATCAAAATAGATACCTATCATCTTGCTGTCTGGACCGAACATCTGACGCGCTCCGGCTATCCCGACTAATTGATCAAATGCCTGACTGATACCCATGTAATTACCGCGATGGGGAATTCCCACCAAAGTCATCGCTGCTACTTCTTGAATCTGTACTGGAAACATCGTCTCACTCCTTATTGATTGTGCTGCAGAAAATTGTATATGGCTACCGTGCTTGCGATAGCGTGCAGGCGGCATACCATACACACTAGAAAAAATACGTGTGAAGGATTGCAGATTGTTATAACCGCAGTCCCGTGCAATTTGCTCTATGCTGTGCGGGGTCTTCACCAACAAATTAGCCGCGCGTTGCAAACGCAAACGCTTCACCGTCGCGGCCAAACTTTCGCCGCAAAAAGATTGATAAATCCTATGCCAGTGATACGGTGACATGCAGGCGATTTCGGCCAAATGATTCAGATCTAAATCTCGTTCCAAGTTCTCGTGCAGGTAATCAACGACGCGCCGGAAACGGCGCTCGTAACTGGCTCTATGCGCACTGATGCTGGTAAGTTCTTGTTCCATCTTGTTCTCCACAGATTCGATGGGTAGAACAATATCATGGAGTGATTTGACAAATCTTGCGGACTTATCGTCCGAAAAGATTTAGGGGAAGTATTGAAGTAAAGACTAAATAGGGCCTGTTAACATTTAAATTGGGAGTGCGAATGCGGAAAAACGGGCACAGGGCTAGGCTATCGCTAAAGAAAAGCATCCTTGCAAGGATGCTTCGTTGCGTCAGTGAGCAGCATGCTGCTCTAAACCCTGACTTCACCGTCAAGGCGCGCCGCAGTGCGAGCACTGTAAGCGACTTGCAACAACGCCATGTGCCCGTTTTACCCATTCCCGAAGGGTTCAAGCCAAAAGGCGCGATGGACAGCGTTGCAGCTCTTGCCGAGGCATCAGCCTCGGCGGCGAACTACGCCTTGCCATCCCACCTTTTGGCTTGAACGCATCTCCCGATTTAAATGTTAACAGGCCCTAGCTCAGGCTTTAGAAAACGCCGTTTCTAAACGTTTTAATAAAGGTTTATGCATCGCATAGTGATGTTTGTTCCAATGCTTTTGCATGCGTTCTATTTCCTGACGTTGCGCTTGGGCGGTAGCGACATCACCTATGCTCAATGCCCATATTGCATACTCAGCATAAGCATCAATGCTGCCATGGTCACTAGCTGCCTTAGAAAATTCCTGACGTGCAGCCTCGTTTTGACCTTGCAAGGCATAAGCCTGCGCTAACAATAAACCGACCTGCTCTTTACGAAAATCAGCGTGTAATTGGCGTATCTTCAGCAGCAATTCAAGAGCGGCATCACCTTGTTGATTTTGCAGACGGGCCTTCGCAGCGCCGAACAGGATTTCGCGCTCGGTAGCGAAAGGTCCGCGCAAGCAAGCTTCATATTGCACCGCTGCTTGTTGTGGATCGCCCGCCTCCAGATAAGCGCAAGCCAGGCGCATCTGATTTTGCGCCGAGGGCGTCAATTCAAATGCCTGCTGCGCCTCACGTAATTCTTTACCCGGGTCCAGTGCTTTCAAGGCCGCCGTAGTCAACTTATTCGCACCGTGTTGCAAACGACTGTCGGGTAAATAGATCGCGAAAAAATACACGATGCTACCCAACAAGGGGAAAGCAAATAAAATCATTAGCCAATACATTTCACGGCGATGACGTATCGCGTGAATAGCAAAAAAAATCGCAACCAAAACGTGTAAACCAACTCCTAAATACGGCATGTTTTTTTATCCTTAAACTTTGTGTTTACTGTAATCGACTTTTTCTTTCGGCTTTTTTTCCACTAAAAAACTTGATGGGAAGATACACGCCCAAACAATGAAAAAAAATCCCATAAAAAGCGCTTTATACCAATCCGCATTTTGCCATCCACGCACTACAATTTCGTATATTGCGGTAGCGAGCATACTCCCCACAAAGACACTCAATAAGCTAAAAAAAGTAGCTCTCCGGTTTTGATTCATTTTCAAGTTTCCTTCAATTTATCTTTACTCTATTTAATACAAACCACCCGCACCTGTTTCATATCCATAATGCCGGATAACACTTTTTCCATGCCATCCATTTTTAGAGTGAGCATGCCATCGCTCAATGCTTCGGTAAATAATTGTGCGACGCGCGCGTGCTCCTGTATCAATTTCTTGATGCCGTCTGTGCCCACCATCAATTCGTGCAAACCAACCCGGCCTTTATAGCCGCCGACACATTTCTCGCAGCCAGCTGGACGATACAAAGTAAAATTACCTCGTTCGTCCGCATAATTTTTCTGCCATTTTTTCAGCACTTTTTGCTTGGCGATATCAACATCAATTTGGAACTCCGGTGTCGCCAGCAATTCCGTACAATATTCATTAAGCATGCTTTGTATCTCTTCCGCTTCGGGCTGATAAGCGACTTTGCAATTCGTGCACAGACGTTTAGCCAGGCGCTGCGCCAAAATGCCGAGTAGTGCATCGGCGAAATTGAATGGGTCCATGCCCATATCAAGCAAACGAACTATAGACTCTGGCGCGCTATTCGTGTGTAAAGTGGCGAACACCAAGTGACCTGTCAATGAGGCTTCCAAGCCTATCGAGACGGTCTCTTTATCACGCATTTCACCGACCATGATAATGTCGGGGTCGGCACGCAGAAATGCCCGCATCACGGTGGCAAAATCCATCCCTGCCTTGCGATTGACTTGCACCTGACGCAAACCTTTTTGGGTGATTTCGACCGGATCTTCTGCGGTCCAGATTTTGGTTTCTGGACGGTTCAAATAATGCAGCACCGAGTGCAACGTTGTCGTCTTACCGGAACCGGTGGGTCCGCAAACGAAGAAAATACCATAGGGTTTTTCAACCACCTCTATCAGACGTTGCAAGTTGTGCGGCAAGATGCCGAGTTGCGCCATCGGTATCGGCTCACCTGCGGCCAAAATACGCATCACAACGTCTTCCATGCCACCCGAAGATGGAATAGTTGCGACCCGCAATTCAATATCAAGCGGACCGTATTTTTTGAACTTAATTTTGCCGTCTTGCGGTTTGCGTTTCTCTGAAATATCCAGATCACACATAATTTTAATCCGTGCGATCAAGGCGTTGCGGTAGCTGGCAGGTATTTCTATATACGGCGCGAGTGAACCATCACGCCGGAATCGAATCACGGTTTTTTCTTTGCCGGGGCGTGGTTCTATATGAATATCAGAAGCGCCTTGTTGATAGGCATCGACAATAATTTTGTTGAGCAGCTTGACCAATTCATTGTCGACCGCTGCCGATACTTCGGTGGTGCCGCTCGTTTCGTCCAGGTCTTCGTCTTCCATGCCAGACAACAGTTCGCCAACAGAACCGGTATCCACACTTTGTCCAAAAAACTGATCAATAGTTTGTTTAAATTCTCGTTTGGTCGTGACACGATAATGCAGGCGTGGCGTAGAAAATATCAGATTGACGACACGCGTGGTTTTCACATGTTCTGGATCTATCGCTAAAATACTAATCCCGGTCGGGTCATCAGAAATCGGCAGCCAATTGGTTTCTTCTACGTACTGCCGCTTTAATTTCTTGGTCAACTCAGCATCAATCACACGGTTTGGCTTATAGGGTTCATAGGGAACCGCAAAAAACTTCGATAAAGCCATACCAATATGCGCGGTCTGTACTTGAAATTCATCAATCAACACATCTTCTAAATCAAGCTGTTTCTTACGTGCCGAGCTGATCGCGAGTTCAAATTCTGGCGCAGATAAAATGCCTTCTGATACCAGAAAATTAAATTTCGATGGTGGCAAATTCAAAGGCTTATTTTTTTGCGTCAAAGCGATGGCCAAGGTATCGCAAAGTTCTTTCACACCCTCGGTCGCAATAGAGGTAAATGCGACGCCATGCCGGTTATTAATAAATTGAATGACGCCCAATAATTGCTGAGTGCCGGCATCAATAATAGGCGCGCCCAACATCTCTTTGGTGCGATAACCGGTGCGCTCATCAATCGCTTTTTGAAAATGCAAATGCGGCGAATAGCTACGCAATTCTTCTTCGTCATACACGTCTTTGATACAGAGGACTTGCTGGTGCAGAGCGACAAAGCCGGCAATACTCTGATCCGAAATAGGCAGGCGTATATCTTTAAAACTGTTCAAACCCTTCTTCACCTTGGAGATCAAATTCGCTTTATCAGGTGCCACGACATAGATCGTTAATCGATCACATTCAAACAGATCGCAGATATCCTGACTCAAATCAAGCATGATTTGATCAAGCGCTTGGGTCGCATGAATCTTGTTGGTAAGGGTTTGCAGTCGTTTAAAGAATAGCAAACGCTGGGTCGAGCTTTCTGCTACTGCGCTTTGCTGCGCACCTGATTTTGCTTGATTCGGCTGCATCTTGGCCCTGCTTTCTTCAAGAAGAATTTCCGTATGTCTCGTCTATTTCAAATTCACTGCATGCAATGACAAAGCGGGTTTGCCATCATCAGACTATTATGAAGCAAAGTGAATACATAAAAACAAGAATGGCGCATTTATCAGCGCTGGTTTCGCAATTTACGACATGTCTGCAACACTCTATTTATCAGTGGCGAAGCAATTATTTTTTAAATTTTCAAAAATAAATTAGGTGTTTACGAAATATGTGTGTATATTTCGCCCTGTACTTGCATCAGGTCGTTTTATTGTTGGTCCCAATTCCGCATGGCTGTTCTTCTCTAGTCGTTCTGTTTTATCTCCTTCGGTCTCATCTCTTGGTTTTAAGTGCCTAACAGGCAATTTCGCCTAGCGGTAACTCTTTCGCTCGCATGTTGATTTTTTCACTGCGCCTAGATTGGTTGCCAAATTGAATTTAAAGGAAATAACATGAGCAATCAAACTGGAATCGTCAAATGGTTCAACGATGCTAAGGGCTTCGGCTTCATCACACCTGACGCTGGTGGCGCGGATTTATTCGCTCACTTTCAAGACATCCAATCTTCTGGTTTCAAAAGTCTGTCGGAAAATCAACGCGTTTCTTTCGAACGCAGCGCTAGTCCTAAGGGCGACAAAGCCAGCAATATTCAAATTTTGTAAGATTCGTCTTTACAAAATTTTGTAAAAAAACGCTGCGTGAACATCACTAGTTTTACCGTTAAGCATCGTTCAGAATGAGCCTATTTATGGGGCACCATTACCGGTTATTCACACTATGCAGATAGCATAGGTGGATAAAACCCCGCAAAGATTTCGTTCAAACAAGCAAGCGCATATTGTGCCAGGTGATTGCACAATAGCCGCACAAACTGGTTCTAACCGGCCATGGCCACCACGCAGATAGCATGGGGTGTAGGAAAATGGTTTAGCCAGGCGACGCCGCCATCTTGAATCTATCAAGGTGGACGGCATTTCGCTGAAAGACAATTTAACAAAATAAGAAAATCATTTGTGCTTCGGATATCAGCATCGCGACTCACGTGCGCTTTGCATATCTGATATTGCAGCAAATAATTCAATAACCCAGATTTTCTATTAGGATTTAAGATGATGGCGGATGCACTTTTTGAGTCAGTTTTTGCGTGAATGAGGCGCTAATAGCTAGCTATTAGCAACGAAGAATGCGAAAAATGACCAAAAATGCGCCGCCAACACTCAAATAGCGTCGAAGACGCGCCGAATAGACAATCTGGGTTAAATTGCACTATCAAAATTGTGATCAGATTTTGATAGCAAACTAATTCCGATGGGTACACCACGCAGATAGCATGGGTGCCAGAACAGCTGCTAACACCTGACAGATAGTCTTGGTTATCAGTGAATTAGCGCGATACATGGAGAGCCCGCCTTTGGTGGGCTTTTTGCATTGCACCTCCATATTCATCTCAATAGCCATTAAGAATTTCAAATAAATCTAGTTGCGTATAATCAACTTTTCAGGGATGGAAATTGCGGTATTTCACGATATCGCAGCTATACTTGACTCACTCAATTACGAACACTATTACTCAACTTGATTTACGCATGAACTGGATTTCTCAATTTTGTCTTGTATGGATTTTTGTGCTGACGTTTGCTAGCACGACGTACGCGCAGAATAAAATCCTGACCGCTGACGCCCGGCCAAGACCACCCGAAATCGTCACCGACGAACAGACTGGCAATGTGTCGGGTCCTATCGTCGACATATTCAATGAGGCGGCCAAGAATCTTGGTTATCAAGTTCAATGGCGCATCGTACCCTTTCCGCGCACTTTAGAAGATCTCAGAACTGGCGTGACCGATGTGGTTCCCGGCATCTTTATGAATGAAGAAAGAAAATCTTATATAGAATTTCTCGGGCCTATCGGTACCGAACGTGCCCCGGTCCGATTCCTCATGCGTACGGGACAAGAGCATCTGCTTAAATCCTATGCAGACCTGAAAAAATTAAAAGTCGGCGTCAAGCGCGGCACCCTGTATTTTCCGCAATTTGATACTGACAAGTCGATTCAACGCGTCGCTGCACAAGATGATCACAATATGGTGAGAATGTTGGTCGCCGGGCGCTTCGATGTGATGATAGTCAATGACAAAGAAGCGGCCGCGGTCGCGTTGGAACGCAATCAGGTGACAGGCACATCTTGGGCTGACTACCTGGCGTCGCGCGCATTGCAACGCTACTTTGGTCTGTCAAAGCAGTCCAAACACCGAGCGGCAGCCACTGCTTTTTCTGACGCAATCAAACTTATGGTCAAGAATGGTCGCGTTGCCGAGATTTATCAGCAAGCGGGTTTATCCTTTAAAGAATACGAATAGAATCCAGACCGACAAACCAGCTTTGTTGGTCAAGCACATCAATGCACGGAAACAAATTTGACCATCAGGTGTGCAGGCTGGATACTTAGCGCCTGCTAAAAATCAATTAAAAACAACTTCGGAGTCCTTCATGAAATTTCCCCTTTATTCGTCTTTAATCGCCGCCGCTTTGGGTTTGGCAGCTAACGCTATCGCGGCTGATGTGCTGATTTCTGCCAGCAATATGCTCGATGTACGCAGCGGCAAAATGATTGCCAATCCTCAGATTCTGGTCAGAGACGGTCGCATCGTCAGCGTCGTCAGTGCCAAGGCCGGAGCTGCAGCAACGACCAATAAAGATACCAAAAAAATTGATCTGCCTGGTATGACCTTGGTACCAGGATTAATCGACATGCATGTGCATTTGGATTCTGATCCTACTTATGGCGGCTATAACAATCTGCAATTTGGTGATCGCTTCTGGTCCATCTTGACCGTGCCACATGCGAGCCGGACTTTGAATGCGGGCTTTACGACTGTGCGTAATGTCGGTGCCGATGCCTGGAATGATGTCGGTCTGCGTCAGGCGATTGATGAAGGAAAAATTCCTGGCCCGCGTGTCGTCACAGCAGCGTATTCTTTTGGTGCAACGGGTGGTCATTGCGATTCGACTTTCTTTCCGCCGTCTATGAACCAACAAAGTCCTTTCAATGCTGACAGCCCTGAAGAAGGTCGTAAGCGCGTACGTGAGTTACGCAAATACGGCGCGCAAGTCATCAAAATTTGTGCAACCGGCGGCGTGTTCTCCCACAACACAGAACCTGGTCAGCAGCAAATGAGTTTGAAAGACATGACCGCGATTGCGGAAGAAGCCCATCAATGGGGCCTGCGCGTCGCAGCCCACGCACACGGCAGTTCAGGCATTAAAGATGCGATTCGTGCAGGCATAGACACCATAGAACATGCGAGTCTGATCGATGATGAAGGTATCGCACTGGCCAAGAAGCATGGCGCTTATTTGTCTATGGATATCTACAACACCGACTACACCCAATCGGAAGGCAAAAAGAACGGCGTACTGGAAGACAATCTGCGCAAAGACAGAGAAGTCGCTGACGTACAACGCGAAGGCTTCCGCCGCGCCCATGCTGCAGGTGTGAAAATGGTATACGGTACTGATGCCGGTATCTACCCACATGGCGACAACGCCAAACAATTCGCCACCATGGTGAAATACGGCATGACACCAGTACAGGCGATTCAAGCCGCCACCCTTAATGCCGCAGAAGCCTTGTCGAGCAAAGACGTAGGCATACTCGAAGCTGGCCGCTTTGCTGATATGGTGGCGGTGGCTGGTGATCCTAGTAAGGATGTGCGTTTATTAGAAAATGTTGCGGTAGTGATTAAGGCGGGTGTTGTGGTGAAAAGTGCGAAGTAAGCTGCTGAATATTACTGCTTAACTAGTTGTGACAAGGATTTGAATTGAAGAAAATTTGATTCAAATCCCATCTGATAGGTACGCTCAAGAATTGGTAGCTGTCAAGTCAAGCCCCAACTACTTGCGCAAATCCTCCGCCTTAAGAGGGTGTAAAAAATTTTGTGTAAACGGACATTTTGCAGGAAACTGCGCAATTGCATGGAGCAATGATAATGACCG
>NZ_JBXARG010000025.1:0-48786 GCF_058808015.1 Undibacterium sp. GW821-FHT11H02 | reverse complement strand
TCCCGAACAGGACCGTGAAACGACTTTGCGCCGATGATAGTGCTGCAACCAGTGTGAAAGTAGGTCATCGTCAGGCTCTTATTCCAGCAAGCCCCGTATTCTCCACAGAATACGGGGCTTTTGCTTTTTGCGATTCGCAACAAAATACACTACTCACTTATCTCTATGCCGGAGGTCGATACATCCATCGGGAACGAATAGTTGATGTTGCTTCTCCACAGGTATGACCTCCCATAACTAAATTTTTGTACATATTCAGGTACATGCAGTAGTTAATAGTCGAAAAAGAACAACAAAGTAATAATTAAAACTCCCTACATATCGATTTTTATTTATACTAAGTCTATATTTATTGGTATATTAAAATAGGTGCTACTATGCGGTGTACTTTGAAGCGTATTGAAGATGGTGTAACTTTGGTGGAACTTATGATAGTTACTACGATAGTCGCCTGCCTAGCTACAGTCGCTATCCCAGCTTTCGGAGACTTGCTTATTAAGTCTAGAATTTCGGCCGCAACCACCACCTTACAAGCGGCTTTCCTATTTGCTAGAGCGGAGGCGATCAAGCGCAATAAAAACGTAATCGTTTGCCGCAGTCTGAACTCGAATAGTTTGACGCCAACATGTGCTAGCAATGGAGGTAATGTAGGAAGTGACGCTGGTTGGGCAGATGGTTGGATTATTTTTGTCGATGAAGACTCAGATAAGAAATTCACAAAAAGAGACATACTGGTTCAAGTACAAGCTGCAATTTTTAGTAATTCTGCCGAAGGTGCCATTATTCCTACACCAAATCGCAGTTATTTATCATTTAACCCTACGGGTCAGACCTTTGGCAGCTACATTCGTTTCACAATTCGCAGGCCAGAAAACAATAATAATCCAACGCATGATAGATACCTTTGTCTCGCTTCAGGCGGGCGTGCGAGAGTCGACGATCACCTGTGTGTTACCAAATAACAGACTATATTTTTTAAAGTGATAAATCTCTATTTGGTGGCGCTCCGATTATCCAAAAATGAATTCCACTCATCTGAAAGAGATTGCAACTGCCTCATCTGTTACAGTAAGGTGTAACTTAACTGAAATGGGGAGTCAGAATGAAATACGATATGCCACGCACGAGACAATATGCTGGTGTGACCTTGATTGAATTAATGGTTGTGTTGGTACTTATTGGTTTGCTATCAAGTATAGCCATACCATCTTATCGACACATGATGGTGTCTAGTCGTACGTCGAATTTAGCTAGTGCTCTTCATTCCACTATTTTGTTGGCGAGATCTGAGGCTTTAAAGCGCGGTAATCGTTTAGTGCTTTGTAAAAGTTCTAATGCAGATAGCGCTACAGCTACTTGTGATTTTGGCGCAACAGCCATGGGCTGGGCTCAGGGATGGATATTATTTGTCGATCTAGACTCGAATAATAATAGAGACCCAGCAGAACTTTTAATACGCGCTCAAGGCCAGATGCTGAAAGACGTCGCCGAAGGCTCGATTTTGCCAAGTAATGGGATTAATTTCGTGGCTTTTAATGCGACGGGGCAAATTTCTACTCCAGTAAATTTTGTCGTTGCCGGACCGTCCGACTATTCGGCTATAGATCGTGCGGTTTGTATTGGCATTGGTGGTCGCGCTCGCATAGGCAATGCGCCAGCTTGTGGTTAAACCGGAGGAATAATGTTGAAATTGCAAAGGAAACAGGCAGGTACCAGCTTAATTGAGATCATGGTTTCAATTGTGGTTATCGCCATTGGTTTGTTAGGCTTGGCGAGTTTGCAGATGAATGCCTTAAAATTTCAAAAGACCGCCAGCCAACGCTCTGAAGCAGTGCAAGCCGCATATGACCTCGGAGATAGAATGCGGTCAAATTTCGTCTACACGTTGCCTGAGTTGTTTGCCGTTGAGCGTACAGCAAATGAAGCTAAATATACGTCAGTTGGCAATTACACGACCAAACAGGCTGCGACTTATGCTCCTGCGAGTAATTGTACTCTCGCCCCCCCTGCAGCGGCATGTGATACTAACCAAATTGCCGCTTATGATTTGGCGGATTGGCAGCGTAACTTGCAACGTCGCTTAGCAGGAGGTGCTGGTTATGTTGTACCTGTCGCTGGTGCCTCAAATTCAACTTTCGATGTGACGGTGATGTGGCAAGAGCCCTCGCTTAATGCGGTAGATGCAAATTGTCCAGCTGCAGTGGCAGCGCCTATTGGTATCAGATGCTTTACTGTGAGACTTACTGTATGAGGCAGATTATGCATGTTCCATTAAGGAATCTAAGGAAGAACGAAGGACGTTCCTTGGTTGAGGTGATGATTTCCTTAACTATAGGTTTAATGATTGTTTTGGCGCTTACATCGCTATTTGCGGTTAATCGTCAAACTTATCGTGCGACCGATGATAAAAGTCGCTTGGATGATGAAGGTCGGTTGGCACTTAACTTAATGGCTCATCACGTACGCATGGCTGGCTTTGGGAATTTATTGTCAACGAATGAGTCTGGTGTGAAGGAAAAATCTCCTGATAACTTGACATCAATTAATGAGACTTATTCTACACTTTATAGTGATTTTGCCGACGGTGCTGGTAAGAGTGATAATGCGATTCAGGGATGTGCAGGGGGATTTATTGATCCATCAAGTACAGTCTCACCGATTCCATGTGCTTCGGGTGCAGGTGCCGATGCATTTCGAGTTAGCTATGTCGTGGATGCAAATAGTGCAAATACAACAGCTGGCTCGATTCCGACGGACTGTTTAGGAGCTGCGTTAGTGATTACCACGACTCCAGCGGAAGGCAAGAAGCCAGCTGGCGCTGACAAGTATGTAGTGGATAACCGTTTTTTCGTGAAGATGAATAATGGTGTTCCTGAGTTGTATTGTCAAGGTAATGGAAATACCCCCCCTGGTGCACCTAATTTAGTGAATCCTGCGCAACCTGTTGCCGAGAATGTTGAGCAGATGAGAGTGACCTATGGCGTTTCTAGCACCGAAGGCCAAACGATAGATCGTTATATTCCGGCAAATTCGGTAACGGATTGGGCTTCTGTTATCTCTATAAAGATTTGCCTGATTATGCGATCCACCAACGATAAAGTTGCGTCTGAAAAGCAAACTTACCGGGATTGCAATGATACTTTGACGACAGCAACTGATTATCGTCTGCGTGGTGTCTTTTCCACTACGATCAGTATTCGTAGTCGTTCAACTGGCGCAACCTCGGGAGCAAGCTGATGTCTAATTATTTCCGCCACAAATCGCATCGTGAAAAAGGCTTCGTTTTAGCCATTAGTATGATTTTTCTGATTGTCATGACTTTACTTGCCGTTGCTGCAATAAAAAGGGCGACGCTCGATGAAAAAATTACGGCCAATTTACGTACTCAAAATTTGTCGTTTCAAGCAGCAGAAAAGGCTCTACGTTTTTGTGAGCGTTTTTTGGATCTGGCGGCGGGTTCAGTGACTATCTGCACTGCCAAACAACCATCTAAAGTCATACTAGACCCAGAGCCAGGAACTAAAAAACCTAATGCGTGGGAAAATGACAACAATTGGAAAGAGGGGGGCTTATCGCAACAGATTCCCGACGCCGGTCCAGATACTATCGCCGGCTTGGATGCTGCGAGCCAGCCACGTTGCATGGTGGAAGAGTGGCGTTTGAATCCTGCCAATGGCAATAAACAACCTTCTTGGATTATTACCGCGCGCGCCGGCCCCAAGATCGATGCAAGCCCTAGTGAAAAAAGTGAGAACGCTGTGATTTGGCTGCAAGAAGTGATTCGCTGCGGAAATTTTTAGTATTTTTAGCACTTGTAACTTAGCACAAGTTCATTGAACGTTTATTACGAGGTTTACCATGAAACGCATGTCTAATCACTTATTGCGTCCTTTAGCACTGCTACTCGCAACTGCTCAAATTTTGTTGCCTTTGAGTGCGAGTGCGGGTATTTCGCAATTGCCCCCCTTGGTAAAACCAAATGTGCCGCCCAATGTTTTTTATACTTTGGATGATTCTGGTTCGATGATGTTTGAAGTTTTGCCTGAGACTTTGACTCCGTATGGAGATGGTCGCGATTTGGCAAATGGCGGTGTTTCTGGGAAGACTTGGACCACCACAGATATTTCGAATTATTGTTCTTCAGGTAGCGCTTGTGCGGTTCGCTTCACTTTTCCGCCTCCGGCAAATGTATATTCCCCAAGTGGCGGTTACACTGGTCGCAACGGTGCTACAGTGGTGGGATTTAGTGATGTTATTACTGTTGCCAGATGGCGCTCTGCCTACACCAATAAAGCCTATTATGATCCTGCCATTCGTTATGATCCTTGGGTTGATACCACAAAAATTGATTCAAATAATCCTTATGGGCTGCCAATGCCAGCTGCCAATATCGCAGCAGCAAAATTTAATCCAGTAGCCCCAACTGGTGGTTCGAATTCAAGCTCGATTAATTTGACTGTCAACAACACAACTACTGCTTATTGGCTCAATGATGCGGCTACGAGTTCTTCATCGTCGTCCAAGACATATTATCCTGCAACGTATTATATATTTGTGCCACGCGCACCGGCCTTGGGCACCTCGCCAGCATGTACCGGAGCAAATGTATTAGCTAGTAATCTGAATTGTTTTACGCGCATAGAAATTCGTTCATCGACCTCGGCTTATACTCGAGCTTCGACTCGTACCGATTGCAAAACCAATGGCGTGACTTGTACCTACGAAGAAGAAATTCAGAATTTTGCAAATTGGTTTCAATATTATCGCTCACGTATCTTGATGGCACGTGGCGGCAGTGCCGCTGCATTCGCTAATCAACCTGGTAACTTGAGAGTTGGGTTTGGCACAATTAATACTGGTGGAACTGTCATTAATCGTATCTCTGATGATTTTTCAAATGCGAATAAAATCAGCTTTATTGATACATTGTATAAAACACCAATCAATACGAACGGTACGCCACTCGTTAAGGCGGTGGATGAAGTCGGCAAGTATTTTATGGATGGGCTCTCGCCTCATACGGGTAACAAATCGCCATGGCAAACGAAGTATGGCGTCGGTTTGGTGTCTGAGCAGGCTGCATGCCGTCAGAGCTTTAATATCTTAATGACCGATGGTTATTGGAATGGAAATCCTTCGGCTAATTATCCAGGAGATTGGGATGGCAAAGTTGCGCCCACAATTACCGGACCAGACGGAAAATCGTATACCTACTCACCAGTAAAGCCATACGCCGATGCGGCAAATGGCGACACCTTGGCGGATATTGCTTTCTATTATTGGTCAAGAGATTTACGAACTCTCGACAACATAGTGCCCACCTCGAAAGATGGAAAAGATGTTGCTTTCTGGCAGCACCTAGTTCAATTTACGGTTGGGCTGGGTGTCGATGGTGTCTTAAATTCTAAGACTGATCTACCAGCATTGACCAGCGGGGCTAAGGTTTGGCCTGATCCAGATACGAATGACAGGCATAAGGTCGATGACTTATGGCATGCCGCTGTGAATAGTCGTGGTAAATATTTTAATGCCAGCAACCCAACTGAATTTTCGGATGCATTAAAGCAAGCCTTGAACGAAATTGCTGCGCGGTCTGGTGATGCTGCTGCTATTGCGACCTCAAATACCACTTTAGGTGCGGGTGTCAAACTCTATACTGCGACTTATCGTACTGGTGATTGGTCCGGACGTTTGGAGCAAAAGTCGATTTTTTATAATACGTCGAATCCAACTGATCCAGCAAATGGAAGTGTATCGCAAACGAATGACTGGGATACGGATTCTCTTAAACCTGATTTTGGCTCTAGAAAAATCGTGACCAGCGCTGCCTCTGGGATTGGAGGATTAGACTTTTCTTACAGTAATCTCTTTGCTGCGGAAAAGTCGATATTTGATACTGCAGCAGCGACATATGGTACTGGTTCAGAAATAAGCGGTAACGACATCATTAATTACATAAAGGGAGACATCGGAAAAGAGGGCGATTTTTTTAGACGTCGCACTTACTGGCTAGGAGATCTGGTCAATTCTGATCCGCAATATGTTAAGGAGGGGCGTGATGATGGTTACTCCTTCCTGCCAACTGGTTCTTACGGCAAAACCGTGTACCAGACCTATTTGAATAACAAAAAGAATCGGGCGCCTACCGTTTATGTTGGTAGTAATGATGGGATGTTGCACGCATTTGATGCGTCTGGTGCCTCCGGCGCACCTGGCACTGGTGGTACTGAAAGATTTGCATTTATTCCAAAAGCTGTGATTGGTAATTTGCCGGAGTTAGCCAAACCAAACTACGTTCATCGTTTTTTTGTTGATGGTACGCCCAACATTGCTGATGCACCATTAGGTTCAAACCCTACTGATCCATGGCGTACTATTTTGGTCGGCACCACTGGGGCTGGGGCTAAATCTGTGTTCGCTTTGGATGTGACAGATCCTACCAGCTTCACAAAGGATAGCGTAAAGTGGGAAATTTCGGCAGCTGGCGATAATGATTTGGGTTACACGATAGGTGTTCCTCAGGTTGGCCGCTTGAAAGATGGCAGATGGGTAACCATTTTTGGGAATGGATTTTCTAGTATCAATGGTGCGGCGGTTCTGTACGTCGCCGATTTGAATAATGGCAATGTTTTATATCGCATATCTACTGGCGTTGGTAATTCTAGTTCACCGAATGGTTTGTCTACTCCCAAATTATTGATCGGCCCTGACGCGACGATTTTGTCGGCTTATGCTGGTGATATCCAAGGCAATTTGTGGAAGTTTGATTTTAAGACTGTGACTGGGATTACCACGCCAAGTCTCGCATTTGGTTCGACTAAGCCTTTGTTCACTGCAACTGATGCCGTTGACGGTAGCGGACGTAAGCAACCGATTACGACACAACCACAAATATATCAACATCCAATGAATGGTTATTTGATTATTTTTGGTACCGGAAAAATATTCGAGGATAATGACTCTACGACGGTAGACAATGAAACCTTATACGGTGTGTGGGATCAAGCGGCACCTACGCAAGTGAGCAAGTCACTATTGGTTCAGCAAAAATTGTCGACTTACGGTACTTCGTTCTATCAAGTGACCAAGAATGCGGTAGATTGGAATACTAAACGAGGTTGGTATTTAACCCTAGATAAGAAAGCAGGAGAACGTTTGGTAACGGATCCCAATGTGTTTGAAGATCAGGCTATTTTTACTACCTTGATTCCAGGAACAAGTACTGAATTGTGTGCTAATGATGGTCTATCCGCCACTATCCAGATTAGTGCATTAAACGGTGCGGCACTAGGTTATCAAACCATTGATACGAATGGCGATGGTGTCATCAACACATCTGATGTTGCGGTAAGTGGTCGATTGAGTTCGTCTACTTTGGGAACCACGGTGATTCGAACTGGCAATCGTAATTTGAAGTTGTACCAAGCTGCATCAAAGGATGGTGCACTGGTGAATACATCAGGTACACCAAGTAGGGGATCGAAGTTAATCCCTACCGTCCGCTTATGGCGTCAACTAGTTGGTCGCCAATAACTAAATTTTAGATGTTACAGGTTTAAATAGGAATTCATTTGAACTTTGTAATCGGCTCGCAAAACAATTTTTCTATAAAGGATGTGCAATGAAACAGCGACAAAGAAAGCTCAGCGGTGGCTTTACTCTGATAGAGGCGATGGTTACGGTCGCTATCTTAGGGATACTTTCAGCGCTTGCTTACCCGGGTATTGTTGAGTATATGAACCGGGGTAAACGGTCTGACGTCAGGGCGCTTCTAATGGAAAACGCTCAGTATATGGAGCGGTTTTATACCGAGAATAATTCGTACCTGATCTCACTTTCTGGTGCACAACCAGTGTTGCCCAATACGGTGTCACCAAGGAATTCCTCAGGCACGCAAGTTCAGTATCAATTGGAGTTTAGTCCAGCGGCACCAAGGACTGCGAGGACATATTCGTTGGATGCACGTCCAGTGAATAAAATGGCGAGTGACGAATGCGCTACTTATACCGTAAATAATCTGGGACAGCGTACAATTACGGGTACTTTGGGAGCAACCAAGACACAAGACTCTTGTTGGAACAAATAGCCTTGCAAATCCTTGAATGCAAAAAAGGGAAGACTTGCTCTTCCCTTTTTTGCATTCGAATTCTAATAACGACCAGCTCCTTGTGCTTATTTCTTCTTTACTTCCTGAATCGCCTCAACAAACTCAGAAACATCTTCGAAACTCTTATAAACCGATGCAAAACGGATATAGGCAATTTTGTCTAAGCGCTTGAGCTCACGCATGACTAATTCACCTAAGTGACCTGAAACCACTTCACGCTCACCGCTGGCTAATAATTTTTCCTCGATTCTTTGAATTGCTGTATCGACAGCTTCCGCTGACACCGGGCGTTTGCGCAAAGCAAGCATGAGACTGGCTCGTAGTTTTGATGATTCGTACTCTGAGCGACTACCATTTTTTTTGACGATGACCGGCATAGTTAGTTCTATGCGCTCATAGGTGGTAAAGCGTTTATCGCAACTGGCGCAACGTCTGCGGCGGCGAATGCTATCGCCTTCTTCGGAAATTCGAGTGTCTATGACCTGGGTATCTACGTGGTGGCAGTAAGGGCATTTCATGAAATATCTCCTGCCAATCCTAGGTTTGTCTTGTTAGGCATCAGTTTCGTATCTATTTTTATCGCTAAAGCATAGCGTAAAAAAAGCCACTCGTCTGAGTGGCTTTTTATGCACTAATTAATTGCCGTACACAGGGAAGGCAGAGGTCAGTTTTTTGACTTCTGCTTTCACACGTTCTATCGTCGCTGCATCATTTGGGTTATCCAAGACATCTGCAACCAAATGACCAATTTTGATTGCTTCTGCTTCTTTAAAACCACGTGTAGTCAAAGCTGGACTACCTAAACGAATACCGGAAGTGACGAATGGCTTTTCTGGATCGTTAGGAATTGAATTCTTATTGCACGTGATATGTGCAGAACCGAGTACCGCTTCAGCTGCTTTGCCAGTGATGTTCTTGGAGCGCAAATCGACCAACATGACGTGCGATTCAGTACGGCCAGAGATGATACGTAAGCCGCGTTCGATCAGTGTCTTCGCTAATGCATCTGCGTTCTTTACCACTTGCTCTTGGTAAGCTTTGAACTCTGGATTCAAGGCTTCTTTGAACGCTACTGCTTTACCTGCGATCACATGCATCAAAGGGCCACCTTGTAAGCCAGGGAAAATCGCAGAATTGATGATCTTCTCGTGCTCTGCCTTCATTAAAATAATACCGCCGCGTGGGCCGCGCAATGATTTGTGCGTCGTTGAAGTGACGAAGTCAGCAAAGGGTACTGGATTTGGATAAACGCCAGCAGCGATCAGACCTGCATAGTGCGCCATGTCGACCATGAAATAGGCGCCAACTTCTTTCGCGATTTTTGAGAAGCGTTCGAAATCAATACGCAAAGAATAAGCCGATGCGCCAGCAATGATCAATTTTGGCTTGCTTTCACGCGCCAAACGCTCCATTGCTTCGTAGTCGATTTCTTCTTTGTCGTTCAAACCGTAAGACACAACGTTAAACCATTTGCCCGACATATTCAAAGGCATACCGTGAGTCAGGTGACCACCTTCTGCCAAAGACATACCCATAATGGTATCGCCTGGTTTCAGGACGGCGAAGAACACACCTTGATTTGCTTGTGAACCGGAATTTGGCTGTACGTTTGCTGCTTCCGCGCCAAAAATTTGTTTCAAGCGGTCGATTGCTAATTGCTCAACCACGTCCACGTGCTCGCAACCACCATAGTAGCGCTTGCCTGGATAGCCTTCGGCGTACTTGTTGGTCAATTGGGAGCCTTGCGCTTCCATCACCGCTGGTGAGGTGTAATTTTCAGAAGCGATCAACTCGATATGTTCTTGTTGACGTACATTTTCGGCTTGAATCGCGGCGAGCAATTCTGGATCGATATTAGCGAGAGTATGATTCTTGGAGAACATGGGTTTCCTGTAGAAAAAAGCGTAAAAAATGAAAAATTAGATTGGGACTGATCTGTAAAAATGCGCCAACTTGTGGATACAAGTCTCAATCACTTTTACCATCGGGATACCCAGGCGTACGGCCAGAATCGACATCTTTGACTCTGCAAATCTCACGCTTCACGATGGAACTCCATCTTCTGCCAACAATCTTTGGATAAAAAATTGCTGCATTTTCGCCAGTTGCGTGAGACAAAATGGTGCCCGAATTTTACGTGAATAGGGGTGTTTCGGCAAGTTACGTAAAGGTAAACACTGCTTTCGAATAGAGTGTGAATATCCCTATTTGAGCCGCCATGTCTATATTCAGGTTCTTAGTTAAGACCTAAGGCTGGCAATGCTCTTGAGATGATTTCTTCGCGCTCTTGGAGGTGAGTTCTTTAGTTCGGGCGAGATCTGTAGGGCGCTTGTAAAAAGTGAAATGACAATAAACAGGCTTAGCTTGATAAGCGCATGCTTGTATTGGCAAGGAAACTTCGTAGGGAATCATGATTTGATCCCTACTCTAAAGCTATTTGATAAAGACTGGTAGGGCAAAAAAGCTTTAAAATGGCAGCTTTACCATTCAATCTTAGAGGCAAGGCACATGCTGGTACTGATTACGGGAGCAAGTTCGGGTTTTGGTGAGGCGATGGCGCGAAAGTTCGTGCAAACCGGCCATCGTGTAATCGCTGCCGCAAGGCGTATGGATAAGTTACAGCAATTGCAGACTGAGTTGGGCGAGGCCTTGTTAGGTGTTGAATTGGATGTGACGGATAAAGTTTCGATTGCATCAATGTTGGCTAATTTGCCAGCGAATTGGCGCGATATTGATGTTTTGGTCAATAACGCAGGATTGGCGCTTGGTATCGCAGCGGCTCAAAATGCAAATCTGGACGATTGGGAAACCATGATCGATACCAATAACAAGGGTTTAGTGCGTATGACCCATGCTTTGTTACCGCATTTTATCGATCGCAAAAATGGTGTGATTTTGAACATAGGATCAATTGCTGGCTCGACCGCCTATCCGGGTGGCAATGTGTACGGGGCAACTAAGGCGTTTGTCGATCAATTTACTTTGAATCTGCGAGCCGATTTGATAGGCACTGGGGTGCGTGCCAGCAATATTGCGCCAGGATTATGTGGCGGCACCGAATTTTCAAATGTACGCTTGAAGGGCGATGATGCGGCTGCGGCAAAAGTGTATCAAGGAACGCAGCCATTGACGGCCATAGATATTGCCGAAACTGCCTATTGGATCGCCACGCTGCCTCCGCACGTAAATATTAATTACATAGAGATGATGCCCATGTGTCAGGGTTTCGGACCTTTGGCGATCCAACGTAGTTAGCGCTTATCTTGGCGTTTAATGCAAAAATCGGCGAAATGATGCCTCAGTAAATATTAAGTTAATGAAAAAGTAATGATGATCAATGCGCCTAGTAAGCCTCATGTGTTCAGCTGGCCCGTTCGGGTGTATTACGAAGATACCGACGCAGGTGGTATTGTCTTTTATGCCAACTACTTGAAATTCTTCGAGCGTGCCCGCACCGAATGGTTGCGCGCAATTGGAGTCCATCAAAAGCAAATGGCTGATGAATTTCGTGCATTGTTTGTCGTCAAAGCGACGGCAGTCGAGTATCATGCATCCGCGCGTTTGGATGACGAACTTTTGGTGACGGTGCAGATCGAAAAGACGGGTCGTGCATCCATTGTTTTCTTGCAGGAAGTTTGGTGTGGTGAACGCCTATTGACCAGTGCCAAGGTCACCGCTTGTTGTGTCGATATGGATCAGTGGCGCCCGGTGCCGATTCCAAATCCGGTGTTAATGCTGATGAACCCTCAGGTTTCTTAAGAACGCCCAGTGCCGCTGAAAAAGTGAAGTAAGCGAAACAAGCCACAATTAATTAGTATGTTGCTCAATTAGCCCTGATATTGTTGAAAGACTTTGTCAGGCATTTATAGATAGTAGTGTTTTTGTAGAAATTACCATGACAGTTACCCACGATCTCTCATTTTCCGCCTTAATTTTAAATGCCTCGCCATTAGTGCAAATCGTGATGGCCATTTTATTGTTTGTGTCGCTGACCAGTTGGAATTATATTTTCAGCAAAATGTTTGCGATTAAAAAAGCGCGGGCGCAAACGGAAGACTTTGAACGACAGTTTTGGGCTGGTGGTAATTTGGTTGAGTTGTATCAGACAGCCGTCGCTAATCACCGCGGCAGCCGTGATAAAACCGGTGCCTTGGAACGTATCTTCGAAGCTGGCATGAACGAATACCATAAAGTGAAAGCCGCGAATAAGGCGAGTCTGGATGCCGGTGCGATGTTGGATGGTGCGCGTCGTGCCATGCGTGCTTCTTATCAGCGTGAAATGGATCATCTGGAATCACATTTATCTTTCCTGGCATCAGTTGGTTCGGTGTCACCTTACATCGGTTTGCTCGGTACAGTCTGGGGCATTATGAATTCCTTCCGCGGTTTGGCGAATGTGCAGCAAGCGACTTTGAGTGCGGTAGCGCCGGGTATTGCAGAAGCCCTGATTGCTACCGCGATTGGCTTGTTTGCAGCGATTCCTGCCGTGTTAGCCTATAACCGCTACTCACACGACATCGATCGTCTGGCAATTCGTTTTGAAACCTTTATTGAAGAATTCTCAAATATCTTGCAGAGACAATCTCGATAAGCGGATGATCAGAAATGAGTTCACTTCGTGGCGAACGTAAACGCAAATTTAAGGCAGAAATTAACGTTGTTCCTTACATCGATGTGATGTTGGTATTGTTGGTGATTTTCATGGTCGCGGCACCGATGACGAATCCTAGCGTGATTAACTTGCCAACCGCCGGACAATCGAAACAGCCGCCTTCAGACTATATAGAAATTGCCCTGAGTCCGAATGCTTCAGCGACAATTAGTATTACGACCAAGGGCAGCGCTAACGGTAATAGTAAACAAGAATCGAAAGAGACTGCGCTTGATCGTAAGCAATTGATGCAGAAGCTAAAAGAGTATCATGAGGCTAAACCTGAGTTGCCAGTCATGGTTTCCGCTGACAAAGAAATTAAATATGACGAGGTAATTCAAGTTATTTCCGAAGCCAAGAAGTTGGGAATTAATCGGGTAGGACTCGCCACCAAGTAATGTGCACCTAGCAAAATCTAATGCCTATCGTTTGTACGACCCTACAACCATTTTCTCATCAGCGAGTGCTACGCTCAAGTAGTAGGCTGAGCCGTATGGTCAGCGTGTTCGCACTGCTTGCTCTTA
Source organism: Undibacterium sp. GW821-FHT11H02 (assembly GCF_058808015.1). Classification (NCBI taxonomy): domain Bacteria; kingdom Pseudomonadati; phylum Pseudomonadota; class Betaproteobacteria; order Burkholderiales; family Oxalobacteraceae; genus Undibacterium; species Undibacterium sp. GW821-FHT11H02. Next base: position 35,504 of record NZ_JBXARG010000025.1, on the reverse strand, counting down.
GCGCGACAACTGCCAATGCGAGGCAAGTACAGCAGGCGTTAAAAACTCCAATATCTCCAACCACAAGCAAGCCGGCGCTGCAAGAATTCATGCCGGCAACGCAGCTTGTAGCTGACTTGCCAACCACCACGGCCAGCTTGACGCGTGTGCGGTTGCAGCTCAATCAGAGCGAGCTGAGCGATTTGCTGGAGGAACATATCCCGGCATTAGCAAGAAATGCTGAGGCGCAAATTGTGACGCCAGGTTTTCTGCGTAAATTGCAAAACGATATTGCTGCCATTTTGGCGACAGAAGGCTATTTCTCCGCGCAGATTCAGCTCGAAAAGAGTATTGATGAAACCCGCCTCGATGTAAACGTTGATCCCGGCATTCGTACCCTGATTAAAGAGGTGATTTTTAATTTGAGCGGTAGTTTGATGACGGATGTTCAGGCAGAGAAACCAGCTGCAATGCAAAGGCATGAACGCTTAATCAAGGAATGGGGATTGCCGCGCGGCGCGCCGTTTCGGCAAAGCGATTGGGGTCAATCCAAGATAGCCACTTTGGAAAGCTTGCGCAGTCTTTCGTATGCGGGTGCCATTTTAGTCGATAGTCGAGCCAGTATTGATGCTGAAACCAATAGCGCAGTGTTGGAATTGGATATTGATAGTGGCGCTTCCTATTACTTCGGTGATTTGCAAGTGACGGGATTGGAACGTTATCCCCTGTGGTTAATCGATCGATTTAATCCGCCCAAAAAAGGCGACATTTATTCGAGTACACGTTTACTTGATTTTCAGCGAGCTTTGCAAAATTCTGCTTATTTTTCTACCGTGTCATTCAACGTAGAACCTGAGGAAAGTAAAGCCGAAGCACTTCCTATTGAGTTGTCTCTGACCGAGCGTCAAACCCGAGATCTGGGCTTTGGCGCAGGTTACAGCTCTAGCACCGGATTTAGATCAGAAGTGAGTTATCGTGACCGGAATATAGGGAATCGCGTTTGGGATTTACGCAGCGCGATTCGTCTCGAACAAAAACGGCAACTTTCCTACGCGGATATTTTTTTGCCGCCGCAAGATCAGAATCGACTTGATTCCTTTGGTTTTTTATTTGATCGTTTGAATGTCGAAGGTCTGTTGCAGACTCGTGCCGCCGTCGGCGTCAAACGAACCACCACGCATGGTAAGTTAGAGCAATCCTTAGGCCTTAACTACACTCAAGAGCAAGTGATAGAAAATGACGGAAGTAACAAGGAATTGCGCCGCAAGAGCCGCGCCTTGGTGGGTAGTGTGGGCTGGATCTGGCGCGATGTCGACGATATTTTTGCACCACGTAAAGGGCAAAGAGCGCAGTTGGATTTAGCGTTTTCTGATAAGGCTGTGATCTCGGATCAGCGTTTTGTACGCTTGTATTCTAAGTATCAATACTGGTTTCCGGTCGGTCAGCGAGATAGCATTTTGCTGCGTACAGAATTCGGTAAGGTGTTTAGTAATGGCGAGGGGGGAATTCCTGAAAATTATTTATTCCGCATCGGTGGTAGTACCTCGGTAAGGGGCTATGCCTATCAAAGCCTGGGTGTAAAAAGTGGCGAGGCGGTGCTTGGTGGTCAGGTGATGGCTGCGTCGAGTATTGAGTATGTGCATTGGCGTAATGGAAATTTGGGTGTCGCCGCGTTTATCGATACGGGCGATGCCGCGAAGGATTGGCGCTCAATGGATAGTAAGCAAGGGATAGGATTAGGGGCCAGGATTAAGACACCAGCTGGCCCTATCGCACTTGATGTCGCGTATGGGCGTCAGGTAAAAAAATTCCGTTTGGACATTTCAATCGCGATCGCATTTTAGTCGCATGCAAAAACTATGAGCCCAAACAATCCACCCGATCAAACGCCTGATTTGCCACAGACTGCTGTGACAGTAAAGGCAGGTCATTCATCTGAATTTGTGCCTGATGTGGCACCCCTAAAGACGACCTCAAAAAAATCGCGAGTAGCTTTTGGACGCGCTGTATTTATTATTTTATCGTTCGTGCTACTGACTATAGTTTTGCTGTTTGGATGGGTGTTGGCGACTAATTCTGGTAGTCGTTTTTTGCTGCAAAGCGTACAAAGTCTGAGTGGCGATCAATTGCGTTTTGCCGGCATTGAAGGGCGACTCGCTGATCATTTACAAATTGATGAAGTGAACTATCGCAGTGCCGCTCAGACCCTGAGCCTAAGTGGGGTGGATCTGGAATGGACGCCATTGGCTTTGTTGCGTAATCAATTGGCGATTAAGTCACTAAAAATCAGCGCCATACGTGTTGCGAGTGTGCCCGATAATAAGCCGCTGCTTATGCCGCAAAATTTGCAATTGCCGTTAGCAATAGAGATCCAAGATTTGGCCATAGGCCGATTGACGATAGCCCAATTGCTGACTGATAAAGCGAGTGAAAATGCGACTGAAAAGAAAGCGGAGTCCAAAGAGCAAATCAAGTTGGTGCTAAATGCGATCTCGGGAACTGTCAACAGCACACATAGCTTGCATCAACTTGGCTTGAAACTGAACTCTGAATGGGGCGGGCTCGCACTGAAGGGGGAGATACAAAGTAAAGCGCCGTATGCATTGAAAGCGGATTTTGACTATACAGGGCAAGCAAGAGCCGCAATGTCACCGATCGCTTTGCAAGGAAAACTATCGGGTGATTTGCAGACTCTGCGCCTACAAGCGCATACTTTGGCAGCTGTTACATCTAGCTCGACAGTTTCTAAAGAAATAGAACGCAATGCGCGTGCCGCTCTGGATTTGAGCGTGTCACCGTTTGCCAGCATGCCTTTACGTGGCGCGAAGGTGCAGATTGAACATCTTGATCCGCAATGGTTAAATGCTGCTGCGCCACACGCCATGCTTACCATGAATATTGATTTGCATGCTCCAAGCGAGATTCCTGCATCGCAGTTGACGACGCAGTCAATGGCAAAGATCAATGAAAAAAAATCTGGCCAACAAAAAAAATCAGCCCCCTCATCTGCAGCACCAAAAGAACCTCTTATCAAAGCGCATGCATCAAGAGTCAATTTGATTGGTCAAATAGACATTAAAAACAGTGCGCCACAAACCACGGACAAAAATGGAATTCCAATACGCGCTTTTCATGCGCAATTGCGTTGGCAAGATCAGCAATTGGAATTGAGTAAAACTTTACTCGAGCTAGGAAATGGGCGACTAGCGGGCAATGCTAATTTACTTCTTGCAAGCGGCAAAGCGCCACAATTTGACGCTAAATTTTTGTTGAGCGATATTGACCTAGTGCAAATCGATAGTCGTTTGCGTAACACAAAAATTCAAGGCAAGTTGGAATTGCAAAGCAAGCCCGATCACAGTATTGACTTTCAAGTGCGGCTAGTTGATCCAAGAGCCAGTTTAAACTCTGATGCAAGTTTTAAATGGAATCAAAGCGGTACTAGCGGCACATTGAACTTAAAACGTTTTGAGTTGCAGTCAGAGCAATCGCGTTTGTCTGGCAATGCAGAATTGAATCTGGAAGGCAAACAGGCTTATAAATTGCAGGCGAAGCTGGAGCAATTTAATCCTGCTCACTGGGCCAAATTGCCAGTTGGGCGCATTGATGCAGAATTCAACGCGAGCGGTAATCTACAGCCAAAACCGCAAGTGCAATTGCATATTCCAGTGCTATCCGGCGAGTTAGCGGGGCATAAACTGGGCGGTGTCGCCCATCTCGACTGGCGCCAGGATAGTAGTTTGAAAATAGACCAATTGAATTTGCATTGGGGAAGTAATGTATTGACGGCGCAGGGAGATTTGGGGAGTGAAAATGATAGCTTGCAAATAAAATTGCATGCCGAGAATTTGGCTTTATTCGAGACTTTTACCAATTTCACCTTAAGCGGTAAAGCGAGCTTGGAAGCTGATTTGCGCGGCAAATTTAATGCTCTGGCTGTCAAAGGCAAGCTCACCGCGGAACAATTAAAGCTGGCAGATGGCTTGCGCGTCGGGCAGTTAGACGGAGATTTTAACCTGGGCGCCGGCCACAGTGCGCCTTTGGAAATCGCCATGACAGCACGCCAAATTTCTACTAATGGCGTGAGCCAAGGCAAGCGTGGCAACGAAACGCAACTGAATTCAGAAGCCAAGCGGCGCAATTGGGTAGAACAGTTGAGCTTACGAGTGCAAGGTCAACGCGACGCACACAAGTTGCAGATGAGCGCGCAGTTCACTCAGGCGCGTCAATTAAAAATGCAAGCTAGCGGTGCATTGGATTTAGGTCGACTTGATGTGCCTTTGTGGCGCGGTCAATTGGAGCAAATGCAGGTCGCCGGTTTGATACGGCCAGCGAGCCACGACGCAAAAGCGGTGGATTCCGTATCGGCTAAGAATGACAGCAAGTCTGATATCGCTTTATTGACTGCCATCCCTTTGGAATTGAGTTTTGATAAAGTCAGTATAGGTTCAGGGAAGTTTGCGGGAAGCTTAGGCCAGATATCATTACAGAGTTTTGAATGGACGCCACACTCCTTGGTGAGTAAAGGGAGCGTCGATGGATTGCCTGTGCTGGAAGTGTTGCAGCTACTGCAGCCACAAGAACGTTTTGGCGGTGATTTAAAATTGGGTATGCAATGGGATTTGCAGTTAAAAGACCACCTTCGAGCCAGTCTTAATGTACAACGCCAACAAGGCGATTTATTTGTCGCTGATGCCGATGGCACGGGGCAGAGAATGCCTCTGGGCTTGAGTGACTTGCAGTTGACTTTGAATTCTGCTGGTTTGTTAGCGGGCACCGATGCGGAAAAAATTCGTATGCAATTGCAAGCAAACGGTACTCGATTGGGCAGCTGGAGTGCTAAGTTGGACACGCAAATACGTAAGCTTGGTGATAAATGGACTTATACCTCGGATGCCCCGTTGCAAGGCGAGTTGCACGCGAGCGTGCCGGAATTGCAATGGCTGGTTAGTCAGTTTAGTTCCGATTTTTCTTTAAAGGGCGCACTTCGTGCTGATGCCACGTTTGCCGGTAGTTTCGATCAACCTTTGTATAAGGCGAACATCGAAGGCAAGGGGCTAGAATTCGCTTTTGCGTCGGAGGGGCTGTTATTTCCAAACGGAGAATTAAAAGCGGAGTTGAATGAAAAAACTTTAAAACTGACACATTTACGTTTTTCGAATAAGGTGGCCTTCGTACCTAAGCAGGAACAATTTCAAGATTTGAATTGGACTGGTAAACAGGGTGAATTTAATGCCACTGGCGAAGTGAATTGGCATACCCAAGCGGGTGCGATTAAGGCTGATTGGGAAATGTTCCCACTGTTGCAAAGAAAAGATCGTTGGTTGCTCGTCACTGGTCAGGCGAATATTACTCAAGTGGATAATGTTTGGGCATTGGTCGGCAAACTAAAGGCGGATGCCGCTTACTTCAAATTGCCAAAAATGCCGCCGCCCAGTCTATCTGGTGATGTATTAGTGTCCAGAGGTCTTAAGTTAGAGGATGAAGATAGCGATAAGGATGCGGGAAAAAAAGCTTTGCGGTTCAAACTGGATTTGCAGATAGACATGGGGCCACGCTTCTTGTTCGTCGGTCGCGGCCTCAATACGGCTTTGTCAGGCGCCTTGCGCTTGCGTGGCACTGAAAGTTCACCTATCCATGCCAGTGGTTCGATTACGACCAATGGTGGACAGTACGAGGGCTATGGACAACAGTTAGAAATCGAGCGTGGCATACTCAATTTTCAAGGTGCACCCGGCAATCCTTCATTGAATATTCGCGCCTTGCGCAAAGGACTTGCGGTAGAAGCGGGGGTTGATGTTACTGGTACTGTTGCAAATCCTGTGGTGCGCCTGGTTTCAGAGCCGAATGTGCCGGATAGCGATAAAATTTCATGGCTAGTATTGGGACGTGAGGCCGATCAGGTTGGTAGTGCCGATGCTTCTCTATTACTGTCGGCGGCGGGCGCGATTTTCGGTGGTGATGGTAGTCGCAATATTCCTAAAGAATTGGTGCAAGGCTTAGGCTTTGATGAATTTAGCATAGGTCCTTCAGAAAATGGAGGCGCATCCAAATTACCTAGTCAAACCGTCGCGGGTGCCACAGATGTCGGTGCTTCGTCCAATGATAAAGTGGTGCGTATCGGTTGGCGTATGCGCCCTGGTTTGGTATTGGCAGTGGAGCGCGGCGTGTCAGACGCCAGTGCGGCTTTAAAATTGAGCTGGCAATTGACACGCAGAATACGGATGATAGGTAGTTTTGGTACTGATAATTCGCTGGATATGAAGTATAAGTTTTCGTTTAATTAGGCTTTGCTGTCGGTGTGGTACTGCCACAAGCTAGCTGTGGTAGCACTAATTTAGCTAGTTCAGCGTAAGTCCCGATTCTTTAGGAAGAGGGTTTATAATCACGCGAAAAATGTGCCTCCTAAATTGGATGTTCGGCAATGCAAAATCAGCGGAATGATCCGCGTACATATTTGTTTAAAGAAGTGATGACAGAATTTACCTACAATGCCATGCCAAGAATCGCGCAGACCGATGCTTCGACATGGAAGTCACTTGGCTTAGCCGCCACAGTGCATTTATTTCTATTGGCATTCCTATGGGTCGGGGTGCAATGGCAAAGTCAGGAATCGACTGCGGTTGTTGCTGAAGTGTGGGATATGACGACGCGTGAAGCCGCACCTTTGCCAGTTCCCGAAGTACCAGTCGAAGAACCAAAAGAAATCGAAGCGCCAAAACCAGTACAACAACAAGAAGAAGTCAGAGAAAATCCCGAGATCGCGCTAGAGCAAGAGAAAAAACGTCAATTAGAAGAAAAGAAAAAAATTGCAGAACTTGCACTAGCGAAGAAGAAAGAAGAAAAATTAGCTGAGGAAAAGTTGAAGAAAGAGAAGTTGGAGAAAGACTTACTCGACAAGAAAAAATTGGCGAAAGAAAAAGCCGCGCAAGACAAAATTTTCGAAGAGAATATGCGCCGTCTGAATGGTCAGGTGACTAAATCAGGTTCAGGCGGACTTGGTGATGCACTAAAGTCAACGGGCAATAATCGTGGCGACCCTAGCTATAACGCCAAAGTGGCAGCGAAGATCAAGGCCAATACGATCTATCTGGTGAATGACGCCTCGGCGAGTAATCCTACCGTTGAGTTTGTGATTAATTTATTTCCTGACGGCTCCTTAAAAGGACCGGTTAAGAAAACCAAATCCTCAGGTAATTTAGCGTTTGACGAGGCTGTGGAAAAAGCGATAGACAAATCGCAGCCATTTCCACGAGATAAGTCAGGCGAAGTTCCACCTAGTCTCACTATTGTTCACCGCATGAAAGATTAAAATCGATGAAATCCTTATTTAAAGCCTTGGTGCTTAGTATTGTTGTTCTTGTTTCTGCTGCTGCGCAAGCACAGATGCGGGTCGAGGTATCTGGTGTGGGGTCGACCCAAGTACCTATCGCCATCGCTGCATTTGCTGATGAAGAGTTGTCACCGCAATTGGTCACCAGCATTATTCGAGATGATTTGAATCGCAGTGGTTATTTCAAATTGATAGAAGTGGGGATGGCGATTTCAGAAACCGCGAGCATCAACTTTGATACTTGGAAATCACGTGGCGCAGAAGCTTTAGTGGTCGGTAGCGTACAAAAGCGTGGTGAAGGTCGTTACGAAGTACGTTATAAATTGTATGACATAGCAAAAGCCACGATGTTGTCAGGCTTTGCAATGGATACGCCGAACCCAAAAATGCGCCTGACTGCACATAAAATCGCCGATGATATTTATGAAAAATTATTAGGTTTGCCGGGCGTGTTTTCCACTCGCATTGCTTACGTGACCAAAGCAGGTCCAGAATATCGTTTGGAAATTTCTGATGCTGATGGTGAAGGCGTGCAAATAGCCTTGATTTCTAAAGAGCCGATTATCTCGCCCATCTGGTCACCCGATGGTACTAAGGTTGCGTACGTGTCTATGGAATTAAAAAAACCTATCGTCTACATTCAAAATCTGATCACAGGACAAAGGGTGACGGTTGCTAATTTTAAAGGAAATAATTCTTCACCCTCTTGGTCACCAGACGGTAGTAAGTTATTGGTTACCTTATCTAAAGGGGCGATTGCCCAAGTGTATTCAATTAACGCCGATGGCTCTGATGCGCAGCGTTTGAGTAATTCCAACGGCATTGATACTGAAGCGCGTTATTCTCCAGATGGGCAGTCCATTTATTTTGTCAGCGACCGTAGTGGTGGTGCGCAGATTTATCGTATGAGTGCGAATGGCGGTGAAGCGAAGCGCATTACGTTCAAAGGTAGTTATAACGTGTCACCGCGGATTTCACCGGACGGTAATACCTTGGTGTTTATCTCGCGTCGTGATGGCGGTGATCAGGTGTATGCAATGGACTTGGTCAATGGACAAGAATTAAGACTTTCTGATACGAATCGCGATGAGTCGCCTAGTATCGCGCCAAATGGTCGTTATGTTTTGTATGCGACTCAGGCCGGTCGTCGCGGTAGTTTAGGCATCGTCTCTACCGATGGTAAAGTTAAGCAAAAATTAACAATTCAGGCGGGTGAAATTCGTGAACCTACTTGGGGACCCTTTATGAAGTAGTGGAGATTTCCATGTTTTGATGTACAATTTCGCGTTAGATTTAAATTCCCGTTTTTTAATTATAGTCAGGAGAAAGAAATGCGTTTAATTTCAGCATCAAAAACCGTCGCTTTGTTGCTTGCCAGCGTAGCTTTGATCAGTGCTTGCAGCACACCAGTTAAGTTGGAAGAGCCAGCGAAGATCGTTGAAAAATCACCAGAGCCAGTGGCGAAAGTTGAGCAGCGTACAGTTACTCCAGTCAAAGCAGCTGAAGTTGATCCATTGACACAAGGCGCTTTAGCAAATCGTAGTATCTATTTTGACTATGACAGTTATGTCGTTAAAGACGAATTCAAAGCAACCGTTGAAGCACATGCTAAATACTTGGTCGCTAACAAAGGTCGTAAGATCTTGGTTCAAGGTAATACGGATGAACGCGGCAGCCGCGAATACAATATCGCTTTGGGTCAAAAACGTGCAGAAGCAGTGCGTAAAGCCTTGGCTTTGTTGGGCGTAGCGGAAGCACAAGTTGAAGCCGTTTCTTTGGGTGAAGAAAAGCCAAAAGCAACTGGCAGCGATGAAGCTTCTTGGTCTCAAAACCGTCGCTCCGACATCGTTTACCAATAATTAGCAGAAATAATCGAAGCTCGGTTATTTTGCTTATTTTTGTTGGTGCAGTAATTTAAAACGGACTTTGCAGTGTCATACTGCAAAGTCCGTTTTTTGTTCTAAGAGTGCTTACGTTTTCACTGTTTATGGAATGAGGTGGTATATGAAATTATGGAAAATGAATAAAGGCTTGCAGGCATTCTTGTTTGCTGCAATGTTGGTGCCATCGATTGCGTCCGCCGGTATTTTTGATGATGATGAAGCGCGCAAAGCGATCTTGGATTTGCGTACCAAACTCGCTGCGTTGAGCACTAAGCTGGACGCTAAACTGGACGATAAAGCGGATAAGACTAGCGTCCTGGAATTATCAAATCAAAATGAACAATTGCGCGCCGAAATCGCTGGTTTGCGCGGTCAGATTGAAGTCTTGATGAATGAATTGGCGAACGCGCAAAAACGTCAGCAAGATTTCTACGTTGATCTCGATAAGCGTTTGCGTGCATTGGAGCCGAAGAAGCTTACAGTGGACGGTCGTGAGGTGACGATAGAGCAAAGTGAGCAACGTAGTTTCGATGCAGCGATGAGTTTGTACAAAGCGGGACAATATGCCAATGCTGCTTCTGCTTTTACGGCATTTACTTTAAATTATGGCGATTCTGTATTTGCCAGTCAGGCGCAATACTGGCTGGGTAACTCGTATTATGCGCAACGTGACTGCAAGAATACCATCAGCGCTCTGCAGACTTTGTTGAAAAATTATCCTGAGAATGCCAAAGCGCCAGATGCAATGTTGAATATTGCGGCATGCCAATTGGAGCTTAAAGACAAGAAGGAAAGTCGCAAGACTTTGATGACTGTAATGGAGAAATACCCCGGGACAGAAGCTGCGCAAGCCGCCAAGAACCGCTTGCCATCGACAAAATAAACTTGCCGTGCAATTGACAGGGGATTAGAAACCCCCTATAATTTCGTTCTTTCGGGTCGTTAGCTCAGCTGGTAGAGCAGCGGACTTTTAATCCGTTGGTCGCAGGTTCGAATCCCGCACGGCCTACCACGAATACAGAAAAGGACTTAGGTGAAGACCTAAGTCCTTTTCATTTACTAGTAGTTCTTGTCTTTTTTAACTCAAGAATTTGCTAGTAGAACTTAGCAAGTTTTGGGTCGTTAGCTCAGCTGGTAGAGCAGCGGACTTTTAATCCGTTGGTCGCAGGTTCGAATCCCGCACGGCCTACCAAGACAAAAAAGACTCAGCTTAGGCTGGGTCTTTTTTTTCGCCTATTTTTTATTGTAGCTTCTTTGTTTCCGATGATTGCCGTCGTCATGTATTGTTGCGCTTGTTTTTCTTAGCGGTAGTATCCAATTCTGTGATACTTTTGGCGAATCTTTAATTCGAGCATTCAGTCAATGAGTAAGTCGCCTATTCCAACCACCTCAGCTCTATCCCATCCTGTATCAGCTTCTGAGCAAAAGCGCTTGCAAATGGCGGATATTGCGCGATTGGCGGGCGTGTCGACTTCGACGGTGTCGCGTGCCTTAAACAAGAGCCCACTGATTAACGAAGAAACTAGAAATCGCATCGAGCAATTGGCAAGATCTTTAAATTATTCGATCAATGTCGGCGCGCAAAATCTGCGTTTGAAACAAAATCGTACCGTTGCTGTAGTAGTGCCTTTTGATAGCACTTCGCGTCAGCATTTGTCTGATCCTTTCTTCTTGAGTATCTTAGGTAGTATTGCCGATGCTTTGACTGCGAAAGGCTTTGATATGCTGTTGACGCGTGTTGATGCGGAAGAATTGGATGCGGCAGCGCAGCTATTTGATACAGGGCGAGCGATAGGCGTGATTTTGATTGGTCAATGGCGACATCATGATCAGCTCAATCAAATGGCTGCAAGGCGTGTGCCTATTGTCGTGTGGGGCGCGCAAATTCCACAGCAACTGTATGTGACAGTAGGTAGTGACAATGTTGCTGGTGGATTTTTAGCGACCGAGCATCTTTTGCTGAATCAGCGTCGTCGCATCGCTTTTTTTGGTGATACCCAATTGCCGGAAGTCGCTGATCGTTTTCAAGGTTATCAGAAGGCGCTGCAACAATATCAAATTCCCTTCGATCCTGATTTGGTATTGCCTGCCGTTTTTACGGAAGAGGGTGGACGCGCTGCGGTTGCTGAGTTGCTGGCACGTGATGTGCGATTTGACGCTTTGTTTGCCTGTAGCGATTTATTGGCGATGACGGCAATTAATTCCTTCCGTGAACGAGGCTTGACGACGCCTCAAGATGTCGCCGTGGTCGGTTACGACGATATTGAGTTAGCGCGATATTTTCACCCCCCTTTAAGCACCATACGTCAGCCTTTAGTTGCGGCTGGTGAAGCATTGGTTGCCACTGTTCTAGCGATGGCCGATGGTCAGGTGCTGCCGCCAGTACTATTGTCGACTGAGCTCGTTGTTCGCCAATCTAGTACGACGTAAATCTGAGTTGAGATTTTTCTAGCTAAGTGGTGAACCACTCTGTAGTTTTTCGACGATTGTTCATCGAGAATAATTCTACTTCCTTCTTCTAAAAGATTTTTTAGAGCTTCTTATCTCTTTCCTTGTGCCGTGGCCTGCTTTATTTTTGTCAAGCCAGCTGTACTTTACGCATTCATTTGCAATCGTTTGCATTTATTCTTATTGAAATTCACTGATTGGTATTAATTTTCAACACTCCTTTGTTGCATAGCACCATACTGGTAGCAGTCGAGATCACTTGAAAATTCGTTTTAATATTGTAAGTATATGATTTTAAATATTAAAACTGCGTTTTTATGATCCTATTTTCTTACTGTCATTCACGATGCGCATTTAAAAACCTTTGCTGCTTCGCACAATAAATAATTTATGCAATCGATTGCATAAATTATTGTTGCGGCACATAATTCGACCATCGGTAAAGAAAAACTGTAATCGTCTTTCAATTGCACCTCGATCTGAAATAACGATGCCATATCCGTGCTGACGTAGCTGGATGGTCAAGTATCAAAAGTGCTTGCAAACGAGTTCTTACTGACACGAATATCGTTTTATGTATTGAGCATAAGGCGTTTAATTGAACACCAAGGAGACTAAGATGCGTGCACCAACACAACTAACACAAGAAATGACCAGTAAATTGAATCAGATGACCATTGCCGTATCGTTGGCAGTGATGGCGATGGCAAGTGCACAAGCACAGACAGCTGCACCAGCAAAGGACAAAGACGGATTGAATCTGGAAACCGTCGTGGTTACCGGAACGCCTATCGGTAAATCCAAAATGAAGGCCAGTGTCTCCGTGAGTACATTAGAGTCTGATCAGATCATGCAATCATCACCAACCAACGCCGCAGAAATTTTACGTTCTATTCCAGGTGTACGCGCTGAATCTTCCGGGGGGGAGGGAAACGCAAACTTGACCGTACGTGGTGTGCCGGTGTCGGCTGGTGGTGCGCGCTATGTGCAATTTCAGGAAGATGGCTTGCCAGTGTTGCAGTTTGGCGATATCGCTTTCGTTACGCCTGATATGTATTTGCGCGCCGATGGTGGCTTGAGTCATTTGGAAGTTGTGCGTGGCGGCTCTGCATCGACATTGGCGACGAATGCACCTGGCGGCATCATCAATTTCATTACTCGTAATGGCAAAGAGAAAGGTGGCAGCATAGGTCTCGCCAAAGGTTTAGATTTCAATCAAACCCGCTATGATTTCGACTATGGTGCTGCGATTTCTGAGAAAACCCGTTTCTTCATCGGTGGACATTATCGCGTTGGCGATAGCTCTCGTCCAGCAGGTGTGACCGCAGAAGATGGTGGACAATTGCGTGCGAATATCACCCATGAATTAGATCAGGGCTATGTGCGTTTGAGCTTCAAGCATCTGGATGATAAAACTCCGATGAATATGCCAGTGCCAGTGAAAACTACGAATGGTGTGATCGCAGAATTACCTGGTATCGATCCACGTACTGCCAGTTTTTATTCGCCATACTGGGTCAAAGATATTGTCCTCGACAAAAATAATCAACGTATCGCTACCAACATCAATGATGGTTTGCAGGTCAAGAATAATGCTTTCGGAGCAGAGGCATCTTTGAACTTAGGTCAAGGTTGGAAGCTGGATGAAAAATTCCGTAAGTCGAGCAATAGCGGGCGCTTCATTTCTATCTTTCCTGCTGATAATGCTAATCCGCAAAAGAACATGAGCTACGCAACCGGGCCGAATGCTGGTAAGGCATATACGGGGGCAGCGGTGACTGCTGCGGTCTTCAATACGTCTATCGACGATTTGGGAAGTACAGTCAATGATCTGCGTGTGTCGAATAGTTTTCAAATGGGTGATGGCAAGCTGGCGTTCACTGGTGGCTTGTTCACCTCTTTGCAAAATGTTTCATTGACGTGGAATTTTAATCACTATTTGCTGCAAGCGAGTGGTGATAAACCTGCCTTATTGAATTCAGCAGCGACGATTGCTGGCACATCTGGTTTGTTAGCGCAGGGTACGGATGTCTGGGGTGGTTGCTGTAATCGTGCAATTGACGCGCAATACAAAACGACTTCACCGTATGCAACACTAGGATATGAAAGCGGTGATTGGAATGTGGACGTTAGCATCCGACGCGACAGCCAAGATGCTTCCGGTACCTACAATCAAGCGGTCAACCAAAGCTATCAGCAAAAAAATTCAAAGACGATCGACTACTCGGTGAATCACACATCGTACTCAGCCGGCGTGAATTACAGCTTCGACAAAAACCTGGCGTTCTTCGCTCGCACTAGTGAGGGCATCGCATTTAATGCAGATCGCATCATGTTTGGTAATCCGCTCGATGGCTCGGTGCCAATCAGCACAAATATCGTCAAGCAGACAGAGGCCGGCTTTAAATGGAAATCCGGCGGATTCAATAGCTTCGTCACATTCTTCCAAGCGAAAACCGACGAATCAAATTTTGAAGCAACCACACAGAAATTTACTGCCAATAGCTACGATGCGAAGGGCACTGAAATTGAAGCGAGTTATCGCATGGGTGCATTTAACTTGAGTGGTGGTGCGACATTCACGGATGCTGAAATTGTGAATGCCAATGACAAATCCGTGATCGGCAAAACACCGCGCCGTCAGGCACGTACGGTTTATCAATTGACGCCAACTTGGACCGCTGGTGATCTGGTGCTTGGAGCGAGTGTGATCGGTACCTCCAAATCATGGGGCGATGATAACAACACGATTACGATGCCGGGATTTAAGGTCGTGAACGCTTTTATTAACTATCAAATAAATGAGCGTTTAAAGGCGTCTCTGAACGCGAACAATTTGTTCAACGCGATCGGCTATACCGAAGTGGAAGGCGATGGTCACGCAGCTCGATCAGTCAATGGCAGATCCGTACGCGCTACTCTGACGTATAGCTTCTAATCGAATTTCACACTATTTACTTCTTCAGTTGTTATGTTGAAGTGCAAGCAAAGTGCTCATCTCACTTTGCTTGCAATAACATCGCGTTTTCTTTGAGTCTTTTGCCATGAGTCTTACACCTTCCCTAAACCAGCCGAACGCGTCGCAGGCGGCACTGTTGCAACAGCGCTTGCTGCGGTTCTCACCGGCTTTGCGTCAAAAGCTGGCGCAGGTCTATGGACAACACGAAAACTTCGATGCTTGGATCACGCAGTTGATCGGCGAAATCAGTGAATTAGCACAGCAACGTAGCGCCGATTTAGTCGAGCTAGATAATGAGCGTTTACAAAATCCGAATTGGTTTTTGCAGCAAGATATGCTGGGATATTGTACTTACGTTGATCGTTTCGCTGGCGATTTGCAAGGCGTTAAAAAGCAGATTCCGCATTTGGTTAAATTAGGCGTGCGCTATCTGCATTTGCTGCCATTCTTTCAGGCGCGACGCGGTGAAAATGACGGTGGCTTTGCTGTCTCGAGTTTCGATAAAATTCAAGATGGTTTGGGCGATATCGAAGATCTGCGCGAACTAACTTGGGCATTGCGTCAGAAGAAAATTTCTCTTTGTGCGGACTTTGTTTTAAATCACGTTGCAGATGATCATCCTTGGGCGCTCGCTGCGAAGCGTGGTGATGCCGCTTATCAAGCATATTTCCACACCTTTCCCGATCGCGACTTACCTGAGCAATATGAGCAAACACTAGGACAAATTTTTCCGCAAGCCGCGCCAGGTAACTTTAGCTTCAATCCTGAATTGCAAAAATGGGTCTGGACCACGTTTTACCCTTATCAGTGGGATCTGAATTACAGTAATCCTGAAGTGTTTGCACAGATAGCATTAGCGATGTTGCGCATGGCGAATTTGGGGATTGAGGCGTTTCGTTTAGATTCGACCGCTTTTTTATGGAAGCGACTCGGCACCAGTTGCATGAATCAACCCGAAGCACATCTCTTGCTGCAAGCGCTGCGCGATATTATCGAGATTGCAGCGCCGGGCGTGCTCCTGAAAGCAGAGGCGATTGTTGCTACCGCGGACTTACCCGCCTATCTGGGGAATGAAGCCCAAGGAATTAAAGAGTGTCATATCGCTTACCACAGTAGTTTGATGGCCTCGTCATGGGTTGCTTTGGCCGAGCAAAAAGTTGATCTGATCGAGGCTGTGATTGCTGCGACGCCAAATTTACCAACACAGACAAGTTGGCTTAACTATGTACGCTGCCATGATGATATCGGGTGGAACGTATTGCGTGCCGAGGCGGCTGGTGTGAATAATGACACACAGTTAGCAAAGCAACGTTTGAAACATGCCGCCTATTTTTTCTCTGATGAGAGTAGTAGCTATGCCGACGGTTTGCGCTTCCAAGCGAGTGATCCTGACGCTGTGCATGGCACTGTGGGTATGGCGGCCTCGCTTTGCGGCCTCGCACATTCGACAGAAGGACAAGATACTATCGCTGCCCAATTGGCGATCCGCCGTGTTCTGTTGATGTATGGCCTAAGCCTGAGTTTTGGTGGTATTCCTTTGATTTATATGGGCGATGAACTTGCGCAGACCAATGATCGTTCTTACTTAGCGGATCCTGCGCGGAGCATGGATGGTCGCTGGTTGCAACGCCCGTACTTTGATCAAGATGCACAAACAAATTTGCAGGATATGTCACGCCATTCCAGTCAGGTGTTTACACAGCTTTGTGAGTTGATTAGACAGCGACAACAATTACCCGCTTTGGCGGCAAATGTAGCGCGTCAACTATTGGCGACAGATTGTGCGCAAGTCTTGAGTTTTGTTCGGGGTAATGTGCATAGCGATGCGCACCTCATTTATTTGTCGAACTTTAGTGAATTGCCGCAAGCCTTGGTAAGTACTGAAATCTTTGAACAAATTCCATATTCGACATCCAACTATGTTCAATATGTGGATGTGTTGAGTGGAGAAGTTATGGAATCACACATCAATCTGGCGGCGTATTCGCAGCGTTGGTTGCGCGTGATTGGGGGATAATGGCAGCTTGCGATTGCAGACTATGCACCTTAAACGCTGGTTTGCCAATTTCAAATCAACTTATGCATATCCCATGAAAGTGAAACGGTAATGAACCAGACAACGATAGATAAAAAGCCTAACTTGTTGATTTACGGCGAGGCTTTAATTGACGAATTCCCACAAGAAAAAGCGATCGGTGGCGCACCGTTTAATGTTGCGCGTAGCTTATCCTTGTTGGGGGCTAGACCATTGATGTTGAGTCGGCTTGGACAAGATGCTAATGCGGATTTGATCCGTGCCGAAGCTGCGCGCACTGGATTACTTTTAGATGGTTTGCAGCTTGATGAAGAACATCCTACAGGTCGCGTTGTCGTGCATATGGATGAGCAAGGGAATAATAGTTCGCATCGCTTTGAGATTTTGCCAGATCAAGCCTATGACTATATCGATGCCTCATTAGTTGAAGACGTATTGCGCAAGGTTTTTCAAGAGACGCCGCCGGATTTGATTTATTACGGTTCTCTAATTCAAAGAACAGCGGTGTCGCAACAGACTTTGATCACGATCTTAGAATCGGATTTAACGGAAGGTGCGAGTAAGTTTTTGGATTTGAATTTACGTGATGGGCAAACTACCGTTGAGACCATCAGTTCTTCTCTGAACTATTGCGATATGGTGAAGTTGAATGAAGATGAACTGCAATTCGTGATTCAGCATTGTTGTCCCGCAGCCTCAGACATGAAGATCGAGCACGAGCCAGTCAGCCTAAGACAAGCATGTGAAGCGCTGATGGCCGAGTTTTATATGCAGGCTGTGATCGTCACGCTAGGAGCGAAAGGGTATTTCTACTTCGATGCGAATGGTGAATGCCTACATAGCTTTGAACAAACGCCAGCTGCTGTGCAGGTGGTAGATACAGTTGGTGCTGGTGATGCCTTTACTGCGATGTTCATCTATGGTTGGCAAAGTAATTGGCCGATAGAAAAAACCTTAGCCATGGCAAATCATTTTGCTGCGGCGATTTGTACGGTGCGCGGTGCCGTTGCCGAGCATCTTGATTTTTACAAAGACATTCTGGCGCATTCTACGAGCTAAATTTAGCGCGCGACGGAATGACAATCATTGGAGACAAAGAAATGCAAATAAAGAAACCACTTCTGTCCTTCTGGCAGATCGTGAATATGAATTTTGGATTTTTTGGTATCCAATTTAGTTTTGGCTTGCAGCAAAGCAGCATGAGCCCGATTTATAGTTATCTCGGTGCAGACGAAGCGAGTTTGCCTTACTTGTGGTTGGCGGGGCCGGTCACGGGTTTGCTGGTGCAGCCGATTATTGGTGCGATGAGTGACCGCACCACTAGCCGTTGGGGCAGACGCACGCCGTATTTCTTGATCGGCGCGATACTTTGTAGTCTTGGCTTATTGGCGATGCCGTTTAGCCCAACGCTGTGGATGGCAGCGAGTTTGTTGTGGATTTTGGATGCGGCAAACAATGTCACGATGGAACCGTATCGTGCTTATGTCAGCGATCGATTGGATAAGAGTCAGCATTCGATAGGTTTTCTGACGCAGAGCGCGTTCACTGGATTGGGGCAAACACTGGCGTATCTCACGCCATCGATACTGGTGTTCGCGGGCATGAATAAAAATGCCGTCAATTCCAGCAACATACCGCATATTGTGATTGCCGCCTTTTTGATTGGCGCAGTGTTTTCTTTGGGCTCAGTACTGTGGACTTTGAAAACGACGCCAGAGCTACCGATGACAGAAGAGGAAGTCGCCGTAATTCGCAGTCAGCCACATGGCTTTCAACACACTTTGGGTGAAATTTTTTCAGCGATCAAAGACATGCCGACGACCATGAAGCAGCTGGCCTGGATGAAGTTGTTTCAATGGTATGCGATGTTCTGCTACTGGCAGTACATTATGTTGTGTCTGGCAAAGACGATTTTCGCTACCAATGATCCGGCATCAGAAGGCTTTCGTGATGCAGGATTGCTGAATGGGCAACTCGGTGCTTTTTACAATTTCATCGCCTTTATTGCTGCCTTTGCTTTGGTGCCGTTCGCTAAACGCCTAGGGCCAAAAATTGTGCATAGTGTTTGCTTGGTGTTGGCGGGCATAGGCATGTTATTGATTCCCGAAATTCAGAACAAACAATGGCTGTGGCTGCCTATGTTGGGTATCGGTTTGGCGTGGGCAAGTATTATGGGAAATCCTTACATCATGTTGGCGGGCAGTATTCCTAAAGAGCGTACTGGCGTGTATATGGGAATCTTCAATATGTTTATTGTGATTCCGATGATTATTCAGATCTTCACGCTACCCCTGTTTTATCGTAGTCTGCTTGGTGGCAATCCAGAGAATGTGATCCGTCTCGCCGGCATACTTTTATTATTTGCCGCGGCGAGTGTTGGGTTTGTTAAATTGCAAAACTCGAACGCTAACGACAATTAATTTTCTGTTGGTGAAATTTCGAGGCGATGAAGTGAATTCATCGCCTTTTTTGTTTTGTGCACATGCATCAAGTAAAATAGCGGCTTACGCAAGATCAGCGCAGTCTCCGCCGCATAAGGTTCCAGCATGAAATCCACATCCCCGAAAAAAAATATCGACAACAACGACAAACACGACATTCGTCCGGGGCAATCATTGGAGTTGCTGAAAGAGTTACACATTTTGACGCGTGACGGCAAAATGAATCAGGATAGCCGCCGCAAGCTCAAGCAGGTTTATCACCTATATCAATTTATTGAACCCTTGATGCAGCAAGTCTTGGAAAAAAAAGGACAGGTCAGTTTGGTCGATCACGGTGCAGGTAAATCGTATTTGGGATTTATCTTGTATGACTTGTTTTTTAAGGCTTTAGGTAAAGAGAACGCCTCGTGCATTTATGGCATAGAGACGCGTGATGAGTTGGTTGCCAAATCGACCGAATTGGCGCAGCGACTTGGGTTTGGTGGTATGCAGTTTTTGAATTTGTCGGTTGCTGAATCGACTAAATCTGCAGCTTTACCCGAACAAATTGATATTGTCACTGCGCTGCATGCGTGTAACACGGCGACCGATGATGCCATCGATTTCGCGCTGAAGAAGCAGGCAAAATTCATGGTGCTAGTGCCTTGCTGTCAAGCGGAAGTCGCCGCTGAATTGCGTAAGACTAAGGGCGATGCAGTAAAAAATAATCCGCTCTCAGAAATGTGGCGCCATCCTATCCATACCCGCGAATTTGGCAGTCAGATCACCAATGTCTTGCGTTGCTTGCAGTTGGAGTCGCACGGTTATCAAGTCCGCGTGACGGAGCTGGTAGGCTGGGAGCACTCGATGAAAAACGAATTGATCGTGGCGGAATTTAAAGGCGGTCGCAACACAAAATCAGCGCAACGCTTGAGTGAAATTTTGAACTCTACTGGCCTGGAAAATCTGCAGCCGCGTTTCTTTTTACCCGAAGCACGATTACAAAACTAAACTGCTTGCGCGAGTTTGGCTAGGCTAAGGTGTTTGGTAATTCGCGCCGCTTTGATGGGCCTGCAGCGCTAGCATGTTCACATTGCCTTCGCATCACGCCGCTGTCACATTCGCGTCACAATTAATGATTAATATCATTTATCCTTTTGCATACGCGACATAAATTGTTGCTCTCATACGCTATGATTTATGTCGTTCGTATGTGGGCACAGACAATTGTGTTTTTGCGTGCACCTTTAATCTGAAGGAAATCCCCATGTTTGCAGCGGTTGATCTTGGTTCGAATAGTTTTCGCTTGCATATAGGAAGTTATGAAGGAAATGCGATACGCGTGATCAAAAGCGCTCGTGATCCTATACGACTGGCGGCTGGTTTAGATCAAAATGGTAACTTGACTGCAGAAGCCATGCAGCGCGCGCTGGCCTGCCTGGCGCGCTTTAAAGAAGTGCTGGCCGAGTTTCCTATCGATGCGGTGCGTGTGGTTGCTACCAACACGATACGTATTGCAAAAAATGCGGCTGAATTCTTACCTGCCGCAGAGGCGGCGATTGGCTTACCTATAGAGGTGATTTCAGGCGAGGAAGAGGGGCGCTTGATTTATCTTGGCGTGTCCAATTCCTTGGCGATTCCAGCGGAACGTCGCCTGGTAATCGATATTGGCGGTGGATCGACTGAGATAATTTTGGGACGCGGCCATGAAATTGCTAAGGTCGAATCCTTTCCTATGGGGACAGTGAAACATAGCGCCAGTTTCTTTCCCTCGGGGCGGATTACAACAGAAGGATTTGAAGCGGCGGTGCTCTCGGTACGCTCACTCTTGGAAGACGCGACACCGGCCTATCAACCTGAATTCTGGCGCAACGCCTACGGCTCTTCCGGTACGGTGCGCGCTATTTCCGATGCCTTATATAAGAATGGCTTTGGTGACGCCGAAGTCACACTTGATAAGTTATTGGCGCTGCGCGAATACTGCATACAAAAGGGTGAGATCGATGCCCTGAATTTGTCGGGTATCAAACCTGAGCGTGTGGCGATGGTAATTGGTGGTTTGGCGATCTTAATCGGATTATTTCAAGAATTGAACATCAAGATACTGCATCCTATCGAAGCGGGTTTGCGCATGGGCGTGATGTGGGACTTGTATTTGCGATCTACTAAGCGTGATAGACGCGAACAATCCGTGCTGGATTTTCTGAGCGTTTTTCGTGCCGATGTCGGGCGGGCTAATCTCGCCGCAGATATGGCTCATTCCTTGTTTCTGCAATTAAAGCCTGCAAATGAAAATCTGAGTAATTACGTCTATTGGAGTGCTTTATTGCACGAAGTTGGTATGGTGGTGTCGCATACCTCCTACCACAAGCACGGTAGCTATTTGCTTGAGCATGCTGACATACCCGGATTTACCACGCGCGAGCAAAAGCTGATGAGCCGTTTGGTACTAAGTCAAAAGGGCAATTTGCGAAAAATTGGTGATGCATTTTCTGATCTGGATTTTGCTAAGGCAGTGCTGGCGCTGCGTTTGTCAGTCAGTTTTATGCATTCACGCGTCGAATTGGACTATAAAGATTTCAGTTTGAAGATGAAGAACAAGATAGAGCTAGAGCTCAAACAGGATTGGGTCAGCTTACATCCTACCGTGGCGTTTTGGCTGCGTAAGGAAATTGATTGTTGGCGTGAAATCGGGGTTGAATTTATTGTTCTGGCCAGAGTCTGATCGCTGACCCAGTATCTCATTTAGTTGAAATTTCGAATTGTTATTGAATTAATGGTGTAAATTGTTTATATTATTTATGTTGTTTAGTTAAATCGCTTAAATAAGCCGCGCGCTTGGTATGAAGTTATGCTCTAAGTACGGTCTGCAGTCATGTACTAAATGAGTTCGCGAAATCAATTGCAAAAGGAGTTTTACATGGTTACTACAGTAAAAAAGAAAGCGCCAACAACGGCAAAAGCTCAGGTTGTTCCTGCTAAGGCCATTGCCAGTGCCGCAGCGAAAGTTGAAGTTATCAAGGCACCCGCAGTCAAATCGACCGTAAAGGCTGCTGCTAAGCCAGTCGCTAAGGCCGCAAAAAAAGTCGTAGTAAAGCCTGTTGTGTCAGCAACGCCAGCGACGGAAAAGAAGGCAGTAACAAAAGCTAAACCTGCGAATAGTGTTACAACTAAGCTTGCCAATAAGACTGCAACTAAGTCTGCAACTAAGTCTGCAAATAAGCCGGTAGTCAAAGCAGCCAAGTCAAGCGTGACAAAACCGGAACTTGCCCTGGCGCCTAAAGAGAAGCATAAAAAGCCAAAGTTGGTGCGCGATAGCTTCACGATGCCTGAGGCTGAATATGCGGTGTTAAGCGAAGTGAAAAAGGCTTGCATCGCTGCGGGCGTCGAGGTGAAAAAGAGTCAATTGTTGCGAGTTGGCTTGGTGCTCTTGAAAACAACCTCAGTCAGTGCTTTAAAAACCATGATAGAGGCTTTGCCCGCCCTAAAGGCAGGGCGACCCAAAGTCGAAAAATAAGTCTAGGGTCAAATTACAAAAAACCGCGATCGAAGAAACGATGGCGGTTTTTTTTCGCCCTCAGGTTTTGGAAAATCTGAGTTGAACGAAAATTATCGATTGCGCTTGGTTTGAACCTAAAACCTAGGTGGCATTGAAAGTAGTGGTGTTACAGCTTGAACTTAAAAATGTGGATAGAGCGCTAGTTGAATTGCGGTTTCAGTCATCGGATATTTTCATTTGTATAAGTTATGCCTGAATTCTGTTTGAATTTGAGATTTTAATTTCAAAAAACTTAAAGCGCTTTGAGAAAAAAGCGAAAAAAAATACAAAGCGCTTTGAATTTTCAGGTGAAATGTTGATAACTAAACTTAATAAATGTAGTTTGACTACATAAAAAACCTAAGTTATTTGTGGTTTTCAAGCCACGCAATAGGATAAATCTTCATAGGAGAGGCAAAAAACTTCAGTAAATCTACCGATTTTGCGGTTGACACGCAATTTAGTTTTGGTACAAACTTGCTTCAAGAATTTAATTAGGACAGAACTTAACCAATTCGAATTCTGATGCAGAAACTAGAGCAGTATTTTGTGATTTCCTCCCCCCCTAGATTAAAGTGTTACCAAAAAAATATTTGGAGATTTGAATGGAACAGAACTTAAACAAGCGCCAACAGGTATCAAGCCTGAACCGCACCATGATGAAGTTGACCCCGATCGCTGCCGGTTGCACCGTGATGCTGGCCTTGGCATCTGGTTCCGCGTATGCGCAACAAGCCGAGCCGGCAAAAGCTGAAGCGGCCAAAGCAGAAGCTCAGCAAGGCGTTGAAACCGTTGTCGTGACGGGTATCCGCCGTGGTATTGAAGCGGCAATTTCATTGAAGAAAAATTCCAGTTCTATCGTTGAAGCGATTTCTGCAGAAGACATCGGTAAATTGCCTGATTCTAGCGTCGCGGAATCTATCGCCCGTTTGCCAGGCGTCACTGCGCAGCGCAGTCGCTCTTCTGGTAAAGCAGCTGACATCAGCGTGCGTGGTCTGTCTCCTTCTTTCAACGGCTCCCTGTTGAATGGTCGTGAGCAAGCATCAACTGGTAATGCACGTGCGCCAGAGTTTGATTTGTTTCCTGCGGAATTGATGGGTTCGGTTCTGATTTACAAGACACCTGACGCATCTCTGATCGGCCAAGGTTTGGCAGCAACTATCGATTTGAATACCTTAAAGCCACTCGACTTCGGTAAGCAAGTAATCTCTGCTGCCTATCGCAAGCAGCGTACTGGTGTGCAAACTGCATCCGAAGGTAGCGGCGATCGCATGTCCTTCTCTTATGTAGACCAATTTGCGGACCGCACCATAGGTTTGTCCTTAGGCTTTACTAAATTTAAAGAAGACGGCGGCGCTCAACAGCGTTTCAATACTTGGGGTGGTTGGTCGCCAGAAGTTACCTACAACGGTGCTAAAGTAAAAACCATCGGTGGTTTCGGTGCTGATACTGAAACCAGCAAGAGCGATCGTGATGGCGCCTCCATGACTTTGCAATTTAAGCCAAACAAGAACTTCAAATCGACTGTGGATTTGTTTTACTCAGCAGGCAGTTCCAGCTTGAAGAAAACAGGCTTGGAAGGCGCGATTGCAGGTTCTGCTGGTGGCTATGATCCTGACGGTGTCTTGTCCAATGCGACTATCGTGAATGGTGTTGTCACTGCAGGTACTTTCAGTAACTACAAAGGTGTAGTACGTAACCACAAAGAATCTGCTAAAGATAAATTTACGTCCATAGGTTGGAATAGTGATTTGAAAGTCGATGAATGGACTTTGAACGCCGATTTGGCTTATTCCAAAGCGAAAAAAGATGCTTCCCGCTATGAAACAACGGCGGGTCAGCCCGGTAATGCAACTAATCTGGCATCGATCAGTTACACCGGCTTTAACGGTGGCAATTTCAATGACGTAAAGTACACCACAAGCTTGAATTTTGGTGACCGTGCAGTGGCTTTGTTGACGGACGTCAATGGCTGGGGCGGTGGTGTTAATTCTCCTCAAGCGGGTTATGTAGCCTTGCCAACGGTAGACGATAAAGTGACTAGCTTCCGTTTGACCGCTAGCCGTGATGTAGATTTTGGTCCTATCCAAGGCGCGCGTTTTGGTTTGAATGGTACAGATCGTGAAAAAATCCGTTCTGGTCAAGAAGGTCGCTTGGTCGTTAAAGGCGCCAATGGCTATGCAACAGCAGCTGTTCCAGGTACGGCAGTAGGTACTGCTGGTACAACTGGTTTGCCTATCGTTTCTTTCGATCCTGAAGGTTCTTTAGGTACTATCTACGACTTAGCGCGTTGGGTTGATGCCTCCGTGTTGGCGAAAGACTGGTCGGTACATGAGAAGGTCACAACCGCTTATGCCATGGGTGATTTGGACGGCCAGATGATGGGCTTGAACTACCGTGGTAACGTTGGTGTGCAGTTCGTGCATACTGATCAATCTTCTACCGGTAATCAAGTTGATTTGGCAAACTGTACTGGTATTACAGCGGCAACTTGCCCATCTAGCGTGGTGACTGGCGGTACCAAGTATTCCAATATTTTGCCAAGCTTGAATGTTTCCTTTGACTTAGGTCGCGAGCAATTCTTCCGTATAGGCGCAGCAAAAATCATGTCCCGCGCCAATATGGACGATATGCGTGCAAGTCAGGCGTTTGGTGTAACGACGCAAGGTAATAATCCTATTTTGACAGGTAGTGGTGGTAACCCTAACCTGAAGCCTTTCCTGGCGAAATCTTTAGATTTGTCCTATGAAAAATATTTCGGTAACAAGGGCTACTTCAGTGTTGCTGGTTTCTACAAATCTTTAGATACGTATATCTTCCGCTCACCAACGACATTTGATTTTGCTCCCTATGTCAGCGCTAATACACCATTGCCTTTGACTGGTGCTTATAAGGGTTCTACGGTTGGTCTGTTGACCTCGCCACGTAATGGCGAAGGTGGCAGTATCTCTGGTTTTGAAATGGCATTGAATGTACCGTTGAATATGATCACGCCTTACCTCGATGGTTTTGGTGTGATGGTCAATCATTCTGATACGTCTAGCCAAATTACTTTGCCAGGCTTCGGCTTTAGCAATGTGGCAGTGAGCTCTTTGAATATTCCATTGCCAGGTTTGTCGAAAAAAGTCAGCAACTTGCGTTTGTACTACGAGAAAAATGGCTTCCAAGTGGCATGGGCTGCTCGTAAGCGTTCTGATTTCTTAGGTCAAGTCAGTGACTACCAAGACAACATGCAGTTGACGATGGTCAAAGGTGAAACGTTGGTCGATTTGCAAGCGTCCTATGAGTTCCAATCTGGCTGGTTGAAAGGTTTGTCTCTGTTGATTCAAGCGAATAACTGGAATAACACACCGTTCCAAGAGTACAACACCGATCCTAACGTGATCACGAATAAAGTGACTTACGGTAGAACTTACTTGTTCGGCGCTAACTACAAGTTCTAATTTGAACTGACATCAGACCCCTGCGCAGCATGGCAGGGGTCTTTTTTTTACCTGCCGCTTTGTACGCAGGTTTATCGAACTGGATGGCCATAAAGAATTGATGAAAAATTTCTCTATCTTGCTCAGTCGTCAGGCGCGCTACAGTACACTAAGCTGTGTAGTCGGGCGATGAGATTGAAAAGTAATTTTCCATCAATTTTTTTAAGAGTGAGAACTCAAAAATGAATAATGTATTGATTAAAGACGTGGTGATTGTCGGTGGTGGCACTTCGGGTTGGATGACGGCCGCGGCTTTGGCAAAAGTCCTGCAAGGACAATATAAAATACGTGTCGTTGAATCCGATGAAATTGGTATCGTCGGCGTGGGTGAAGCGACGATACCTATGATACAGCGCTTTAATCAGGTCTTAGGCATCGATGAAAATGAGTTCTTGCGCGAGACGCAAGGGACCTTCAAATTAGGCATAGAATTTGTCAACTGGGGCAAACTCGGCGATCGCTACATGCATGGTTTTGGCACCATAGGTCAAGACACCTATACTGTGCGTTTTGATCAGTACTGGCAGAAATATCACCAACAAGGCAAGGCCGCGCCACTGGAAGAATATTCCATCACGCGCATGGCGTCTAAGGCCAATAAGTTCATGCCAGCCAATCATGAAGTCCCGAATTCGCCGCTGAATCAAATTGCGCACGCTTATCATTTTGATGCCAGTTTGTACGCCAAGTTTTTGCGTAAATTCGCTGAAAAAATGGGTGTGGTTCGCACTGAAGGAAAAATTACCCAAGTCAAACAAAGAGAGAGCGATGGCTTTGTCGAATCCGTGGTTTTAGAGAATGGTGAAACCGTCACCGGCGATTTGTTTATCGATTGCTCGGGCTTCCGCGGCTTATTGATAGAGCAGACTTTGAAAACCGGCTATGAAGACTGGACACATTATTTACCATGTGACCGCGCTCTGGCAGTGCCTTGCGAATCGGCGCCAGTACTAACACCTTACACGCGGTCTACTGCACATAAAGCCGGCTGGCAATGGCGTATTCCACTACAACATCGCATCGGCAATGGTCATGTTTTTTGCAGTCAGTTCACTAGTGAAGATGAAGCTGCTGCGACCCTATTGGCGAACCTCGATGGTAAGCCTTTAGCTGATCCGCGTTTGCTCAAATTTAATACGGGCATGCGTAAAAAATGCTGGAATAAAAACGTGGTGGCGATAGGCTTGTCTAGTGGTTTTCTAGAGCCGCTGGAATCGACCAGTATCCATTTAATCCAAACAGCGATCGCCCGTTTGATCAGTTTCTTTCCCACTCAGGCATTTAATCAAGTGGAGATGGATGAATACAATCGTCAAAGTAAATTCGAATACGAACGGATACGTGATTTTGTGATTTTGCATTACAAATTGAATCAACGCGAAGACTCCGTTTTCTGGAAAAATTGTGCACAGATGGCAGTACCTGAAAGCTTGACGCACAAGATGGAGATGTATCGAGCCAGTGGTCGTTTGTTACGTGTTGCAGATGAACTGTTTGCTGAGGTCGGTTGGTTGCAAGTCTTGGAAGGACAAAATATGCCTGTCGAAAGCTACCATGCTTTGGTTGATTTACAGACTGAGGCCGATACCTTGGAATACCTGGAAAGCGTACGCGAAGTGATCGCCAAATGCGTCAATGTGATGCCCGATCACGCTGCCTATATCGCAAAAAATTGCGCCGCGCCCAAGATGTAGTTGGTGAAAGTAAAAAACGCTGTAACAGAGACTAATAGTAAGAATTTTGAGGGGACACTATGCAACAATTAACAAAACCCAAGCTGTCGTTCTGGCAGATCTGGCATATGAGCTTTGGCTTCTTTGGTATTCAATTTGGCTTTGCGCTGCAAAATACCAATACCAGCCGTATCTTCGCCACCTTGGGTGCAGATATCGACAAC
This sequence comes from Undibacterium sp. GW821-FHT11H02, assembly GCF_058808015.1. NCBI lineage: Bacteria > Pseudomonadati > Pseudomonadota > Betaproteobacteria > Burkholderiales > Oxalobacteraceae > Undibacterium > Undibacterium sp. GW821-FHT11H02. The sequence continues at coordinate 7,530 of NZ_JBXARG010000025.1, read as the reverse complement.
TTGTCGATACTCTGGTTGGCAGCACCGATTACTGGTTTGCTGGTACAACCCATCATTGGCTATCTCAGCGATAACACCTGGCATCCTGTATGGGGGCGCCGCCGTCCATTTTTCTTCATCGGCTCTGTGCTGGCATCGATTGCTATGTTTCTGATGCCTAACTCCAGTGTGTTGTGGATGGCTGTTTTTGTATTGTGGTTAATGGATGCCTCTATCAATGTGTCGATGGAACCTTTCCGCGCTTTCGTCGGCGACAAACTCGATGCCAGCCAGCAGACTGGCGGGTTTGCTATGCAGACCTTTTTTATCGGTTGTGGTGGCGTCATCGCCTCTTTATTGCCCACCATTTTTACTGATTATCTAGGCGTCAGTAATGTGCCGGTGAATGGCGCGATTCCTGATACCGTGCGTTACTCATTTTATGTCGGTGGCAGTGTCTACTTTTTGGCCGTATTGTGGACCGTGCTGTTGAGTAAAGAAGATGCCCCGGCCGACATGGAAAAATTCCTGGCAGAACGAGCAGTGAACAAGGGTATGCTCAATGCGATCAAAGAAATTCTGGGCGGATTTTTGAAAATGCCCAAAACCATGGTGCAACTCGCTATCGTGCAGTTCTTTACCTGGGTTGCTTTGTTCGCGATGTGGGTCTACACCACACCTTCAATTGCCGCAGGTGTTTTTCATTCCACCGACGCACAGTCTAGTGCTTATCAAGAAGCCGGTAATTGGGTAGGGATCATGTTTGCGATGTATGGCGGTGTGTCTGCCATCGCCGCTTTCTTGTTGCCTATGCTGGCAAAAATCACCAGTCGCAAAATGGTGCATTTGATTTGCCTGGCGATTGGCGGTGTCAGTCTGATCAGTATCTTTGCGATTAGTAGCAAAGAAATGTTATTGCTGCCTATGGTAGGAGTTGGTATTGCTTGGGCCAGTGTATTGACCATGCCTTATGCGATTTTGGCTGGTGCTTTACCTGCCAATAAAATGGGGTACTACATGGGACTATTTAATTTCTTTGTCGTGATCCCGCAGATTGTCGCGGGTGTGGTGCTCGGTGCGATTTTGAAACACTTCTTTGCCAATCAATCGGTCAAAGTATTGATGTTGGGTGGTGCATGCATGGTGCTGGCTGGTGTCTTGACACTGTTTGTGCAGGACGAGGTTGAGGCGAAGATAGCGAAGTGATTTTCTCATATCGCGCTTTGCGCCAGCAGATGAGGAAGCCGGATGTCCAGGCTTCATGTTTAGTATTTCTGCATCCCCGATCAACCCGTCTAAAGGAATCATCGATGTTAGGTAAGACTTTGATTAGCTTGTCGCTACTGAGCCTGGGCTTAGGTTTGGGCTTGAGCCCGAGCGCTGCCAACGCGGTACCTGTGCAAAAAAAATCCCACGCAAAGCCCTTCTTGTGGAATAACGCGACCGTTTATTTCTTACTCACAGATCGTTTCAATAACGCCGATAAGAAAAATGATTTTGCCTATGGGCGCAAAGCCGATGCCGCGCCCTTGCGTGGATTTATGGGCGGTGATTTGAAGGGTGTGACGGCCAAGATTAAAGATGGCTACTTTGACCGCCTAGGGGTGAATGCGCTATGGATTACACCACCGGTAGAACAGATCCATGCTGGCACCGACGAGGGGACAGGAAAGTCTTACGGCTTTCATGGATATTGGGCAAAAGACTTTACTAAGGTCGATGCCAATCTCGGTACAGAACAGGATTTTAAGACCTTGGTTGACACCGCGCATCAACACGGCATACGCATTTTGCTCGATGTGGTGATGAATCATACGGGTCCGGTCACTGAGGCTGATCCGGTATGGCCAGCCGATTGGGTAAGGACTGGCCCGCCTTGCGATTACAAGAATGCTGATGGTGCGATCAAGTGTACTTTGGTTAAAAATCTGCCTGATTTCTTGACCGAGAGTGATAAGCCGGTAGCACTGCCAGCGCAGTTAGTGAGTAAGTGGAAGCAAGAAGGGCGTTACGAAAAAGAAGTCAAAGAGCTCGATGATTATTTCGCTCGAACCGGCTTTCCGCGTGCACCGCGTTACTATCTAATGAAGTGGCACACTGATTGGATTCGACAATATGGGATAGATGGCTTTCGTGTCGATACCGTCAAGCATGTAGAAGAATCCGTTTGGAAAGAGCTCAAGCAAGAAGCTAGCATTGCATTTGAAGCATGGAAGCAAGCCCATCCTAAGAAGAAACTCGGTGATGATGCCTTTTTCATGACGGCTGAAGCTTACAACTATCCTATCAGTGATGGATTGCAGTTCCGTATGGATGGCGGCAGCCGGATTAATTATTATGCACACGGCTTTGATAGCATGATTAATTTTGGTTTTAAATCAGACGCGCGGCAAAACTACGAGACTCTATTTAGCAGCTACGCCAATTACTTGGCGCGAGATCTCAAAGGCTATTCCGTGTTGAATTATATTAGTTCACATGATGATGGCAGTCCGTTTGATCCAGCCCGTTTGCAAGCCTTCGACTCGGCGACCAAATTGATGTTAAGCCCAGGCTCAGTACAGATTTATTATGGCGATGAAATTGCACGTTTGTTGAATGTGGCAGAGGCACAAGGCGACGCCAAACTGCGCTCCATGATGGATTGGACGCTTTTGAAAAAGAAGTTAGCCATCCCATCACTTTCGACTGGTCAGACTTATCAGGATTTGCTCAAGCACTGGCAAAAGTTAGGACAGTTCCGTCAGACGCATATCGCGGTCGGTGCCGGTGAACATCAACAGCTATCGGCGCAGCCCTACGTGTTTAAGCGTAGCTATGAAAAAGATGGAGTGAGCGATGTCGTTGTCGTTGCTTTAGATTTGCCAGTATCTAGCAAGCACAGCATCGCTGTGGGTGCCGTGTTTAAAGATGGCGAGACAGTCAAAGATTACTACTCAGGTCAGACCATGGTGGTGAAAGCAGGTAAAGTTGAATTGCCGGGTAAGTACACGATAGTGTTGTTGGCGAAGTGATTAGGTAAGCTATGAATAAGTATTTCCCTCTATCTGTCTTCGCTAGCGCGATTGCGACAGGGTTTTTATCCGCATTAAGTGGGCAAGCACAGGCGCAAAATGCACAGCGCCATATTGAACAAGTCAAACATACCAAATCCTATTTGGAAATACGTACCAATGACGGTCAGTATCGCATCACGCCGTATTCGACCGAGGTGTTTGAGACTAGTTTCATTCCTAAGGGGGAAGTCCTTAGCGAATTGCTTCAGCACTCGCATGCGGTAGTGGCAAAGCCCAATGCGGTAAAAATTCGTTACAGCGACACGGCGGATAAGTTGGAATATGCCAGTGCAGGATTGACGGTTACGGTTCAAAAGTCGCCATTCCAAATTAGCTATAGTTACCACGGTAAATTACTTACTTCGGAAAAGCTGGGCTACGAAAAAATAGAAACGGCAAGCGGCGCTAACGCAGAAAAAAATAAAGAACGTATCAGCTTCAATCTGGACGGGCAAGAAGCACTGTATGGTGCAGGTGCCCGTGCGCTAGGTATGAATCGTCGCGGCCATCGCCTGCCTTTGTACAACAAAGCCCATTATGGTTACGAGGAAAAATCTTCGCAGATGAATTTTGCGATTCCTCTGGTGTATTCTTCAAAAATGTATGGCATACATTTTGATAATGCGGCGATTGGCACACTCGATCTCGACGGCAAGAAAGACAATTCACTAGCCTACGAAACCATCGGTGGCCGTAAGACCTATCAAATCATCGCGGGCAAAGATTGGGCCAGTGTTGTCGGCAATTACACTCAGCTAACAGGGCGCCAGCCCTTGCCACCACGCTGGGCCTTCGGTAATTTTGCCAGCCGTTTTGGTTATCATTCCGAAGCCGAAGCACGCAAAGTGCTTGCCCAATATCGTGCAGAAAATATTCCCGTCGATGCGATTATTTTTGACCTGTACTGGTTCGGTAAAGAAGTCAAAGGCACGATGGGTAATCTGGCGTTTGATAAAGATAATTTCGCCAATCCTAAAAAAATGATCGCCGATTTTAATCAACAAGGTGTCAAGACCGTGTTGATCACGGAGCCTTTTATTTTGACGACGTCGAACCGTTGGCAAGAAGCCGTGCGTGAAAATATCTTGGCGACCGATAAAGCAGGTAAGCCATTCACTTATGATTTTTATTTTGGGAATACCGGTCTGATCGATTTGTTCCAACCAAAAGCACGCGACTGGTTTTGGACTATCTATAAAGACCTGGCAGATATGGGTGTGGCAGGGGTTTGGGGCGATTTGGGCGAACCGGAAGTTCATCCTTCCGATTTGTTGCATGCAAAGGGCAAGCTCGGCGCAGATCAGGTTCACAATATTTACGGTCATGAATGGGCAAAATTGGTGGCGCAGGGTTATCAGAGATATCTTCCAAATCAACGTCCCTTTATTTTGATGCGCGCTGGTTACTCAGGTTCGCAGCGTTTTGGTTTGATTCCATGGTCTGGTGATGTGAATCGCACTTGGGGTGGCCTGCGCTCACAACCAGAAATCGCGTTGCAAATGGGCATGCAAGGTTTGGCCTATATGCACTCCGATTTAGGTGGATTTGCCGGTGCGAATCTGGATGACGAGTTATACGCACGCTGGTTGCAATACGGCGTGTTCCAGCCGATATTCCGTCCCCATGCGCAAGAAGAAGTTGCATCCGAAGCGATCTTCCGTGCAGAGAAGCCCAAGCAATTAGCCAAGGCGGCGATAGAGTTACGTTATCGCTTGCTGCCTTATAACTATACTTTGGCATTCGACAATCAACAACAGGGCTTGCCTTTGATGCGCCCCTTGTTTTTCGCTGATAGCGGCAATGAACTCAATAGTGCTAAGTTGGCAGCCCATTCCGCTTCGTATTTGTGGGGCAATGATTTCTTAGTGCAGCCGATCATGAATCCGGGGCAGCAACAGGCCGATGTCCTGTTTCCCCAAGGCGCTTGGTTTGATTTTTATACTGGCGAGGTCTATCAAGGTGGCGCTAGTCATACTGTCCAAGTGAGTGAGCAGCATATTCCTGTTTTTGTTCGCGCAGGTGCATTTATTCCTATGGCTGCGCCTATGCAAAGCACGCAGTATTATCAGGATAATTCGCTCGACCTGCATTACTACCATGATGTCAGCGTGGCACAGGGCAGTGGCAAGATGTACGAAGATGATGGACAAACGCCGGATGCCTATGCCAAAGCGGCCTATCGTTTGACACAATTTGACAGTAGCTATGATGCGAAGCTCGCACAATTACAGATCCAGATTGCGCAGCATCAAGGCAAGAAAATGAAAGCGCAGGACAAGCAAATTGTATTGTATATACACAATGTGCTTCAGGCGCCGCAGCAAGTCAAGCTACTAAACTCGAATGGTCAAACTGGCGCGTCGTTCAAATTTGAATGGGATGCCAGTAAAAAAATATTGAAAACACAGTTGACGAATAAGGCGAATTCGTCGAATTTAATTCGTGTGAAATGGTAATCCAAGCGCAGTAATTTGGCATGCAGTTTGAGCATAGCATGCAAGGGTGAAAACGCTTGTACAGTGAACCGCATAGCATTACACTTCATTTTTTTTGAAATTGCTTTTCGCTATTCGCTCTTTAGCGATGTAAATTGATAGGCACCATGAATCTTAAGAACCTGGCACAGAATCTCGGCATTTCGGAAACGACGGTGAGCCGTGCCTTAAACGGTTATCCAGAAGTGAGTGAACGCACGCGGCAGCGCGTGCTGGCTGCCGCTGAGCAGTTTGGTTATCGCCCGAATCCCATGGCACGTAGCCTGGCTTCCGGCCGCACTAATGTGGTCGGAATTATTCATCCTTTGGTGGCGAATGATCTGGCTGATCCTATGTTCATGCAAATCATAGGTGGCATGGTGGAAGCGCTGGAAGAACGCCAGATGGATTTGGTGATGGCGCCAGTGTCGCCGACGAATGAGTTGCGTGCCTATGCGCATATGGTCAAAGAACGCCGTGTCGATGGCTTGATTGTGGGACGGACTAAACTCTACGACGAGCGCGTTGCTTATCTCGCCAAACATGGTTTGCCTTTCGTCGCGCATGGCCGCACCCGCGTGAATGAACCGCATGCCTGGTTTGACTACGATAATGAAAGCGGTATGCGTGTCGCAGTTGAACACTTGCTCGCGCATGGACATCAACGCATCGCCTTGATGAGTGCCCCGTTGGAAATGAATTTTGCGCGTCAACGTTATGACAGTTTTCAAAATGTGATGCGGGCGGCCGGCTTGAATCCTAATCCCGATTATCTCAAAGATAATTCCAATGACAGACGCGGTGGCTACGCCGCCATGCAACAATTACTAGCCAGTGCCACACCACCCAGCGCCGTCATCGTTGATAACCACATGGCAGGTGTCGGTGCGATGCGAGCCTTGCTCGATGCCGGCGTCGCAATCGGTAAGCAAATGTCCATTATCGTTTGGGGCAAAATGGAAGACTCACTGGCGGGCTATAACGTCACGACTATAGAACAACCGAATCCTGATTTAGCCGGTAAGAAAATGGTCGAGATGCTGTTAGCCCTACAAAACGGTGCCGCACCATCTGAATTACAAGTGCTATGGCAGCCAGTGTTGATTGCTGGTGAGACGGTCAGTTAAAAAAAGCAGGCGATTCATGCGAACTAGGCTGTGTGAGCAACGCAGGCTTTAAAAAGTCACTTGGGTGCTGCATGTCGCTCCAAAATAAAACCTTAATCTATACCTCAGGTCGTCTCAATGAGAGCAGCGCTACAACAAAAAATTATAGACGTGTGTAATGCAAAAATCGCACAAAAAGGCGAAAGTGTCGGCCTCTCGTTTTACGCTTTTTTTGCGAATAAGAACGATGACCCTGAGCTCCTCATGGAAGCCGCGACGTGGTGGATCATCACGCATCGCCTCGATCATTTTGAGAAGGCTCTGAAAATCAAACACTTGGTGACCGCAGAAATGATATGAACTCGCTCTGCGACACACCTGAAAAAGCCCTGAACTTTGTGTACGAACATGGCATCGTTTTGGTATCTGCAAAAGGCAATGCGCCGCGTCTTACGGAAGCGATTATTGGCGAGCCTATCAAGGGGAGTTGGTGGGGACATCCGCAGAGTCATGCTATTTTCAGAATATTGGAGGAGATCACCGAGTCGGATCAAATCTTAGTTTGCCGCCTGATCAAAGCTAAGCTGACCTTAATACACCGTCGTTTGTGGCCTGCACTGGCGAGCATTTCCGCACGGTTTACGCCAGCACAACTTGCGCAGGTGCGTGAAGAACACAGTGCGTCAGGCCGTCATATTACGCATGAAATTCCATTTCCAATCTGGGTGCCTGAGCAGGTGTTGAGTGAGGCTAAGACAGTTGACGAGGCGATCGCGTTGTCAGTTTTTTCTGATTTCCTGATGTGACGGCGCTAAAATGAGAGATACTTAGTTTTATTTTTCGCGAGTTCAATTTTGAAGTGCAAGCGTATTTTTGAAGAATACCTGATTGGGTGTCAGGTATCCTAGTCTTTTT
>NZ_JBXARG010000024.1:0-49148 GCF_058808015.1 Undibacterium sp. GW821-FHT11H02 | reverse complement strand
GACCCCTGTTGAATACCGGTTGTTTCACCAACCTCAAAACTCTAGTAATACCTGGCACTGATTGAGGGAGGTTTACACTCTAGTATGACTGAACATCTAAAAATTTCGATAAATCTCAAAAAAATTATTTACGAAGGGACTTCTCATTACGTCTGTCTTCATTTTGAAATGATGTTAATGTTGATGAACAAAGGGCACAAAAAAAGGGGTAATTCCAACATTAATATTTATTATCCTTAGAGTCACAGAGTAATAGCGAATAATAGGGTCCAGTCTTAAGATGCAACATCACTACACCTAACTCTCAACTTGAGTGACAGCCGAATCACGCAAAATAAAAAGAGCTCGCATAAAGATGCGTACCTGCTCTTCTACAACTGTAGTTACGCCAAACTCAACCACTGTGACAGATCACCAATATGTCATGTCAAGACTTTACGCTGCGCTTTCGTTTTCTTAAGGATTTTAACTTTTTGTTGTGTTACGACCTGACCATGTGCGGTTTGAATTCGTGAAATCATGAAGTTTGTTGTTTTGTATTCCAATTGCCTATTTTCTGACAGCGCAAAGGTAAAATGCCCATCACACATCTGCCGGTAATCGTGTATCTTTAGCGTACCATTTGAAGAGAACCGAGTTCAGAGCCTCATGTTAAATATCCTGACTTTGTGAGAATTGATCCCACTGCTATGCCAATTCCGCCTCTGTCTAGCACCACGAAGGAACATGAAATTACGCTCCTTCGTGAACGCAATTCATTACTCAATATCCTGAGTGAATTTGCCATCGCCCTATTACGCCTGCGTACTAAAGAGGAAGTGTTGTGGTACACCGCGAATGAAGTTGTGGGACAGATGGGTTTTGACGACTGCGTAATTTACTTATGGGATGCACCTAGCCAATTCTTGGTTCAACAATCTGCATTTGGACCGAAAATGTCGGATCAAGGCACGGTCAACAATGCGCTTTACCTGCGTTTAGGTGAGGGTATCGTCGGACGTGCTGCATTAAGCCGCGAAACGATCGTGGTAAATGATCTCAGTGCTGATCCCAATTATGTCGTCGATATCCAGCAATCTGGTTCAGAACTCGCCATTCCGATTATTCATTCCGATCAGTTAATTGGTGTCATCGATAGTGAAAATCTGGCAAAAAATTTTTATACCGCCGAACACATTAAGATTTTGACTGCGGTAACTTCGATGGTTGCCGCAAAATTGGGACAAACAAATTTGATTCATCAACTCGAATCGTCGATTAGTGAATTGGAGTACGCAAAAAAATTACAAAGTGTTTTATTCAATATTGCCGCACTCACCTATGAAGATGAAAATTTTTTCAAAGTGTATGAAAAAATTCATCATCTGATTGCCGAGCTCCTATACGCAAAATCATTTTTTGTCGCGGTCTATAATGAAGAAACCCGGCGGATCGAATTTCCTTATTTCGTCGATGAACGGCATCCAGAGTTAGCGGCAGATATTGGCCCGATTGATACCGAGATGCGAGGTATGTCGGCATGGATTATTTTCAATAACACCTCACTTTTGCTGAGTCGCCAAGACATCATCGAACGTTCACAGCGTGGTGATTTTGAACTCTTAGGCACTCTTGCCGAATCATGGCTGGGTGTACCGATCCATGCTGGCGATGATCTCAAGGGAGCCTTGGTAGTACAAACCTATTCCCCTTTGGTTTCGTATATCGAGAAAGACCGGGAGCTTTTAAGCTTTGTATCACGTCATGTGTCTAATCTCCTAAAACGGAAAGTCACGGAAAAAAAATTACAGCATTTGGCTCTGCACGATGCACTGACTGGCTTGGCGAATCGAACTTTGTTTCTTGATCGGGTAACACACGCCTTAAAGAAACATGATCGACAAGATCATCGACTCTGTGCCGTCTTGTATATGGACGTCGATTTATTTAAAACGATTAATGATCGCTACGGACATGCGGTCGGTGACGCGCTGTTAAATAAATTTGCCAACTTACTCACGCAGCAAACGCGCAAACTCGATACAGTTGCCCGACTTGGCGGTGACGAATTTGCCCTATTTTTGGAAGATATTGAGAGCCAAGACATTGCGATTCAATTGGCTGAACGTGTCATTCAAGCCTTACAGCAGCCAATTACAGCGAATGAAGTCGTGCTAGGCTGTTCGACCAGCATCGGCATCGCCTTCACGAATGGAACATTGATTTCTGCCAGCGAAATAATTCGTCGTGCAGACGCTGCCATGTATCAAGCCAAAGCTGCCGGTCGTGGGCACTACCAATTATATGATCCCTTGTTAGACAGCGCGAAGGTCCGAGATCTGGTCATGGGCGAAGACATCCATACAGCATTAGCGGAACAGCAGTTCGTACTACATTATCAACCTGTCATTGATGTCGCCAATGGCATGGCGGTCGGGTTTGAAGCGCTGATACGTTGGAAGCATCCGAGTAAATCGTGGATCGCACCAAATGAGTTTATTGATTATGCGGAGAAACATCGCCTGATCGAAAAGATTGATCGTTACGTATTGCGCCAAGCCCTGCAACAAATGTGTGTCTGGCGCGAACAAACTGGCAAGTCACCGAAAGTCAGTGTCAATATTTCAGGTCGCCATTTCGCCAGCGCTGAATTTATCAGCACAGCCTTGGCTTTATTAGACGAGTTTCAAATAGAGCCGCATACTTTAGGGATAGAGATTACTGAACGCGCTGTCATCGATAAATTTTCGATTGCTCAAAACAATATTCAAATACTGCAAAAGAATCACGTGCGGGTCTTGCTTGATGATTTTGGCACTGGTTATTCCTCTTTGAACTACTTGCATCAATTAACGTTAGACGTCATCAAAATTGATCGTACTTTTGTGAAAGGAAGTCGTGGTAGTAAGCACGATAACCCCATTATCAATAGTATCGTCGCGCTCGCCTCGGCGATGAATTTGACCGTGATTGCGGAAGGTGTCGAAACACAAGAAGAGTTGCTGGTATTAAGAGATGCTGGCTGTGAGCTATGCCAAGGTTTCTATTTTTCTAAAGCGCTGCCGCCGGATGACGCAATCAATTATTTTCTTACGCATCAAGCCAACTTGAAAGTCTCGATTTAAGTTCGCAGACTCGACTTCGGTTCAACGACGGGCAGGTGCTATGATCGGCAAACTTAATGCAAGGATGCGTTTATACGCAATGGATAGCTCACGCAAATCCCCCTCTTTGAGCGTCGCTTGATGCTGTTTGATAAAGGCGCCGTCGCCTAAATTATTTCAGCTCATCTCTGCGCATTGACAAGTCTAAATTAAGACTTTAAGCTGACTTCCAGTAATTTATTTAGGGGAGTTTTTCATGCGCCTTTCAGAACAAGTCAAACCTATCAGCTATTTCAAAGATAACGCAGCCAAGGCAATTGCTGAGATGACTGAGACGCAGGAACCACTCATCATTACCCAAAATGGCGAAGCGACCTGTGTCATACAAGATATCAAAAGCTATGAAGACACTAAAAATACGATGGCCTTGCTGAAAATATTAGCGCTTGGTCGAAAGCAAATTGAAGAAGGGCAATTTAAACCTGCTCGCAAAGTCTTCGCAAAAATGGACAAGGAAATACTCAAGTGAGTTACACCGTGTACATGTTGGACGATGCGGAAGAAGACTTATGGAACATCCATACCTACATTAAAAACCAATTCTCAAAACCATTGGCAGATAAAATTTATGTCGGTATTCGAGACAGCATTTTAATGCTAGAAACAAAGCCACTACTGGGGACAACAATACCGCAACTAGTCGCATTAGGAATGGCAAACTGGCGACAAATGGTCGTCATGGAAAAAAATAGAGTGGTCTATGAAGTTGAACAGAATCGCAAGCATATATATGCCTATTTGATCTGCACAGAACGGCAAGATTACGATACTTTTCTTCAACGAAGAATTTTTAAAAGATAATGCAGAGCGCTTGTTCGTGGCGAAATTTCAGCTGCAAATCACCTGTTGTTCGTCTGATTAACATCTCGTTTCACGGCTCAAATTACTCCAAGTGCAGACACTGTTGAGTGGAGGCGGCTAGATGATTCTCAGTTCTAACTTTCACGCATGGTAGTGGTTTTGCCAAATAGTGCATGGTCACCTTTGCTGCGAATTAAAGCAAAATCTTGATTGCCACCTGTTTGCTCGTAGATCACTGCCGATAATTCTTTTTCTGTCTCAGATAGCTTTTTGCGCGCTGTCACACGTTCAGTTTCTAGCAAGCGTTGCTCGATCAATTCGGCTTTACGCGTTTGTACGGCAAAGTAGGTCTGCGCGAAGGCAATTTCTGGTTTGCGCGGGTCACCATTTTGGGCAATCAAATAACAAGCGTAACGAGTCAACATCAAATCATCGACTTCACGCTGACTTCCTGAGCCTAAGTCAACCATTTTCCTGACGTCAGGAAAATGGTTTTCTATGACATGCCCAGAAACCTCGCAGGCTGTCTTCGCTTTATTCAGCACATTAAGAAAATTTTCCCACTTGGAATAACCTAATAGGTGCTGAATATCCCGTGCCAACCAAAATTCCACGCCTTGATCGGTGCGTTGAGCATGCGCTTCAAAATTGGTCGTGAGCGATTGAATAATTTCGGTTTTCATAAGTTATTTAAAGTGCGTGATGTACGATAGCAAAAGTATATTACACCACCCGACAGATGCTTGATCAAGCGTCAATAAATTATTTGGTTTTAACGCCGTCAACATATGACGCAATGCACTCTTAACTATTGACGCTCGGCGAACAGAGCGGACGGTCAAGCCTTACATTTGACATTTAAGATCAACCAACGCGACTTTCCATCTGTCTCACAGCCCGACTAACCGTCGCGTAACTTACCCCAAAATGCCTGCCGACTTGCTCAAGCGTGTAGTGCCTGCTCAAGTAGGCCAGTGCCATATTTTCGTTTCGCGTGTTTCCCAAATTAGCAAAATAATCCAATGGTTTGATGGGGGCTTGTTTTTGTTTTTTGGGGATGTCTTTGAGTGATTGTTCGGGATCGAGCTTGCATTGCATATCGAGTACAAAATCGTCGTCACCGAGATAAATTTGGTTCTTCAAGCTCTGCCAAGGAGAAGGCTGTCCTTTGCCCTGCTGAACAAATTCACGATAGCGCTGCTGTGCGATATTCTTTGTCTTAGCAAATCCACCCAGAACCCAATCGGTCGCTAAACATGCCACGCCTTCAGCCAATCCGGCAGTAGCACGATAGCTACTCCACGGCCAGTCTTTGGCACTGCGCACCATGCCTGCACGTACCGGATTTAAGGCGATGTAGCGCGCCAATTCAAGCAGGTAGGATTCTTTCTGCACCAAAATCGCTTTAAATCGTCCCTGAAAAACATGGCCAACGCGTTGATACTGCCGATTGACATACTGCGTATAAGAACCATTGAGCAATTTCATACCGTCAGACAAACTTGCGCGGTTTGTTTCAATCAACAGGTGATAGTGATTGTCCATCAGACAGTAAGCATGGCAATACCAATCATAGCGATCCACCGCGATTTTCAACAGCGATAAAAACCGCTGTCTATCATCGTCATTGCCATAAATATTCGCTCGTGCATTCCCTCGGGCGGTGACGTGGTACAAAGCACCTGCATACTCTATGCGTGATGGTCTCGCCATTTTGATCTCACGTCGGGTTAATTACGGTAGACACTCCCGTCAAATAAGACAAACTTTTGTTTCAAATTTATACGTTTATGTAGTTTTTTTTATTTTCTATAGCTTAATTAATGACCGTTACATATAAAATTCGTAAAGCTAAAAAATAAGCAGTCCTGTTTCGATTTACAATCATCACTTCAACACACTCAAAAATTTTATGTCCACAGCAAATATCAATGCACAAATGCTTAGCTGGGCGCGTACGCGCTCTGGCATCGCTTTGTCTGATTTTGCTCAAAAGTGTCATGTGGACGAAGAAAAGATTTTGGCTTGGGAAACAGGCGAGGCTGCACTAACATTTAGTCAGGCCATGAACTATGCCGAAAAAGCCTATATCCCATTTGGCTATCTATTTCTATCCACACCACCAGAAGATTCGTTGCCTATTCCTGATTTACGCACGATAGATGGTCAGGGTGTGCAACGCCCTAGTGCCGAGCTATTGGATTTGGTCAAGCTGATGCTACAACGTCAGGAATGGTACAAGGATTATTTGAAACAGCATTTGTCTGAATCTAATTCTATCGTCGGTCGCTTTAGTGTAAATGATGGCGTTATTGCCATCGTTCAAGATATGCGGAGCCGCTTGAACATTGGTGAGCATCCTGAACGTGGTACTTGGGAAGACTATTACCGCGACCTTGTTAAGCGTATAGAATCTTTAGGGATTTTGGTCATGCGCCAAGCCTACCTTGGTCATTTTACTCGACCACTTAAAGTCGAAGAATTTCGAGGCTTTGCCATCGTGGATGATTTAGCGCCAATGATTTTTGTCAATCATGCCGATGCTATGGGCGCGCGTTTATTTACCTTGATTCATGAACTCTGTCACATCTGGATTGGACAATCTGGGTTATCTGATGGCAGTACACAAACTCAACGACAAGACGAAATTTTATGCAATGCCGTTGCCGCAGAACTGCTTGTACCAGAAAAAGAATTCAGCAGTTTATGGAATGATCAACTGGAAAATTGGCAAGCCAATCTCCCGACACTTGAAGCGCGTTTTCATGTGAGTACTTGGGTACTCGCACGACGTGCCTTAACCTTAGGCTTCATCACGCAAGAAGAATACGGACTTTTTATTAGCGCGAAAGTCAAAGCGCACAAAAATAAGGAAGCTAGCGGCCCTTCATATTACACGATGAAAAAGGCACAGATCAGCTCGACTTTCTCCAAAGCGGTGGTGACGGAAGCACTCAGCGGACAGCTTTTATTACGCGAGGCAAGTGCTTTATTGGGCGGTATCAAACCAAACAAAATCGCACACTTCGCTAAGGAGCTAGGCCTTTGAAATACTTATTAGACGCAAACACTTACATCCAAGCAAAGAACCAATACTACGGTATGGATATTTGTCCAGCATACTGGGATTGGTTAGATCAACAGTTCCAATTTGGTGTGGTCGCAAGTATCAATATGATCGCCAAAGAACTCAAAGACGGTGACGACGAATTGGCTAGTTGGGTGAAAGACCGGCCTGCGCATTTCATAGCGAATGACGATGTGGACACACAATCAGTATTTGCGCAAATTGCGCAAACCGTCATAACAGGCGATTACAACCCTGGCAATCGAGATAATTTTCTAGCGAAAGCTGATCCTTGGATTATTGCAAAAGCGAAAACGATAGACGCAACTATCGTGACGCACGAAGCTTTTGCTGCCGCTAATACGAAGAAAGTTAAAGTACCTAATATCTGCCTTCAATTCGGTGTGCCTTGCGTGAATACGTTTCAGTTCTTACGGGAATTAAAGGCACGGTTTGTATTGTCTGTTTAATTTTGAATCCAAACGAAAATTGTCAGTGCCGTATTCTTTTAATCGATGCTGACCCCTTTGGTTGGTGATCGTTGTCGGCTTAGCGTTCGCCAGTGGCTCTACACTGGGAACAGAAGATAAACTGCTCATGACATACTCCAACTTTGCGCATCCAATTCTGATGATTGAATGTTGATTGGACGAGCGTAACGGAAGCTATCAACCGCTTCTGTGCGTTGCCCAACCCACGGGCAGAATAGGATGCAATCTTGACCTCCGGCGTATCCATGTTGCGCCTCGTGCCGTCACAAGCATTACACACAAAGGTGCACGAATTGTTCTTGTAGACGCTGAGTTAGCGGGCGGCGTTGTCATTATTCCAGCGTGATTTCTTTGAGGCGCGCAAAACCTGATTGAACTGCTTTGCAGTTGCCCACCAAAAGCGACACTTAGGTGCGACCATGTTTAACCGAGAAGTATCATTAGAATTTGCGATGTGTTTGCGATGTATTTGCGATGATAAGGGATGTATTTTTCGAGGCAGTTTTGACGAGAATGATGACAGCTCGTCTCTCGAAGGTTTTCAAGTCTGCGTGCAGCAAGGCGTCGTAGCTGCCGTGGCAGGATCAGCGTGACAGCAACGCCGCGCTTGGCGGAATCTATTAAGTCAAAAACCTATAATTCGATACCTCACCCCACTTTGGGGTCAGGCCATACGTTTGACATTTGACATCAGCCAACGCCATTCTCCCTCCGATTTCTTTACTGATGAATGTCAAATGCAAGGCCTGACCCCCGTGCTTTTATGAATGTCAAATGTAAGGCCTGACCCCGTGCTTTGAATGTCAAATGTAAGGCCTGACCCCGTGCTTTTATGACCCCGTGCTTTTATGACCCCGTGCTTTTACGTAAACGGTGCTTTGCGACCCGCGTGATAAGCCTGCCAAGCGATCTCTTCTAGTCTGGCAATGGCGAGGTCTTCCGCACCAAATGCAGGATCGATAAAGCTGGCGCGGTAGCGTCGACCAAACTCGGTGCGCGTGAGTTGATTATGTGCTTGACCGGTGCGTACTATAGGTACTATAGGTATGGTGATCGTTGTCGGCTCAGCGTTCGCTAGTGGCTCCACACTGGGAACAGAAGATAAACTGCTCATGACATACTCCTACTTTGCGCATCCAATTCTGATGATTGAATGTTGATTGGGCGAGCGTAACGGAAGCTGTCAACAGCTTCTGTGCGTTGCCCAACCCACGGGCAGAATAGAGCAGTCATGACATGCAACATCACCATATCTAACTCGCAATTTGAGTCACTGCCGTATCATACAAAATAGGAGGAGCTGGTTCAAAGATCGAGCCCGTTCTTCTACGATTCACCTTACGCAAAATTCAAGCACTTTGATCAGATCATTAATGTGTTATATCAAGACTTGACCCCGCGCTTTTTTCTCAAAGACCAGCAAAGCATCTTTTATCTTCCTTTCATTTCACACTAACTATACAATTACTTATCTATTTTTAGTCATATTCATAAAGATAGATGTCTCCAAATCTTGTAGTGCGTTTAACTCGGTTGCTTGCACTTCCTTATCTTTTACACAGGGCAACCTGCAATTCCTGAAGTACATGAAATAAGTATCGATGTACGAGCCTGCTCGTGACCTTAATGAACGCGACATACGCTTCAATATTGCGATCATCACCACAATTACCTCTGAACAATTAGGGAGTTTTCATGATTCAATTTAAGATAGACCAGCTATTCCGATTATCCGTGAAGGCCGCTGTCGCCTTGGCTGTTGGATTTTCTTCTACCTCAACGTTTGCTCAGTCAAATGCACTGATAGCCTTCGTAGAGGCCTACCCTGCTGAAGGTGTCGAACTGGCACGTGGTTGGTATGGAACTAAGAGTATTCCAGTAGCACGCAGCTGTGTGAGCGGCGATAAAGGCGATCTAGACAGCTCAAACCTAAGTTATACCTTCACTGAATTAACCAGTCGCGATCAAATCTACAAGGCTTTGCGCATCAACGCTGCAGCACAATATGGCGCAATCAAAGGTTCTGCCAGCTTCGCAGACACTTTCACCAATGAGCGCAATAAGCGCGCTGTTTTGGCGCAAGTTAGTTACCGTCGATTTGGTAACTACCTCGCTCCTATAGGAAAGAGCAAACAAATAGAGATCGTTAAAATTTACCTCGATAAACTAGTCAAGGCGTCCAAATCGGCCAATGTGGAAGAACGGCGTGCTGGCCTACGAGAATTCTATGAGGCCTGTGGTGATTCATACGTAGTGGCAATTGAGCGAGGTGGTGATCTTCTAACGCAATTCTCGGTGGAAACCACCATTGAAGAGCGAAATACACGCATGTCAGCCGCAATCTCTGGTGGCGCCGGTAAGTTCAAGGCCTCCCTTGGCGTTACTTCAGAACTTAAAAAGCTAATGAACGATGGAAAGACCTCGATTAATTCCACGCAAACTGGCGGCACGCCTGTGCTGGCTTCGAGCGTTCAGAATGCCTACGGTGTATTGGAGGATTTCGCCAGCAAAATCACGAAAGACAATGCAGCGCCATTTACCGTGATCTTACAGCCCTATGCAGCACATCCAGATTTTCCGGCCAATATGAAGTTTGTACGCACACCACCAAAGGAAATAACTTACTTAGCCGAATTAGCTGAAAAATTTGATGAGCTATCAAGCACCTACCGCGTAGCCACCGTCGGTCGTATTGCTTACCAATATCCATTTCAGAAAGTTCAAACAGACAGTAACCTTTGCAAAGACTTGAAAGAGGAAGGAACTCCTGGTGAGAGTTGCTTAGTGGCTGAGCTGGCAGATGAGTCGCGTTTTACTAATGGGATTGCAAATTGCATCAGAAAAGTTGTGGAATGGTGCAGAGACGACATTATTTGCGACTTGTCCAAAATTCCGAAAGACTTTTCTGCTGCCCAATGCCTGCAAAAAATGACGCTCGATAAATTAGTCACTGAGTCCAATCTTAGCCCAGGTGCGATCAGTCTGCGCAAAGCCGAAAGTGACAGTTTTGTTTCTCGCATCATGCAAGCTACAAGAGGAAACTATAAAGAGATTGAAGGCACCACTGTGGCCTTGAATGTAGATTCCTTAAACGAAACCTACCTTCGCAAACTTGCTGAGCTGCCGCTGGTAGCAGGTAATTTGCCCGATATTGGCGATGTGGAAACAATTTGCAAAAAATATACTGCGAAGCCTGAATACTGCAATTCCAAGCTGGCCGAGATTAAAACGGAAAAAGAGTTACAACCGATGAATGAAGCGCTACGTCAATGGACATTGCAAGAGCGGTTCGGCAAGACGATCGGATCTGCATGTTCTATCGATCCCGATCACCCCCTCTGTAACTCTCTAGTCGCCGCTGTGGACATATCGCAAAAACTTGTACCTAGCTTTGCGTCCCCGCGTCGATTTGCCACTGCCACTGCTGCACCTGCTGAGCCAGCTCGGATAACCACCCCGATAGTCGTTATCAAAGAACCTAGGTGCCATTCAGGTGGTAAAGGAATTGGTTGCTCACTGTAGCTTTGTTAACAAAACATCACGCAGTGGTATGTACTGCGTGATGTTTAATTGGGCGTACATCCCCGAGTAGTGAATAGAATGAACATGAAGAAAAACAGCAAGAATGGGGTCAAGTCTTGACATGCAACATCACCAAATCTAACTCGCAATTTGAGTCACTACCGAATCATACAAAATAGGAGGAGCTGATTCAAAAATCGAGCCTGTTCTTCTACGATCCACCTTACGCCAAAGTTAAGCACTTTGATCAGATCAATAATGTGTTATATCAAGACTTGACCCTCGATTTTCCTTGAGGTAAATAAAAGGCATGACCCTTTTTATTTAAATTTTTAGGTTAGTGAAATTTCGCACAAATCTTTTTCTCCCCAATACATTTTAGGGATTGCGGGCAAAGCATGACGAACCGATTTTTGAAAAGAGTTAGAAATATTATTCTCTAGTAGACGCTCCCAGTTCAACGGGTATTTTTGCCGAATTACAAAAAGAAGAAAAGACAAAGGATTCATCTCTCTTGGCAAAGCAAGGCGAATATTATTTTCTAGTCCAATATGCAAATGTGCAGCAGGATGAACGCCGCTACGATAGCTTTTAAAATCATAATCGTAGCGAATTGGCGTGACATGTGGTTTCAGACTAGCTGTATCGATTGCTTCAGCATAAAATTCAACGACGTCAGTATCGTTTCTCGACCGGTAGTTCATGTTCAAAGTTTTCATAAACTCACCCAAAGGTGGAACATCAAGTGGGCATTCAATCAAGTGGTATGACGGTGAAGGATTATTTTGGAATTGGACGATACTAAGGTCTTCAAATTGAATATGAAACCATTTTTTATCATGTGCAAGGCGCCACATTTTTTCATAAGATAATTCTCGTTGCGCTCGAATAATGTCTGCGTTAACTGTGAAGTCTTGATTTAGATTGCATCTCAAACCGGCAGCCCTCATCAAAGCATTCGTTCTAGACGGTACCATATTAAAATTTAGAAGATTTACGTCGAACCGGTGCTAGACTTTGTCTACGCTTGCGTTGCAAATCCATTAGCTTGGCTTTGAGAAGCTGCTCTAAATCATCGGCACTTAGACTTCTTTCCAACTCTTCCATCGTCGCCTCGGCCAATGCGGCACCATCATATGATAAATCACGCTTCAACCTGATTAACTGGGCTTCTTCTGGATATTTGAACCGCAAGTACGGAAGGTTACCCACAGCTTGTTCAACTTCTGCCTTAAAAGCTTCAGCCGACGCGCCAATACCCGAAACCCACAACCATCCCTTAGCTCGAGTCATAGCTGTAAATATAGTGTTTCTTGAACGAGCATTTGGCGAATGAAACAGCGCATCAATTCCAAGAACGTACACGGCAACCGCTTCGTTACCCTTTGCCTTATAAACTGTTGATAACGTAACGTGATCTTTTTCACTAAAATTCTTAATGGAATAAGAACCATCTTGCATATTGTGCGATCGAATACTACGGCTAGATAGTGCGGCAATTAATATGCCAAAATACCCCTTTGCATTTCTATCATCTGCACAGATGACAAGAATATCATCAGCCGAAAGACCTTCATTCTTAATATCTTTTTCAATACGGTCTGCTATAGCATTTACCTCATCCGTAATGTTCGAATATGTCTTTACAGTAATCTGATTGTCAACATGGTTCGCACCAGAGATACTTATTGGCGAATTTTCATTTGGCCTGATTACCTCGACAGTCGAACCACCTTCAAGACTTCCAGAAATCCATTTGTAACCAAAATCTTCCCAGTGCTCCTTGGACTCCAACATCTGCACTACTTTGCTTGAATAGAGACCAAAACCAATAGCATGTGCACAAACCAGTATCTCCAAAGGAGTTCTATAACAGCGATGCAATACTAAGTCCTCTTCAAATGAGACGAGTGGCTCTCCATTTTCCTTCGTTCCAAAAATAACTTCTGCTGTTGGCACCTCAACATCATAAATAGTCTGAAAAATGTCATATGCAATCACAAGTTTTTCTTCTATTGCTAACTTTAGCGCAAGGCGCAAGAAAGAAGGCGGAAAATCTTGCGCTTCATCCACAAAAATGTAATCAAACAGTGGAGTAACTTTTCCACTGTTAAGTAATCTTTTACAAACTTCATCAAATGGACGTCTTGAGTTGAAACTAATTGCTTGAGCAAGAGTCAATGGTTGTTCACCAACCGCTCGAGCGGAATAATGATACAAGCCTTCATTAACGCTCCCACCCCATGCATGAAGGATACGAAGATTATCCCAATCCGGGTCTCTATCATCAAATTGACGATAAAATCTCGTTATTAATTGCTTAATATGCTGGTACAAGCTTTTTGTATAGAACGTGACAGCGATACGCGCTTCCGGATTCCTTAAATGTGCCAACGCCGCCTGCATCGCCAATACTACTGTTTTGCCAGAACCTGCTAGACCGGTAATTCTTTGAAGTCCAAACACTTCGGTCATGTAACATAGCCGCTGTTCTCTATCGAACCGTCGAATTTCCTCTTCAAGCGCCTTAACAAGCGCAACTTTGGATGTAGCGGGAAAGGAATCAGTTTTCCGTTCTTTAACCCGAATGAGTCCTTTTGATCCTTCTATAACAGACGTAATTTCGAAGAACGTCGTTTTTTCCATCAAAGGCCCGAGCCTGCTTTCCAAGAATGATGAAATTTCTCCAAGAGTTTTGAGGGTTGGAGTATCTTCACTCAACTGGTTCTCGGTGATAGGAGCCTCAGGTGCAAAAACACATGCGTCAACGGCGAAATTTAAAGTAGTCCGGTTTCGACGCAATCTTGGACTTTTGATTAGTTTAGAGTAAATATGACTAAACACTGCTTCGGTTTGCGTTAATAAGCTACGCAAACCTGAAAAGTCATCATTATAAAGACCAGAATATGCTCCAAAAATAATAACTCCATGCTTTTCGCTAATAACCAAGAGTTGCGACAGCATCACTTCTTCGTCCTCACGAAAAAGTGGGAACTCACAAAATACAATTGCATCTTGTAGATCAAGATGATCTTGATGATCGCGAAGGTGTTCTAATAATCTTTGAGCCGAAGCTGATCCGTGAAATTGATAATTGCGTGGAAAAATGTCCATTGTTATCCAAGAGTACGTTGTGATCCATGATTGTCATCTAATTTCAGATGGGAAAATGGAAAATATGGAAAATAGCTTATATACGTAGGCATATTAATGTACTCAAAAAATAGATGCCACGCCATGAAATGCAACACCACCATACATCATTCACATTTTGAGTGACTTCTGATTCATTCAAAAAAATGGATGGGCAACAAAAACGTGCCCACCCAACTTTTCAACCAACTCAAGCCAAACTACGCAACTCCCGCAAAGCCACAGACACCGGTGCCAAATCCGCGCCCTGCGTGGTAATCGTCGCCAACAATTGATTCAACTTCACAATCGCTGCTGTGTGTTGTTCGCGCCAGCTTGCGATGTCTTCTTGGCGTGATAGCAGTGATTTGGTGACTTGGCTGGCGATGGAATACACGTCGTCGCGGGCGCTGCCGCGGGCTTGTGTTTGCCATAGCGTGTCGGTTGGCAGGCGGTTGATTTGATCGCGCCATCCGGTTAAGCCTAATTCGGCATCGACGCCAAAATAGGTGCGGGCGGCTTTTTCTAAATCACTGCTTGTGCTTTGTGCCAGATCGACTAAGTCCAAAGCTGGGAAGATGAATTCCAGCGCGGCTAAGTTTTCTGCCAGGCCTGCTTCAACACCGGCTTTGACCAAAGCTGCGCTGGCTTCTTGCAAGCTGGCATAGGCTGCGGCTGGTAACCAGGTCGCTACGTTGGCGCGGAGTTCGCGTGCGCCTGGTTGGTAGCGTTGGATCAGCGTTGGCAGGTCGGCGTTCGCGGTGCGGGCGCGTAGCATCCAGCGTGAGGCGCGTTGTGCGATGGCAGTCAATTTGCTGAGCAGGTCTAACTGCAATTTAGAATCGACTTTGTAATCGAGCGCATCGATTTGATCCCACAATGCTTCTAGATCAAAAATCTCGCGTGCCAGTGTGAAGGCGCGGATCACATCGGCGGCGGAAGCGGCGGCTTCTGAGGCGATGAAATTCACAAAGGTTGCGCCAGTGCGATTGACCACGGTGTTGGTGATAAAGGTGGCGATGATTTCACGTTTCAATTGATGATTGGCGATGGCATCGGCAAACTTCTCAGACAAGACTTGTGGGAAGTAGGCTTTTAAAGCGCGACTGAAGAATGGGTCGTCTGGCAAATTAGAGGCGACCAATTCATCAAACACTGCCATCTTGGCGTAGGCTAAGACGACGGCGTTTTCTGGTGCGGTGAGGCCTTGTTTGTGCGCGCGGCGACGGGCGATTTCTTCATCGGATGGGAGGAATTCAATCGCACGATTCAAGCGGCCTTGGCGCTCTAAAGTTTGCATCAGGCGTTGTTGACCATCGAGTACATACAAAGGACGGTGGCAAGCGATGTCGAGTGCCTGACCTTGGTAGTAGTTGTCGGTTAAGACTAAGTGGCCGACTTCATCGGTCATCGAGGCTAACAAGTCATTACGTTGTTTGAGCGTGAGATCGCCTGCTTCGGTGATCGCGCCGACCAAGATCTTGATATTGACTTCGTGATCGGAGCAATCGACACCTGCGGAGTTATCAATCGCGTCGGTGTAGATGCGGCCACCTTTTTGTGCGAATTCGATACGACCGTTTTGGGTGCAACCGAGGTTACCGCCCTCTGCCAAGACTTTGCAGCGCAGCTCGTTACCATTGACGCGGAAAGCATCGCTGGATTTGTCGCCGACTTGAGCGTGGGTTTCGTAAGCCGCTTTGACGTAGGTACCAATACCGCCGTTGTAGAGCAAATCGACTGGCGCTTGCAAGATCGCTTTGAGCAATTCGACTGGGGTGAGTTCTTCAGTCTCTATGCCTAAGACGGCGCGTGCTTCGGGTGTCAAGCTAATCGATTTGGCACCACGTGGATAGACGCCACCGCCTTTGGAGATCAGGCTCTTGTCATAATCTTCCCAGCTGGAGCGCGGCAGATTGAACATGCGCTGACGTTCGGCGAATGATTTAGCGACATCCGGATTTGGGTCGATGAAAATATGACGATGATCGAATGCCACCACCAATTTAATTTGTTCCGACAAGAGCATGCCGTTACCAAATACGTCACCCGACATATCGCCGATACCCGCGACCGTGAATGGTGTGGTTTGCGTATTGTGACCGAATGAGCGGAAATGACGTTTGACCGATTCCCATGCACCGCGTGCGGTGATGCCCATTTTTTTATGGTCGTAACCGACCGAGCCACCGGAGGCGAATGCATCGCCTAGCCAGAAGCCGTAATCAGCGGAGACGCCGTTGGCGATATCAGAGAAAGTTGCCGTGCCTTTGTCAGCAGCAACGACCAAATATGGATCATCTGGATCATGGCGCACGACTTTGGTCGGTGGCACGACATTGCCTTTGACGATGTTGTCGGTCACGTCTAACAGACCGGACAAGAAGATCTTGTAGCACGCTACGCCTTCAGCTTGATAGGCTTCGCGGTCGCTCATCGCTGGTGGATTTTTAAGGACGAAACCACCTTTAGAACCGACAGGCACGATGACGGTGTTTTTGACTTGCTGTGCTTTGACCAGACCAAGAATCTCGGTACGGAAATCTTCACGACGATCAGACCAACGCAAACCACCGCGAGCGACTTTGCCGCCGCGTAAATGCACGCCTTCGACACGTGGGGAATAGACCCAGATTTCGAATAATGGTTTTGGTTCTGGCACGCCTGGCACTTCGCGTGGATTGAGTTTGAAACTCATGTAAGGCTTGAACGCACCTGTTTCTGTGGTTTGCCACAAGTTGGTACGCAATGTCGCCAAAATCGTGGCGATGAATTGGCGCAAGATGCGATCTTCATCGAGGCTGGCGACTTGGCTCATCGCGGCTTCGATTTGTTCGCGGATATGCTTTTGTGCTGCATCACGGTCGCCAACAAAGTCTGGCTTGAAACGTGCGCCGAATAATTCTGCGATCAATTGCGTGATGCCACAGTTTTTATTCAATGCCGCTTCGATGTAGTTTTGGCTGTAAGCGAAACCGAGTTGTTTGAAATAACGTGAGCAAGCGCGCAAAACGGCTATGGAACGTGCGTCGAGGGCTGTGTTTAAGACTAAGCGATTCAGATCATCGCTTTCAACTTCACCGCGCCATGCTTGGCAGAATAATTCTTCAAAGCGCGCTTTGACTGCGGTGAGATCGGTTTCGACCGGTAATTGCAAACCCAGATCATGTATCCACAATTCGCTGTCGCCATCGGCCACGTGGTAAGGATGTTCGTCGAGCACGCGTGCTCCCATGCGTTCTAACACTGGCAAGGAATCAGACAATGCCACTTTAGAGGTGTTGTAAATCTTAAAGCGTAACAAGCCAGCGACTGCATCGAGTGGGCGATACAACTTAACCGCCAATGGCGATGCTTTGGACAGATGCGCCAAGATATCGGCATCTTCGGCACCGCCTTGTGGTGTGAAATCTTCGCGATACGCGCTAGGGAAGGCATTGGCAAAACGATTGGCTAAATCCAGACCACGGCCTTCGCCATGCGTGCGCAAGAGTTCATTGCTGCAATCATCTTCCCAACGCTGGGCGAGTTTGGCGATACGCGCTTCGAGTGCAGAAACATTCACGTTCGATGGTGCATCCGCTTTAGCACGTACTAAATAATGAATACGCGCTAATGGACTGTCGGTCAGCATAGGCGTGAATTCGATGGAATGTCCATCGAGTGCAGTCAATAATTCGGTACTGATCTTGACGCGCAATTCGGTGTTGTAACGATCGCGTGGCACAAATACTTGCGCTGATGTGAAACGACCAAATGGATCACGGCGCAAGAACAAGCGCACACGCTGACGTTCTTGCAAACGCAAAATGCCAATCGCGTGGTCAGTCAAAGTGGCGGTATCGACTTGGAATAATTCATCGCGTGGGTAATCATCCAGAATCGATTGCAAGGCTTTTGCTGCGTGGCTCTCAGGTACGACACCCGCTGCGCTCATGACGGCGGCTGTGCGTTGACGCACTTGTGGGATTTCACTGACCGGTGCGGAGTAGGCGGTGGATGTGTAGAGACCGAGGAAGCGCGATTCGCCTATCACTTCACCTGCATCGTTAAAGCGTTTAACCGCGATGTAATCGAGCCAAGCGGGACGATGTACGGTGGCGCGTGTCATCGCTTTGGTGACCAACACGGTTTCTTCGGAATCGATCAGCGCCACGACTTCAGGTGGCAAAAGCGTTTCGTTCGTTTGCACTTTACCGCGCAAAATACCGAGGCCAGAATCTGGCAGCGCAACCAGGCTGACTTGATTGCCGTTGCGTTTAAGTTCGTAATCACGCGCACCGAGGAAGGTGAAGTGACGGTCTTCGAGCCAACGTAAGAAAGCAATGCCCTCGCCATGACTTTGATGCGTGCCTGTGAATTTTTCTGAAGCAATTATCAGTTCTTTAACGCGGCTCAACATCGGCTGCCAATCGACTACGGCACCACGTACATCCGCCAAAATATGCGTCAATTCATCAACCAAAGCTTGTTGCTCGGCGGCGCTGACGATACGGTCGCATTCGACCAAGATCAAGGATTCGACCGCATCATTGCGCCCTGCTGCTTGCGCTGCGGCGACTGTGCTGACCGTATCAATACTGCCATCGGCATTGCGCGACACGCTCATCAAGGGATGGACAATCCAGTGCGCGGTACGACCGCTGCGGTTAATCGCCATCGTCACCGAATCAACCAGGAAAGGCATATTGTCATTCACGATCTGCACGACCGTGTGTTCACTGACAAAGCCATCTTCGGCCAAACTAGGATTAAATACACGGATCTTCGGGCTATTCGCCGCACGGGGCGAATCTAACAAGCGCCAATGCGCGTTCGCCAAAGCAAACAAATTCGCCGCGCCACGGGCGGTGATTTCATCAGGATCGGTGTTTTCAAAATAAGCAGCGATAAAGCCGCCTTGACGTTTGCTGGCTGAGCCAGAATGTTCTTGGGCATATGCCATGAGTTCGGCAAAATGGGATGAGGTCATGCTTGTTCCTTACTTGTTTAAAGTTCAAGAAGTGCCAATTCGTTTTAATTTTATCGGTTTCGCAACAGCCGTCTTCTGGGTAAGAAGTCGCGCCGCCAACCTTAGTGGAAAGTCTCTAGAAATTCCCATATTGCAAGTATCCTCCATTCGAGAGGGAATGACAAATCGGCGAACGGAATTTCTACAGAATCCATGCCACTTTAATGAGCGGCGCTAGTGTAGCCGTAATTACATCTGCCAGACAGTAAGACCAGTAGGTGCGAGAACTTAGTTTGGCTTAGATCAAATTGCTGATCGGTGTTGAGGTTTTGCCATTGAAATCAATATGCGAATCGGTAGAACGGGTGCAACCCGACGAGATCTGTTGATCTGAATGTCCCCTCTCCCGCAAGCGGGAAAAGGCAGCACGCGCATGAGTTATTGGACTTACGTCGTTAGCGATGCCTTGAAGAGATCAGAAATCTAAGATCGCTAAACAATGTCCGTCATTAAAATTCAATAAAAAAAAGATCCGCGTGCAATGCTGGCACAAATCAAGCTAATTGCCATAGAATCTTAGTTTCCTTACATCCTCTTCCATCACCATTTCATGTCGACCTCTTCCTCTACGACTTCTTTCATAGGCTCGCTCTTCGCTCACCAAGTTCGCCTTTCACGTGGTGGATTCTGGTTACGAACTTTTTTGATTTGGTGTGGTATTTACGCGGGAGTGACGCTGACTGAACCGCTGCCAGTCGAAGTGAGTGTGGTGCTAGTCAATATTCCCGCTCTGATATTACTGGGCTGCGCCTGTATCCAAAGGCTGCATGATCGCAACTATTCTGGCTGGTATTTGTTGCTCATCCTGATTCCTATTCTCGGCGCACTTTGGCTGATGTGGCAGCTCGCCTTCCGTGCCGGTATCGCTGATGACAATCGCTGGGGCAAAAATCCCTTGCACCGTGAAGGCGATTACTTAGTCGTCAGCTAAAACTGTTTCAAATGCCTGAGGCGCCAGCGATTTTGTTTAATTGCTTAAGTTATCGAACGTCGTCAATAAATTTAGTGCATTTAAGTGAGAGCCACCTGTTGTGAAAAATTCGAATTTGATCGTTAACGATGTCACCGGCCTCAATCCCGTTCGTGTTTGGGCCATCAGCAAACCCAAGAACATCGCCGACGTGACCGATACCATTTGTCGAACCGATGGCCCGATCTCTGTCGGAGGTGGACATTTCAGTATGGGCGGCCAAACTGCCAGTGAAGCTAGTCTGCATCTCGATATGCGCGACATGAATCAAGTGATCGCCTTTTATCCTGGCGAAAAGCGCATCCATGTACAAGCCGGCATACGTTGGTGCGATATCCAAAAATTTGTTGACCCTCATAATCTGTCCGTCAAGATTATGCAAACCTATGCGAACTTCACGGTTGGTGGTTCACTAAGTGTGAATGTGCATGGGCGCTACATGGGACTAGGTCCTATCATCTTATCTGTGCGCTCATTCAAAATCGTCATGACAGACGGTAGCCTGCGGGAAGCATCCCGTGAACACGATGCCGAACTTTTTTTTGCCGTTATCGGCGGGTATGGCGGCTTAGGCGTCATCGTCGAGGTCGAATTAGATTTAGAAGACAACGTACGGGTAAAGCGCCTCGCCCGTAAGATGAGCACCCCGGAATACATATCGCATTTCAAATCCAAGGTGCGTTACTTTCCAGATGCGGTCTTTCACAATGCTGATCTTTATCCGCCACACTACCAACGGGTGCGCTCGGTAACTTGGGCACGCACTGAAGAGGCAGTGACGCAAGCAGAACGTTTGCAAAAGGGTGGGCAAAGTTATCCTATCAGTCGCTATTTTGTATGGGCAATCTCAGAAACACCGCTGGGCAAATGGCGCCGTGAATACCTCATCGACCCTATCTTGTATTTCTTCAAGAAGGTCCATTGGCGCAATTACGAAGCCAGCTACGACGCTGCCGAATTAGAACCTGCATCTCGTAAACTCAGTACCTATGTGCTGCAAGAGTACTTTGTGCCGGTGGATCGCTTTGATGAATTTGTACCGAAAATGGCAGAAATTCTGCAACGACATCAAGTCAACGCACTCAATATTTCAGTACGCCATGCGCTATCTGATCCGGGCTCCATTATGGCTTGGGCCCGCGGTGAAACCTTCGCTTTCGTACTGTATTACAAGCAGCGCACCAAGGATCACGCCAAACAACAAGTCGCGGTATGGACCCGTGAGCTAATCGATGCGGCCATTAGCGTCGGTGGTAGCTATTATTTGCCCTACCAACCTCACGCAAGCCGTGAACAATTTCATCGTGCCTACCCGCGCGCGCTGGAGCTATTCGCACTCAAGCGAAAACTCGATCCTGATTTTCGCTTTCGCAATGTACTTTGGGATAAGTACTATGCGCCCACTCTTACTGAAACGGAACACACCACATGACAGTCATACCTTCTTCCGAGTTTAAAGCTGTTTTTTCCGATACTGCATGGAGCGATCGCTTCTACAAGTTTTTACAAAACATCTATCGTCTGTATCCCGAAGATCAATTCCATGACTTGATACGTCAAGCCAGCCAAGAACATAACAACGATGAAGCGACATATCGCCGCATTCAGCGCGGCTTGCCTAATATCAAACCCTTCCTCGCCGATTTACGTCTCGCCTTACCTTCACTCTTCAAACAAAAGGGTGAAATGGCTCGCCAAACTCTACGCTTGTTAGGGAATAAGCGCGACATCAATACCTATCTCGAAATCGGTTCAACAGGCCGCTACATCAGCGAACTACGCAAACATGTGAAGGTCAAAGGTACTATCATTTTGGTCAATGAAGTGGCGCCGGGATATTCACCTATCGATATTGCAGAGCGAGGTCAGCTCAGCAAGTTGGGCGAATTTTATCCACTCAATAACTATGCGCCACTCAATCCAGAAATCGCCTCAGATAGCGTTGATTTGCTCAGTTGCTATATCGGTTTGCATCATATAGAACTCGATAAATTAGATGCTTTTGTGGCCTCCATCGCACGCGTACTGCGTCCCGGTGGCATGTTTATTTTGCGTGATCATGATGTCACCACGCCAGAGATGCGTACGTTTGTATCCTTAGTGCACACCGTATTTAATGCTGGTCTAAATGAAAGCTGGGAAACCAACCAAGCCGAGTTGCGCTTCTTCCGGCCTGTGAACGAATGGGTTGAGATCCTTGCCCGTCATGGTTTGCGCGACTTGGGTCACCGTGAATTACAGGCGCATGATCCTTCCGATAATGTACTGATGGCCTTCATCAAGTAGAACGATCTCCTTCAAGGACTTTAAATGAACACGATGAAATCCTCGCGCCTCTTCTCCATTTTGGCCTGCTCCTTACTACTATGTCTTTCAGCCTTTGCCATGCGCACTGACACGGCGCCAAAATCGGCACTTCCTCCTGAACATCAGCGTGGATTGGAGCAGACTTTATTGACGTTTCCAGAGTGGTTCTTAGTGTTCAGCCCAAATGAATATGCCAATTTTATTGCTCGTGAACCTGCGAGCCAATTTCCGTTTTACGGTCATCTCGGCCAATTTTGGCAGAGCTATCGCGCGGTCAGTAATGAAGCCAGCGCACAAAACTTACCTCCCAACCCTGGCTATCATTTAATGGTCATGGTCATTGGCGTCAGCACTACTATTGAATACGCCCTAAAATCAGCCTATGAAACTTTGCTTGGACGTCTAACAGAGGCAAGCGCCAGCGCTACGACTCAGGAAGATGTATATGCGGCCAAAGTGGCGCAGGACTATGTCGACTTCATCCGTGTCTATCCTTGGTATGAGTACGCCTATGCAGACAAACTACAAAGTCTATGGTCCGAGACTTCGTGGACGGGCAAAAACATGTTACGCAAGTGGGAACGCAAATTTGCTTTAACCACCGAATATAGCGCGAAGATGATCTACGCCAAGTTGATCAAACTTGGCACAAAATCGATCTACGATGCCCCCTTACCTGTAACAGGCGTGGTCACTAATGCGGCTCCTACGAACACCGCCCAGCTGCCCCATTTGCAAATCCTGAGTAAGCTCGACAATGGCGCTACTGCCCTCACCATTCCACGTTATGAAGCCTTCACTTCTTATGCCCGCAACATCGCCGCACAAGGCATCAACTTTCAAGAAATCGCAGGAAATCGCGACTTTATCTTAGTGAGTGTGTTGGGGCCAAAACAGTGGAGACCTTCAGACAAACAAAGAATCTTGTTTACGCAAACGATTCTCACGCAAAATGACAAGCAGCGATATGCCTTTTTGATCCCAGTCCATCAACTCGCTTCCTCATTACGAGAATGGGATCAAGCGCAGATTGAGATTGAACATGTGTTCGACTATTGAAGAAATGCCGGTTTCCCTAGCACCACCTCAACTGCCAGCGGTTTGAGTAGTAAACAATAAAAAAGAGCCGTTCGCACAAAGTGCAAACGGCTCGCAAATGACTGCCGAATTCCCCCCGGCTGTCTCCACACAACTAGGTAAAACTCAAGTTGCTTAGAATTTCTTGTTATATTCCACGCGCAATTTGACTGTCAGTGGATCGGCGTACTGACGCACACCGCCATATGTGGAGCCTAATTTAGCGTTCGAGCTACCATAGGACTCATTACGAGTTAAGGCGGATTGATCATTAAAGACGTTAAACACATCCACACCAAACACCATGCCTTGAAGTTGCTGCGGCTTGTAGGTCAGGCTCAGGTCTAAACGTTTTTCTGTCGGCATGCGTCCTAAAGAACCGCGCGGCGCTGGTTTGCCGTCGCAGAAGCTATACGCTGAACCGTAACCTGGGCCACCCCACTCTGCACCGATAGGGTAGTTCGGATTTTCACCATGTTCGGAGACCAAATCGGTGCCACGGCATGTTTTAGGACGTCCCGATTGCAGCAAGAGATTCGCGGCGATATTCCATTCAGAATTCAATTCATAGAAACCGAAAGCTTTGATCTGATGGGTGCGATCGTTTGGCAAAACCCCATTGGCGAAGGTCATGAACTCAGGAAAATCCCAGTTGGCTGTCACGGCAACATCGAGCTGGCCAGTGTCGGAATTGGTTTGACCTTCCATATTGCCCTTGCTGCGCGACCAGGTGTAGTTGAATTTGCCGTACCAGGAATTACTGAATGGATGTTCGGCAAACATATCAATCGCCGTATATTTGCGCTCAGCTTTTGGATAGCCCATTTGCTTCGCACTAAACGTCACCCAACGGCCATTACCGGTCGCATCGCCTTGGTCATTGTGGCTCTCCACCCAAATCGTGGAGGCTTCGCCCGGATTGAAAATCCAGCAAGACAAATAGTCGCGTGGTACACCATCTTGTCTGAGGCCTGCTTTTTTGGAGTAATCGGCGATCAAACGGGTGTCGCAAGTATCATCAATCCCCGCGCCCAGATTGCGGTAAGTGAATTTCAAGCCCAGATTTAAACTTGGGCTGACCGCCTTTTCAAAACCTAAAGTCATTTCATCTTGGAAGTTAGGCTTGAGATCGCGCGATGCAATCGAACGTGGGTCTTTGCGTGTACCGGATTCTCCATCGGGTGAGGAAGCGACGTTGATTGCTTTTAAGCCGGTAGGTTGGCCATTGCTATCGATGCCGGTGTAAGTGAAGTCTTGGTTCATATAGGTAGAACGACTCGCGGCACGAGCGGCTACCTGGGTTGGCAATTGCAGATAATAGCGACCAGCACTACCGAATACCTTCAAGCTTGAATCACCGTTGACGTCCCAAGAGGCGGACAAGCGCGGTGCCAGCTGGTTCTTCATATTGATAAACTTCTCGCCGTCACCATTGAAATTGCTGTACTGATCATTACGCAAACCAGCAACGATTAGGAGATTTTTTGTGGCTTGATAACGGTCTTCCAAATATTGCGCAGACTGTGTCGCCTTGGCTGAAGTCAAACTATCAAAAATGAATTCATTGACATAGTAGCCCTGCGTGCCATAGCCGCCATAATTGGCCACAATCGCCTGACGACCATTCGAGACTTCAGCTGGTTTGGTCGGATCACCATCCACTTTGAGATAAGTCCAGGTACCATTACCCGAGCTCTTTACACCCGCCATGCCGGATTCAATCGCATTGCGATCCAGACCTGCACGCAAAGTATGTGCACCCATTTTGTATTCAAGATCGAGACGTAAAGAATCTAACTGATCTTCACCCGGACGGCTCAAATTACCACCGTAGCGATTCGCATTGACGCTATACAAGCCGAGCTTATTCAAATCCGGCTGACGTCCATCGACTGTGGAGGAGACAGTATGAATGCTGCTGTTGTTTGGGTCACTACCGAAGTAAGTCACGCCACGTGGTGCTCGCAAGCGACCACCCATCGCGGTCAAAGTCAAATCCTGAGTCAATTGACCTGTGTACTTCAACATATTGGTTTGCGCACCGGCACCAAGTGCGGCAGGATTGGTTGCCGTGGTTTCGGTGAACTTGACATTGTTATGCGTGTCGCTGACTTTGTCGTAACCATAGGTGCCCACCACCGATTTGGTGCGATCACCGATCGAGGTCCATTCCAGACGATGATCATCGGTGATATTCCAGTCAATCTTGGTCAAATAGCGCACCGTCTCAGTATTGGTTTTTGCCCAGCCATTGTCCTTCAAAGAATTGCTGGCAACCAGATCGCCGTTGACTTGTCCAGTGTAGCTATCGACTTTTTCAACTGCACCAAATACAAATAATTTGTCCGCAATGAGTGGGCCGCCCAAGGTCAGACCGTATTGCTTGACACTATCTTCACGTGAAGACGTGCGAAAACGAATTTTTCCATCTGGTGCGGTCACTGTGCCGTTATATGGGTAATAAATATCTGCACGTTTGGCGCGTAAAGAATTCGGGCTGATGCTAAAAGTAGCGCCAGCTTCCCAGTTATTCGTGCCGTTCTTGGTCGTCATATTCATCACGCCACCAATAGAGCGGCCAAACTCCGCGCCGAAGCCACCGGTGATGACCGAGGTCTGTTGCACAGCGCCCCAAGGCAAAGCAGTGGAACCTGTTTGCGATAAGGGATTGGTGACCGGAAAACCATTCACATAATAGGAATTCTCGGATACGCCGCCACCGCCAAAGCTGGCGACATTGCCATATGCGGCATCGCCTTTGGTGGTGTTAGGGGCTAATAGGGCAACCGCTGTCAAATTGGTTTGTATCGGCAAACGTGACAGATCTTTAGCAGTGAAAATCGCGCCGTTATTAGTATTCGACACGTCAATTCTGGAGCGTACGGCTGACACCGTGACGGTCTGGGTAGCAGCACCGACAAATGAGGCTTCGACACCCTGACCAATCACGATATCAAGCTCTTGGGTATTAGCGACTTTGCCGCCTTTCAATAACTCCACCTTGTAATGTCCCGGCGGTAACGCGGTCGCGGTGTAGCGTCCATCCGCATCTACGTTAACCAGACGTTTCAGACCGGTATCGGTATTTTGCAAGGAGATGGAGGCGCCGGCAGCATTCTCTACTTTACCGTAGATGGTGCCGCTGGCATTCGACTGCGCGTAAGCGACTTGCATGCCGCCTAGCGACGTCAGCGTGACGCCAAACGCCATGACCAAGGCGTGTGCCAATAAAGTTTTTTTAAAGCGATGAGTCTGGTTCTGCATATGATTCCTTGATGTGCAATTAAGCTGCTTTGAATGTATTAATAATTGGAGTGACTGCTGTGCTTGCTGGAAGTATTCTTGAGCAGCGCTTGCAACAAAGACTGATGTTGCAAAATATCTGCTTTAACACTGCGTTTCCCGGTAGAAGAATTCGCTTCAAAAATACGCTCCGAACGAGATTGAAAAGAAACCCGCGCCAAGCCGCCGCTACGTCTTTTTTTGTACATAAAATGTCCTGAAAATAGGGTTGGAGCTGGCGTTTGATATCCAAAAAATCAGGCAATTCTCGTCGCGAAGATGTTCAAATATCAAACTTCAAGGTCGTCCAGCGATGTGAACTTTGGCATAGGGTTTTTCATCTCACCAGCTTGGCGGGATGAACATCAATAACTTTGGGAGACTATTTTTCGGGCTGGGATCAAACGAAAAAATGGTGGGATGAAGTGCAAGAATTTGTAGTGTTTTTGCACAGAAGTTTAGCTTGCCCCAATTTTAGAAATCACTGAAATTGAATGAGGAAATTTCAAATGGCAAAGACCCATTCTAAAGTCATACAGCATCTTATTTTGATAATGCGCGGCATCCAGATTTCAGCTTTATGTGCTGCGAACCTGGACGCAAATCATGAAACGACTCAAGTCCGATTAACATTGCTCATATCATCAGGCCTCAGAACAGCGCGGGTTGCATCCGCCCTACAGAATCTATGGTCGTAAAGCCTAATGTATGACGTCGATAAAGCGAGCGCTATTGCCGTCATTCCTGCGTGCTTTTAGCAGGAATCCAGCGGCGTCTGTTGCTCAACAAAAGACGCTGGACTCCTGCCTACGCAGGAGTGACGGTTAATGGGTTTTGCGCTTGGTTTGACATGTCTAGATACTTATGCCTAACCTTGAAGGAGAAGGAAAACAGCTTGCACTATCGAGCCAAGATCTGCTTGACCTTTTTGATATGGCTATCACTCACCCGAACCGTATCGCCATTGCTCAGCAAAACCGCATAGGCGCCGTCGGGCGAAGTTTCTAGAGTACGAATGGCATCGACTCTCACCAGCGCCGTTCTGTGCAAACGTAAAAACTGCGCGTTAGGTAGACGTTGTTCCATGGATGAAATCGTGGTTCTATGCAAAATCACGCGATCGACTAAATGCAATTCCACATAATTAGCGGCCGCACTTAACCAAATTATTTCACGGATGTCGATACGTTCTATCTTACCGACTGAGCGCACGGCGACATGACTTAGGCTGGGTGTGGCGGCGCCGGATTTCTCCGCATCTTTTTCCAGAAAATAATCTTGCATCACTGCGCTTTGGGCTAATTGTTGTTTGGTCTGTAGAGCATGTCGGGCGCGTGCCAGCATGGCAGCAAAGCGTTCATCATCAAAAGGTTTGAGTAAGTAGTCGAGTGCAAAAATCTCGAATGCGCTGACCGCATGTTTATTGTAAGCCGTGATAAAAACAATCAAAGGCGGTTGCGGATATAGAATCAATTCGCGCGCAAAATCTAAGCCCGATTGCGTCGGCATTTCTATATCTAATAAGACCAAGTCGATAGCTTCGTTTTGCAAAATGAGGCGGGCTTGAGCCGTGGAATGGCAGCTAGCGACTAGCATCCATTCTGCGTGATCGGCTAAGGCGTATTGCATATTGGTCAGAGCCGGTAGCTCATCATCGACCATCATGACTTTGTATTTTTGGGTGTCCATTTTTTGCTTTCAGCTTTTGCGCTAGGCGATGCCAAAGTCGCTTGCTCAAGTTGACGACTCAGAGGAATACGAATCTCGGCAATAAATTCATTTTCTGTTTGAGTCGTCTCCAAACTAGCTTGCCCTTGGTAGAGTATTTGCAAACGTTCGCGCGTGGAAGCGATGCCTAATCCATGTCCACCGCTCGCCTTGGCAGGGGCAAACCTGGCGTTGCGAATGCGAAAAATGGTCTTGCCATCCACCATGCTCAGTTCTATATCGATGCGGCACTGCTCATGGTGGGTTTCTACTCCGTGGTGTATCGCATTCTCTACTGAGGGTTGCATCAATAAAGGTGGACAAGGTACTGCCTGCCAATCTCGGTCCTCAACATGCCAAACTACCTGCATGCGGTCGCCGAAACGTAGTAACTGCATGTTCAGATAATCGCGCACAAATTGTAATTCATCGGCCACGCTCAACCATTCGTGCTTACTCGAATCAAGTACAAAGCGTAACAAGGCATTGAGTTGTTTTAAGGCAGTGCCGGCTAGCTGCCGGTCCGCACCACGAACCAGTGCGCTGATGCTATTGAGTGCATTGAATAGAAAATGCGGTTTCAATTGCCCTTGCAGGAGTTGCAGGCGCAATTCCATACCTTCATTTTGGGTCGAGATGAGTTCCAATTCACGCGCCACCGTACGCTGCCAGGCAGCAAATCCCGCTTGTAAAAAATAGGAAAATAGAATCAAAAACAAATCTATCCATAAAATAAAGGCCGAGGATTTTTTGAATTCAGAGAGAAAAAGTGACAGCGGTTGATCCGCGAACAGCAAGGTAATCATCACCTTATTTGCCGTAATGAGTGGCAGCCCCAAGACCACCAACAACAAGGCGCTCAATATCATAGCACTCGGTTTCAACATCGCTTCTGGCTTGAGCCAAATGGCGACTGCGAGTAAGCAGTTCCCCAAAGATAGCGGTGAAAAAATCAACAAATATTGTATCAATATCGAGGCTCTAGATTGCGTCAACTTTTGAGTATCAGCATCCAAAAAAACTGCCAGCACATGAAACACGGCAATACAGCTCCACAGGCTAAACGAAAGCACACAAATCACGATCAGCGATTGGTAACTGCGAGTGTCGCGTGTGACCGATGGTGTTCTGGCGCTAAGCATCACTAAGCTCCGACAAAGGGAAATCCAATGCGACGCCATGGGCAAATACTTCTGAATCCGCATGGCGCACAAAACGTAGCGCAGCGTCCTTGCCTTGCAATATCGCGATACGTTGCTGCACCGCCTGCAATTCTTCCGTCATGCTTGGCACCTGCCCGGCATCGCCACTAAAATCAAGCGTCAGGTGCAAGACATTCTGCACAATAGCTGCCTGAACCCGGATACGCCCACTGGCATGCTGCAAGCTCACCTGCATATTGCGCAGCGCATAATCAAACAAGGGATACAGTAGCAATGGTGGAATCTGGTGCGCCGACCAATCTCTGGCTTCCAATGCCCACTCAATCTGCAAGCGATCGGCGAAACGCAGGTTTTGCAAACTTAAATAGTCTCGGACAAAGCGAATCTCACACTCGATACTAATCTCCGTCTCTTGCGAAGACTCTAAAACATAGCGTAACAAATCACTCAATCGTGCTAAGGCACGCGTGGCCAAGGAGCCTTCGGCATTGATCAGCAAATTTTCTATTCCCTCCAACGAGCTGAATAAAAAATACGGTTCCAGATGTGAACGCAATTGCAGTAACTTCAGCGCGAGTAAGTCCTGGCGGGATTGAATAGCAATCATCTGTTGCTGACGGCTACGTTGCCAGTAACTGAAAGCCAGATGGGCCGAAAAGCTAAACAACAGCACCATGACATCCACCCAAATTTGCATAGGTGAAAGCAGTTGCACAATCTCATCCCAACTCGGTTCATGCTTCTTAATGCGAAACGCGATAAATGCGTGTTCATAAATGACGTGTACAGGTAAAAATACCAGTATCAGAAACAAAAAAGTCTTCACAGCCAGGCGCCAATGGATAGCGCCCTGCAGCTTAGCAAAATACAACATCAAACCTGTACTCAACAGAGGCCAAGGCAATAGAATCACAAAAAATTTAAACAACTGGCGCTGAATATTGACTGGCGCACCCACATTGCGCAGATCATAAAGATTCGCAAACGTCGCCAAAAAGAGTAAGACCGTCCACAACAACCAGACCACAACGATCGATCGCCACATGGTCTTTTTAGAACAAGCGATATCGGGAACCGTCGTCAAACTGAGGTGATCGAAGCTAGCCTGCATGGGCGTAAGGAAATAAGCATAGAAAGAATGTTACAGCTTGCCACGACTTTGGGATAAATGCATCTGGCTTGGGATCAAGCGGGAGAAAAGCGGGATGGTTTTCACTTACATCGGCATAGATGAATGAATTGCCTTGCCAATCTACTAGCAATCCCTCAGCCAATTCGCATACAATCCCCTTAAGCAAGCGACTCGCTTCGGTTCAGTCCAACAAGGTTTATCCGCCGCTGTGCTTCACCGAGTCTTATTTTTGCAGCTGAAGACACGGAGGAAGCCGAAGATAAAGCCATAGATATTTCGATTAAAGACTTGGGCGAAAAAATCCAAAATCCAAACAGCGAGCCACTTGTCGTTCAGGTCAGCAAAGTGATACCAGTACAACAGTTTCCCGCATGCGAGATAAATGTGGGTAGAACATTTTATATTGAAACGAAGTGGTGGCAGTTTTGGAAATAACGCGACTAATCGTTTTTCACCTAACCAGCTAAGGAGCCAAACATTCATAATTTAGCAAAAATCGTATTCACGTTTTTCTTATTAATCAATGCAAGCGGGTGTAGCACGATGAGCATGAAACCAGAAAATAATAAAGCAATAGAGGCAGAAGTTCTTGCTGCGTTTAAGGGCTTGGTTGATGCGAGCACGTCACTAGATTCAAATCGTTATTTTGAATATTTTGATAAAATAAAATTTACTGGTTTGAATGCAGATGGAAAGGTTTGGCATTCAATAAAAAACCTAGAGGATTTAATAGTGCCAGGATTTTCTGCGGTTGAAAAAAGCATTTCACTTGAA
The DNA here is from genome assembly GCF_058808015.1 of Undibacterium sp. GW821-FHT11H02. Classification (NCBI taxonomy): domain Bacteria; kingdom Pseudomonadati; phylum Pseudomonadota; class Betaproteobacteria; order Burkholderiales; family Oxalobacteraceae; genus Undibacterium; species Undibacterium sp. GW821-FHT11H02. The sequence goes on along the minus strand of NZ_JBXARG010000024.1, from coordinate 17,569 downwards.
TTTTACAATGTGAAAGTGACCGTCATAAACCAAACTACAGCAATCTTAGTGAATGAATACAAGCAAACCGTTCTTCTCAAAAACGGAAATGTGTTTGAGCATGCGGGTGGCGGCACACAAGTCTGGTCAAAGTCTGAAAGCGCATGGAAACTTGTAAGTGTTTCCGCTAGCAATGCGAGTCACTAGCGTAGATTCGGCACGTTTTTTTGTGCCCACGCGGACTTGTTGATTTGTCGATGGGCGGCTCCACAAGCTTAATTCTTTTCACCTTTTTCTACCGTAACGCGTGGGCACGAAGAGGCTGTGCCCACTCTACTACTAGCTGCGTTGCGGTTCAGCCAAGCAGGGCGGATGCAACCCGCGCCGACAATCGCTTAAAGATTAGCAAAAATTGGCGTCACTTCGGTACACAGAGTTCGAGTAGTGTCATATAGTTCAGCACAGCGCGGATCGCATTCGCCCTACATGACTAAATGTCCCATAAGTCTATGTGAGCCTTAACCATGCCAACGATATTACACAAATTCCTGCTCGTACTAGGTGCCATCCTGATTGCGGCTGGCATCACCTACCTGCCATGGGTCATTTTATTTAGACTGCCAGACTCTATCAGCACGTTCTGGGGGATGACCGCGATCCTTTGGGCACCCTTTTTTCTTATAGTTGGGATTGTTGCAGGCTATTTCTCAGCTTCTGCCCTTTGGCCACGATAGCCTTGTAGAGTGAGCACGCTTTTTTGTTGAGGTGGATTAGTTGGTTTGTCGATCAACCTTTCCACGGGCTTAATTCTTTCCACGATTTTCGAAGGTAACGCGTGGGCACGATGAGGCTGTGCCCACCCTACGAATCGGTTGCCGAATTGCAGCATGCTAAATTGGGCAATGCGGGACCTATCGTCAATCTATGCTATCCCCAACTCTTCCAATCGCAACAATATCTCCAAACGTCGCTCTTGTTTAATCGTTTGCCAATGACGGTTTTCTTGTGCACCCATAATGGCGTACAGCATGTTCAAACTGGTGGAAGGGAAAACTTGTTTGAGTTGCAGATAGAGGCGATAAGGATCTGCCGCCAATAATTCGGCGGCGGTATGGATGCCGATTTGACGTAGCATGGCACTGGATTTGGGGCCAAGTCCTGCTAATTTTTCCAATTCGGTTTGCTGCGCTTTCACCATACCACCACCTAGGTGTCAAATTAGGCTAATTTGCCATTCCCTTCTTCAAATTATCTAGCCCACCTACCACAGGCAAGACCAAAGATGTTTGCGCCAAATCCACGCTCAATTCGGTGCCCGCTTTCGGCCATAAAGTAAAATCATGGTCACTAGACATGATCATCAATGCCAAACGTTTACCTGCAGGGATGACCCGGTCCATAGGTTGAAGATCGAATGTCAGGTCGACAAATTTACCCGGAACTAGCGGTGTGCCTGGCAATTTAGAATCGTAATTGCCGGTCTTGGTCAGGGAACGATAGTTTTGTGGATCAGCCCAGGCGCGGCTGACTACGCCTAGTTGTCCAGCTGAGCCTACGGCCTTTTCATCAAATGGCAGGGTGACTAACCATACCGATAAATTGGCGGCGGCTTTGTTGGCGGCGACGCGGATTTTGATGCTCGGTGTGCCGGATAAATGAACCGCTTCTGTCAACTCAGGTGTGGCGTAAATCAAGCGGTGTGGTGATTGCTCGGCACTGGCTAATACGCCGCCCTTGTATTGCACATCGTCGATAATTTTTTCTATTGCGCCTTTGGTTTTAGCCACGGCTTTGAAACTCAAGCTACCGGCTTTATTACCGCCTGCACCTAAGAACAAATTCACATTGCTGGCTTCAGGATTAGGGAAGTCCAGATACGGCGTGGGCATCGCACCGCGCTCTGCGCTTTCACGCATGATCATGGCGCGGGCATCTTTTTCTACGCCGTTGTCGATACCGTACAAATAATGCGAGAGCCAGCGATTACGCATCTCTAATGGTGGTGGTCCACCATGACCGCCATGGTGTAGGAATAATTGTGTAGCCACGCCATTTTTCTTAAGTGCTTCGTAGATGCGAATGGAGTGTTCTGGCATCACATTCCAGTCATGCTGACCGTGGGCGAGCAGGGTGGCGGCTTTCACGCCTTTGATCTTGGCCAGTAAATCACGCTCGGCCCAGAAATCATTGTAGTCGCCATACTTACGATCGAACTTTGCGGGGTACAAACCATCCCGTATGGTGGCATTGCAATAGGCGCGTTTTTCTGGTGCGCCGCTGTACACAAAATCAAAAAGCTGATCCACGTCTTCGCCCAGATAACCGCCTGGATGACGTACTAAGCCATTGCTGCGATAGTAGTGGTAGTAAGACGTATTTGGCGCAATCGGAATAATTGCTTCTAAGCCTGCAACGCCCGTGGTCGCAGCAGCCAGTGGGATCGTACCGTTGTAGGAGGTGCCGGTCATGCCGACTTTGCCGGTGGCCCAGCTTGCTTTAACTTCGTCCGTGCCATCAATACTGGTATAGCCTTTAGCGCGGCCATTCAACCAGTCAATCACGGCCTTGGGTGCTAATTCTTCCACCGCGCCGCCTATGGTAGGGCAGCCTTGCGATAAGCCTGTACCTGGCGCTTCTGAGTGGACGACGGCAAAACCACGTGGTAGCCAGGTGTCGATTTCGGTTCTGGCGATCTCAGGACGGACCGGGATAAATTTTGCTTGCTCATTCACTGGACGGGCTGGTGGGGCTTCACCTAATTCGTGTTTTACATCCCACATTTTTTGATTCTTCATGGTGCCAGCGAAGTAGGGCGAAGACTCATACACGACGGCGACTTTTAAATTTTCGGTATCGGTTTGCAAAGGGCGCGTGACGTCGACATGAACCCGATCTTTTTTACCATCACCGTCGCTATCAAATTCGGTCTCTACCCATAATTCTTGTTTGATCCACTTAGTTTTATCCTGAAAGCCCGCTACGATTTGCGCCTGACCGTTAAAGAATACCGGCACGGTTTTATCCGAAACAGCGGCCGGTGTTTGTGCATAGGCCATGCTGCTGATGGCGACGGCCAATGCCAGAGTAAGCACTTTGGGTTGGCTCAATAGGGTCTTTGCAGACCGGTCATTAGTGTTTTTTTTCATAGTAGGCCCATGGGCTAAGAGGACATTATTAAGGGTTACAAAAGTACGTTGATGTTAGACGTGGGTAGGGCTTAGGACAGCGATTATGCCAAGAAGTTTAAATTAAATATATCAATCGTACGAAAATTTATACGGCTCAGCCTATTCCCCTAAAAACATGACGATTTTGGCATAGCTAGGGTAAGCACCAATGATCAGATTTAACCGAGATTTCGCATTAGGGCCTTAGGCACGCCTAATGGAAATTTCGGTTTAACCCAGAATTTCCATTGGGATTTGAGGCGATGGTGGATGCACTTTTCGAGGCAGTTTTTACGTGAATGAGGCGCAAATAGCTAGCTATTTGCAACGAAGAACGAAAAAAATGACCGAAAATGCGCCGCCAGCGCTCAAATAGCGTCGAAGACGCGCCTAATGGAAAATCTGGGTTTAAGACTTGCAGATTTTAGCGAACTTGCTATGCTGCGCGTCCTCTCTCCTGTTTTTTCTGGCCTCACATGCAACGTCGCTCAATTCTGATTCTGTCTTCCGTCCTCATCGTCTCTGGTTTATCGTTTTCTGCTTACTGGTGGCTGCAGCCCGAAGCGACACGTCCATCCATTTCGCTGTTGAAGAAGAAACCACTGGCGACCAGCTTTGATTGGGAAGCCGAAGTTTTTCAATTGAGCCAAAGTGCTTATTTTGAAGCGCCCAACAATACGGAGAAACGGCCTGATCCTAGTTTCAGTGACCCGTTTGGTATCGCCATGGATCAGCAAGGCAATCTGTATCTCGCCGATGCCGGCGACCACAATCGGATATTAAAAATCAGCAAAGATGGCTATGCCAGTGTGTTTGCGGGCGGTGAAGAGGGCTATCTAGACAGCGTGGCCATTAATGATTCAAAAAACAGCGAGTTCACCGCCGCCAAATTCCATACCCCTTCTGGTTTAGCCATAGACAAAAAGGGCAATCTCTACGTCGCCGATACCGGCAACCACGTGATCCGCAAAATCGAACCCAATGGCAAAGTCTCGACCGTCGCTGGTAACGGGCAAGCAGGGTATCGCGATGGCGCAGCGGCTCAGGCTCAATTTAATGCACCTATCGGCGTGGCAGTTGGCAAAGACGGCAAGGTCTATGTGGCCGACACCTACAACGACAAAATCCGCGTGATTTTGGCCGATGGTCAGGTGCAAACTATCGCTGGCGGCAGTCAACCTGGCTACCTCGATGGTGCTGGTGGCACAGCCTTATTCGATACGCCAAGTAGTCTCGTGGTGAATAGTCTGGGTGAAATCATCGTGGCCGACACACGCAATAACGCCGTGCGCAAAATCGGCATCGATGGGCAAGTAAGTACCCTGATCGCTAGCGATCCCAAGGATTTCGATGCATTGCTACGCCGCCCCGTTGGTCTGGCCATTACGCATGATGATTTTCTCTATGTCGGTGAACTCTCGCACGGTAGGATTTTGCAAATCGCCCCAGATGGCAAAAGCCGTGGGCTGACTGGTGTCGATATCGATATCATTCCGGGCGACGATACCAGCCCGCGTATGAGTAATCCAGTAGGACTCACGGTGAATGCGAAAGGTGATCTGATCGTCAGTGATAACGCCAAAAATGTCCTGCACGAAATTCGGCACAAAGGCGTGCTCGATAAGGAAATACGAAAATCATGGCCCGTCATCTTGACCGAACCGGTTGCACCACTTCTGCAGCCATCGCTGTGGCCTTTACTGCCACAAGATAAACCGCATGAAGTGGTCGGCACTATCGGCGAAGTACGCGGCAATTATGATGGCGAAAGCCGCGATCACTTCCACCGCGGCGTCGATATGCAAGCCGCGATGGGCGACGCCGTCGTCGTGATCAAAGAAGAAAAAGTCAGCTCTCCCGTACCTGCTTGGGCTGCCACGACAATCAACGAAGGCATGCGTGTGAATAAGCTGTCGTATATCCACATGAAGGTAGGGCGCAATTTAAAAGAGGCGCCGCTAGACCCACAAAAATTCCAATTCATCAAAGACGCGCAAGGCAAATTACTGCAAGTACGTGTACGTCGCGGCACACGCTTCCATGTTGGTGAAACCATAGGCACGGTCAACAGCATGTATCACGTGCACCTGAACTACGCGCCGCAAGGTGATGTGGTGAATCCGCTTAAATTGAATTTCATCGGTTTTCAAGACAGTGTCGCGCCACAGATCACGCGCATTGATATCGCTGACAAGGATGGCAAGATACTCAGCATAGCGCCCACCGCATCAGGCAAACTGACAAAAAACAGCAAAGGCAAAAAGCCAGCAGCGGAACCTGCCGCGCCAACTTCGACGGTCGTCAAATTAGCCAAATCCTTAGAACAAGTCAGCATCATCGTCGATGCCTTCGATCAAGCTGACGGCAATATGGCACGTCGCCGCCTAGGTCTCTACGAACTTGGCTATCAAATTCTGCAAGCAGACGGCACGCCTTTGGCCGGTTTTGAAAAGCCCAAAATGACGATACGTTTCAACCACCTGCCTGCCGATGAAGAAGCGGTCAAAGTCGCTTACGCGGAAAATAGTGGTATCACGGTTCACGGCAATGCGACCACCAAATTCCTCTACAACCTCACCAACGAAATTCAAGATGGCCACGCGATTATCAATTTTTGGAACATCAAAGATCTGGCTGCTGGCGAGTATCGGATACGCATCACCGCCAAAGATTTTGCGGGTAATCTGGCAGTAGGCAAGACCGAATTAACAGTCAGAATCGAATAGCTGGAACTAGCGTGGGGTCACCGCCGCGCCAACCATGAACCATCAAAGTGGACGAATCGGCCTATTGGTGCCATGAGCACGCTACGCACCTTAATCTAATTGTGCTAAGGTACTTATCTACCTAAATATAGATGCGCTGACGCGAATCGCTACTGCTTTGCAAAAACCATGGCCCACATTATCGAAAATTCAAAAGAGCATTTACAAGATTTCATTCGTCTCAATGAAGAATGGATTAGTCACTATTTCAAGATAGAAGAAACGGATAAAAAATTAGCGGCGAATCCTTATCAAGTCGTCGACAACGGTGGGTTCCTGTTTTTTCTGATGTCGGATAATGAAGTGCTAGGCGTATGTGCTTTATTCAATGAGGGTGACGGTGTTTATGAGTTAGCCAGAATGGCGGTTTCGCCGAAACATCAGGGCAAGGCGTATAGCAAGCAACTGATGGAACACTGCCTAAACAAACTCAAAACCCTACAGGCAAAAAAAGTCTATCTGGTGTCCAATACCAAACTAGAAGCTGCGATTCATCTGTATAAAAAATTTGGATTTCAAACCGTTTCTGAAGGCCCTCATCCGGTTTACTCGCGAGCTAATATTGTCATGGAACGTAACATTTGAAGACAACTATTGAGCAACGACAGTTCGATCCTGCAACCGAAAATAGGTAGTAGCCATTAGTGACTTATCGACATAAATTGAAATTTTTATTAACCTGAAATTATAGAGGGAGACAACATGAAAAAAACAGTTCTACAATGTTTCATCGCGCTTAGTATTGCCAGCTTCGGTAGTATTGCCACAGCTCAAATCGACCTGAATCAAGCCCATCGTTCCAGTGCGGACAAAATACGGGACGTCACCAGTAAGCCTTTAGAAACCTTGGCCCTGATGCCCATCAAAGAAGGCATGACGGTGTTGGATCTTTTGGGTGGCAGTGGCTATTTCAGCGAACTGTTGTCGCAACAAGTGGGTGCCACTGGCAAAGTCCTGTTGCACAACAATAAGGCTTATATGCCTTTCGTCGGCAAGGATTTAGAGGCACGTTTAGCCGATGGCTCATTAAAAAATGTGGTGCGTTATGACCGCGAAGTTGATCAATTAGGTTTGGCAGAAAATAGTCTGGATGCCGTGTTTTTTGTCATGGGGTATCACGACATGTATCACGTTGGACCGGGTTGGAAAATTGACGATAAAGATTTGATGGGCCAAATCAAAAGAGCCCTCAAACCCAACGGCTTGATGCTGGTCATTGACCACTCGGCACCCGTCGGCAGCAAACTGGCGCAAACCCAGAACAATCATAGAATTGATGAAGAATTTGTGAAAGCCTCACTCCAGGGCTTCGGTTTTGAAATCGTCAAACAAAGTGATTTGTTACGCAATCCTGCTGACCCTAGAACCAACCTAGTTTTTGAACCCAGTGTGCGCGGTAAGACAGATCGCTTTGTGTATGTGGTCAAGAATGTGAAGTAAGTTGATCGAAATGTGAGGGGTTGGGATGGGGATAGGGTTTAGTCGAAATCACTGAAACCCCTCAAAAAATCCATGCAAATACCCCCTTCTCCCGCAAGCGGGAGAAGGGTCGGGGATGAGGGTCGTCGGGAGGGCGAAATGATGTTTGATCTGCGCATCATAAATTTTGCGAATGAAATTAATTAGGCATTTCCATAATTTTAGCTACCCTCACCCCAACCCAGATTTTCCATTAGGCGCGTGTTAGCGCCTATCAGACATACTGCGGCATGACAAACCAGGCGATGCGGTTCTAGCACATATACCTTCGATCAGAGACGCTCTCAACGCAATGCCGAATACCCCCGCAAAGCCTGCCCCATAAAATCAACAAAGCTGCGCACCTTAGCTGAGCCGTCCCGTCCTTCTCTGTGCACAATATGGATAGGCAGAGCGGCGGATTCATACTCGCTCAATACGGTCTTTAATGTGCCCTGTTCCAATTCGCGTGCTATTTGATAGGACAGCAAACGCGTGATGCCGGCACCCTGTAGCACGGCAGCAATGGCACCATCATTGCTCGTGACCGTCAGACGCGGTTTGATACGAATAGATGCCGCGTGATCGCTGTCACCAAATTTCCATTCGACTGAAGGACTCACACCTGCGGCGGCAACGATATGATGCTGTTTCAAATCATCGGGTGTCTGCGGAATGCCATGTAGCGCTAAATAGTCGGGTGAGGCACACAATACCCGTCGCACTTGTCCCACCCTTAGGGCACGCATACTGGAGTCGGGCAGTGCGCCGATACGCACGCCGACATCCACGCCTTCTTCCATCATGTTGACGACACGATCTAAAAACAGTGCCGAGACATCGACCGCTGGATAACGCTGTAAGAATTCAACGATATGCGGCATGACAAAGATCTTGCCAAACAAGACCGGTGCGGTGACGGTCAAATGGCCGCGCGGATCGGCATTAATTCCCGCCGCAGCTTCATCGGCTTCCTGCACCTTGGCGAGAATCTGCCGTGCATCATCTAAATAGCGCTGCCCCGCATCGGTCGGCCTGACAAAGCGGGTCGTGCGATTGAGTAATTTCACGCCCAGACTCTCTTCCAATGCCGCCACTGCACGGGTGACTGCAGGCGGCGACATGCCCAGACGTCTAGCGCCGGCGGCGAAGCTTTCTTCCTCAGCGACCGCGACATACACCGCGATTTGATGAAACCTGTCCATAAGTCTGCCCCTGAATTATTCCGATTTTTGAAATAATCAATTGTAATCCATGAGTATTCTTCATTTCAATGACTATAGGCACAATGCATGCATTCGCTAAACAACTCAAGCAACAAGAGAGCGAAGCGATGCAAACCCTATCGACATTCAACTACGAAAAAGGAAATACCATGAGCCGCATTAATCTCGTCACCAATGAAACCGCTACGCAAGAACAACAAGCTTTGTTCGATGCGATCCAATCGCAATTGGGCGTAGTACCGAATTTTTTGAAAATCTTCGCTAACTCACCAATTGCGCTGAAATCCTTCCTCGGTTTATACGGCGTAGCGAATGAAGGTAATTTGGAACCATTGACGCGTGAACGTATTGCCCTCGCTTTGGCTCAGCAAAATTCCTGCGAATATTGTCTGTCGGCGCACACTGCTTTGGGAAAAAAAGCAGGCTTGAGCAACGACGAAATTACAGCAAATCGCGCTGGCAGCAGCCAGGACGCTAAAGCCGCAATTGCAGTGAAATTGGCGCGTTCCCTCGCAGAACACAAAGGTGAAATCACCACCGCAGAATTGATTGAAGCCCGTAACGCTGGGTTCACTGATGGCGATATCGTCGAGATCATTACCCACGTAGGCATGAATTTACTGACCAATATTTTGGGCAAAGCGAGCCGCGTAGAAATCGACTTTCCAAAAGTCACTTTAGCGTAATCGTCCTGTGCTCAATGGCCGTTTTCCATTGAGCACAACAAACCAAGATATTTGACCACTCCCCCGATACATTGAATAAAAAGGATACACCATGTTTCACTCAACTTTACGTCGCACCATTTTGGCTTCCACTTTATTGGCAGCATTTGCTGTGTCCGTTGGCACTCCGCTGACAGCGCAAGCACAGGATCAAAACTCTACTGCTGCGGTCAATCTTGATACACAAGGCGTGGCTTTGCACGGCTACGATCCAGTCGCTTACTTCACCGTGAAGGCACCGACCTTAGGTAAAGCCGCTTACACCCATACTTTTGAAGGTGCGACCTATCGCTTTGCGTCAAAAGAAAATCTGGAAAAATTTAAGGCACATCCAGCACAATACGCACCGCAATTTGGTGGCTTTTGCGCTATGGGTGTGGTCTTGGAAAAGAAGCTCGACGGTGATCCACAAGCATGGCGCGTGGTCGATGGCAAACTGTATTTGAACGTCAACAAAGACATTCAGAAAAAATGGTTAGAAGACGTTCCAGGTCATATCTTCAAAGCAGGAAAAACCTGGCCTGAGATCAAAAACAAAGCGCCGAAAGATTTGTAATCCGATCTGCATTTTAATCTGGAATTTCGATCTGAAATCTTTATCCAGGCGCAATCCTTGCATCACGCGATCTGATCTTAGTCTCGCAATCGAGTAGATCAGATCGCCTGAGGTGCCACCATCTAAAAAAGAAAGAAAGCACCATGCCTACAATCAGCATGTATAGCACAGGAACTTGTCCTTACTGCGTCCAAGCAGAATCACTCTTGGACCGCAAGGGTGCCAAAGTTAACAAAGTCATGGTAGATCAACTGCCACAAGAACTTCACAATATGATCGCGCGTACGGGTCGTCGAACCGTGCCACAGATTTTCATTGATGATTTGCATGTCGGTGGCTTTAGTGATTTGCATCAGCTTGATCAGACAGGACGTCTCGATCAACTTCTACAACGCGTCTAAGATTTTTATCTAAACCCGACGCCCCCTCATTTCGAGCGCTACGCAGGAAGGAAGACCCTATATGCAAACCAAGCCGGGCCACTCACTATTGACGCAAATTCTGAAGCCAATTTTTATTTCGCAACAAGGCTTACAAAGCTTGTTACCAATAACCGACCTGCTGATGCGTCTCTACGTCGGCAAAGTCTTTTTTATGTCTGGAATAAGTAAGCTTCGCGATTGGGAAATGACCATCTCCCTGTTTATGGATGAATATCACGTCCCTTGGTTGTCGCCTGAAGCTGCCGCCTATTTGGCGACAGGCGCCGAATTGTTACTTCCTGTCTTATTGGTACTGGGCTTCTTCAAACAAATCGCCGCCTGCGGATTGTTCGCAGTCAATATTCTGGCCGTAGTCGCCTATTACAGCGTGCTACAAGACCTGCCCGCTGCACTCCAAGATCATATCGAATGGGGTTTAATGCTGCTGTTGATTGCCTGCTCACGGGCCAATCCGCTCCAAATTGATCACTACTGGGGCGGTCAGCGCTTACGCTAATTCTTGGAATAATCAATTGCGTCGCCTAGCTATTCTCATTGTTTTGCACAGGCGATACACTGGTCACAGCTGCCTAATAAAGTCTATTTGTAAGATCTCATCCTTCTGGAGAACACCATGCCACGTGCATTCGCCGCCATCAACTTCACGCCTAGCGTCAAAGCTGCGCAAACCCGTTATCACAGCCGTGAGGCGAATATGGGCTTTGAATTAGCAAACGACACACGCAGTGATTTGACACTGCGTGAAGCGGAATTTATCGAAGCACGTGACAGCTTTTACCAAGCGACGGTGAACGAAGATGGCTGGCCCTACGTGCAACACCGTGGTGGACCGATTGGCTTTCTCAAAGTCTTGGATAAAAACACCATAGGCTTTGCCGACTTTAGTGGCAATCGCCAGTATCTGAGCGTGGGCAATTTAATTGCGAATGAACGCATCGCCATGATCTTGATGGACTACCCCGAGCAAAGACGCATCAAGATCTGGGGTCGCGTCAAAATTGTTCATGAACATGAAGCACCTGAACTCATCGCCCGCTTGGAAATGCCAGCCTATCGTGCTCGCATTGAACGCGCATTCATCATCACGGTCGAGGCCTGGGACTGGAACTGTCCGCAACACATCAAGCCACGTTATACCGACGAGGACATCGAACAATTGCTGGCACCCATGCAGGCAGAAATCGCAGCACTTAAGCAAATGCAAAAATCTAGTGATGAAACGAAAACGGTGAACACGCCAACCGTGCCCGCTGCCGGTCTTGACAACGGTCCCTTAAGCCTGGTCGTGAGCGGCATACGACAATTAACACCAAAAATTCGCGCGATTGAATTGCGTGATCCACAAGGCGCTGACTTACCCAAGGTCGAGGCTGGAGCCCACCTCAAACTTCCCGTCATCTTAAGCAACGGGCAGGCAGCGGTGCGTCATTACTCAATCGCCTCCAATCCAGCGCGGCGCGATATTTACGAAATCGCGGTACTACGTGAAGATCAGGGTGAGGGCGGCTCAGCCTTTGTGCATCAACACTATCAATTGGGCAGCCTGCTGCATTGCGAGCTACCGAAGAATGACTTTCGTTTGTCCAGCACCGCCCGACCTGCGCTCTTAATCGCTGGTGGTATCGGTATCACTGCCATCAAACCTATGGCGCAAAGTTTATCGGCAAGCGGCAATGCATTCGAGATGCACTATGCGGCGGCATCACAAGACGATATGGCCTTTGGAGATCGCCTACGCCGCGACTTAGGCGCGCAATTGCATTGCTACTTTTCGGATCAAGGACAACGCCTGGCCATCGATGAATTGCTGCAAAATGCCAACAAAGATAGCGACATCTATGTATGCGGCCCAAGTCGCCTGATTAATGCGGTCATGGAGGCAGCGAGTCGCTTTGGCTTTGACGAAGAGCAAGTCCATTACGAACATTTTTCCGCGGCCAAGACCACAGGAAATCGTCACTTCGAGGTCGTGCTCAAACGCTCGAATAAAGTCATCCCTATTCAAGCAGACCAAACCGTATTGCAGGCATTAAACGACGCGGGTGTTGATACGCTCTCCGATTGCGGCGTAGGCAACTGTGGCACCTGTGCGGTCAAAGTGCTGGATGGTGAGGTCGAGCATAGAGACCATGCGCTCAATGCCAAGCAAAAACAAAATAATTTGATGTGCATATGTGTCTCTCGCGCCCATAGCGACACGATTACCTTAGATCTCTAAACCCAATAAGGACAACGATGAGCATCGAAACCAAAGCACCTTTACCGCCCTTCAATTTAGCCAGCGCAACACAAAAAGTACGCCTGGCTGAAGACGGCTGGAATTCGCGCGACCCGCAGCGAGTCTCTTTGGTCTATACCGAAGATAGCCAATGGCGCAATCGTCATGAATTCCCCGTCGGTCGAGCCCAGATCGTCGAATTCCTACAAAGAAAATGGCAACGCGAACACGAGTATCGACTGATCAAAGAAATTTGGGCTCACGATGGTCAGCGTATCGCCGTTCGCTTCGCCTATGAATGGAAAGATGAAACAGGGCAATGGTTTCGCTCCTACGGCAATGAAAATTGGGAATTCGAGGAAAACGGCCTGATGCGCAAACGCTACGCCAGCATCAATGATCTAGCGATTAGTGAAAGCGAGCGTCTCTTTCATTGGCCGCAAGGCAGAAGACCGGATGATCATCTTGGCTTGAGTGAACTGGGTCTTTGATCCTACCAGCCTAAAGATGAACGACTCTACGATCGACTCTGACTGAAAGCTAAACTAGATCGCGATAAAAAGTATCAGCTTATTTTTTGCGTCAAAATTAACAGTTTTACTGGTATTTTGATTATGATGGCAGGCCACATCAATGTGCAACTCTCACCTACATCAAGATCAATCGCTAGGAAAAAACATGGCTGATACCGACAAACCCAAAGGCCCTGCCTCATATTTTCCATCCATAGAAAAGAAGTATGGATTTCCAATTCAACACTGGCTAGACCTGCTCAAAACCCAAAAAGCACTCAAGCATATGGAGATGGTCGCGTGGTTGAAAAGCGAACACCAAATGGGGCATGGCCATGCCAATGCATTGGTGGCGGTGTTTCGTAGTCAAGAAGGTTTGTGAGGGTCGCATGAGAATATTCGCTGGCATTATCCTGATGCTCATTTCTTTCGCTGGTTTTGCAAAAACAGAAGAGCCGATCCACCAAGACTGGGTAGCAAAAGATCGTGTATTCCTTAGCAAACTCAAAGAGCGCTATGCAAATTCGCCACACACCGTACTCAGCCTTTTACAAGCTGAAAAGCACCGCAAAACCAAACTGGGCTATGGGTATGAGTATGTAAAAGGCAGTATGGGCATGGGTTATGTGAGTACTTTTTTTGAAGTGATCTACAAGAATGGTGTCGCGGTATCGTTTAAATTAAAAGCCTACTTACCTGACGATGCGCGACTTAAAGACCAGTACATGAAGCCCTATGAAGGCCTTTACCAAATCGTCAATGGTGAGGTCAAACCCCTCATCTTCAATGCATCTGAAATGAGCCTGCCATTAGAGAGCTGCGAAGTTTCATTCAGCGTCACACCAGAGATCGCGCATTACATGACGCCATATTCAGGTATTCAATATGGGTCTAGAGGCGGCGAAGCCTACACATTACTTACCAATAGAGCGGAATATATCGCGCTCAAACCCAGCTTAAACGATGACGCCTATCCTTACCTACTTTGTAGCAAAAACCCATCGACCAGGCTCACAGCCATAGAACACATCTATGCACAAAAGCTGGATAAAAACGACGCAACACTCAAGAAAAAAATTGCGGAAATATTTAAGCAGACACCCGTCATTACCACTTTAGAAGGATGTTTTGAACTGCAAGTTAATTCAAAGAAATTGGTACGTGAATTGTCAGTAAGAGACAACAGATGAAAATCACTTGAGTCAGCAAAAAATAGACTAGCTCGTCGCCCATTGCGATGAGAAATATCCACATATACAAATCTCTCTATCGAACTTATGCCGCAAAAAAATTTCCTACTGACAGTAGATCAACTGAATGCCTACGAAAAAAGTGGCGAAGAATTTTTTCTTTCTATGGTCTGATATTAGTCGCTACCTTGATCTACCTGGTCGCTTTTTACTATTCACCATGGAGCAAGGCACCAGCTTGTTATGTGATTGGTTCGCTCTCAGTGATAGGCTGTCTCCACGCAGCAAAAAAACTGCGAGATGTCGATCGGGTCAATGCTGCGGTCGACGCAGAAATATTACTTGGTGTGCATAACGATGACTCACTTGGAGATATCGATGACTAGCTTATACGACGATCAGCAGCAATTCACGATGACCGCTGCCGGCATGTATCTGGCACACACGCGTTTGAGACAGCATCGATTCATCAATTCAAGTCGATCTCTTACAGCCCTTCAGTTTATCAGCAGTTTATTGAAGCTAACTACGCTTGTCGTGTTCATCATCATGTCGACTAATTCGTATGCCAAGTCAGGTTTTGAGGGCCGCTGGAAGGTGACGCACATCAAATTCGAAGAAGAAGTATCACCATGGCTAAAAGCAAACGCACTACCCGCCTACCTTGAAATCAGCAACGACAATGGCACAACTGTGGCACGCTACACGGATCAAAGTGGCATGACACTTGACTGTATGAGCTTCTTAGAAATTATCGAAGGACATGAAGCCATTGCCTTTGGATGTCCACCACCATTCAAAAGCAGTGACATCTACTCACCTTTGCACCGTATCAAACTCCATGGAAAAACCTTGCAAGCGATTACGTTTACAGACCACCAAATCTATACGTGGACTGCGCTGAGAATGGCGAAATGATCTCAAGGATTCAAGATCAGCCAGTCATTGCGATCACATTGGGGTCTATCACTGTTGGGATAGCGGGTACGCGTTCAATTTGATCGTCGCGGAAGTGAATTTTTACTCTGGCGACCTATGTTGCAATCGAGATTCCAATTATGTTGTGGTATTTCAAACGGCATCACTTACTCATAAAGAAGTAGGAGCAACACTGAAAGGCGATGATAGGGCAGGCACTTTTTGAACATTACAGACCCTACGCAGATGCCATCAAAGCAGGGGATTTAGCCATGCCTGCGCAAGAGCTTCCCCTCATAGAAAGTGCCGATCAAGTATGGCCGCACGTCACGCTGTTATTCGTCTCTATCATTCCTTTAGCAAACAAATTGACGGTCGAATTTGGGTACAGCGCAGATTGGGATGAAGAACATACATTAGGCACCCGTTTCCAGGGCGGCACATTGCTAGAACTTTGCGGCAGTGTTCTACCAGCATTAGAATCAAAGTGATTTTTTAAATTACAATCTGGCTTCTCAAAACCACACACTACAACATTGCACAATATGAAATCTGTCTGGCTTTTCACTCTCCGCATGCTAAAACTGTTTCTCTTTCTAGGTTTAGCACTGGCAATCATCATTGCGATCGGCATACAAATACCAATCAGTGAACCACCAACGGTCGCGCCAACAGGCGCACTCCTGATCACCGATGTGACCGTGATCCAAGCAGATTCTGGGCAAGTGCTACCAT
The DNA here is from genome assembly GCF_058808015.1 of Undibacterium sp. GW821-FHT11H02. Taxonomy (NCBI): domain Bacteria; kingdom Pseudomonadati; phylum Pseudomonadota; class Betaproteobacteria; order Burkholderiales; family Oxalobacteraceae; genus Undibacterium; species Undibacterium sp. GW821-FHT11H02. The sequence goes on along the minus strand of NZ_JBXARG010000024.1, from coordinate 1,677 downwards.
CACAAACCGTAGCAATGACTGAGGGGCGCATTACTTATGTCGGCGCTGCGGCTCAAGCACCCACACTCAGCAATACGCAGACGATATCAGGTTCAGGAAAATTCCTAATTCCTGGTTTATGGGATATGCATCTACATACAATTAGTCTGTCGCCACAATTGCATTTTCCTTTGCTGATCGCCAACGGCATCACTCATGTGCGCGACATGGGTGATGGTTGTTCATGGACGGGGAGCTTGAATTGCGTTTCTCAAACCAAGCTTTGGCGCAAACAAATTCAAGCCGGAGCGATGTCTGGCCCGCATATCCATCAAGCAGCCCATTTCCATGTAGAAGATTTAGGCGACGATATGGAAGAAAACAATGATGAGAACATCACCAAGCAACGGGCATTTGCACTCGTTAATAAATTAAAAGATCGTGGCGACGAACTGATTAAACTTCAATTAGCACCAAGCGAAAATGCCGCAACGTTTTATGCCATCTTAGATGCAGCGCGACAAAACAATATGCCGGTAGCCGGGCATGTTCCATACACGGTCGATTTACTCGACCCACGGGCTGTTAATCTACAGAGCATAGAGCACGACAACTCGCTGCTTCCACAATGCGCACAAGATCATACCCAGTTTGACGGTCGCAATAAGTCGAAACCAGCCTTACTTAGACAATTAAGCGAGCAGAGCTGCGAACGGGTATTAAACAAGATGGCACTAGCAGGAACCGCATTCGTGCCTACCCACGTGGCTTCCAATGGACAAGATTGGATGCTTTTAGAAGGAACAGCTCAAGCCAGTGCCAATACTCAATATGTGATTGCACCACAACGCTGGCTGTGGTGGTTGTATGCAAAATTGGCTGTCGCAGGTGTTAAACAAGAACACCGCCCGGTGGTAGCAGCCTATTATCAGGCCTCATTAAAACTCAGCCTGCAAGCACACCAACATGGCGTCAAAGTATTGGCGGGCACTGACGCCATGGATGCCTATGTTACTCACGGATTCTCCTTACATGAAGAATTGCAACAGTTAGTCAAAGCAGGTTTCACCCCGGCTCAGGCACTCGCAGCAGCCACCTCAGAGCCAGCCGCATTTATGGGAATGCAAAACGAGTTCGGCAAGATCGCCGTTGGCTATCAAGCAGATCTAGTACTACTCAACAAAAATCCTTTAGTCGACATCGCCAACACACAGAGCATAGAGGCTGTAATCCAACAAGGCAGTGTGCGCACAAGAAGCGATTTAGACAAACTGCTAAGCTATGTGAAACTACAGGCAAGCAGTTTTGCGATGTCTTGCCAGTTTTTGTGGCGTTTATTGAAGACGGGATAAAAGCATTTGCATCCAGTAGCGTACTGAAGTGTGCAGCACAATATGACACATGAACAGGACGACACTGTGATCACCTTTATTCTGTCTGTCACATTCGTCACCCCGGCGATAAAGTAGACTGCAGTCACTTGTTCACGGTTACTAGGGCCTGTTAACATTTAAATCGGGAGATGCGTTCAAGCCAAAAGGTGAGATGGCAAGGCGTAGTTCGCCGCCGAGGCTGATGCCTCGGCAAGAGCTGAAATAAACCTCGCGCTGTCCATCGCGCGTTTTGGCTTGAACCCTTCGGGAATGGGCGAATTGGATAAACTCGCGGGCACATGGCGTTGTTGCAAGTCGCTTACAG
>NZ_JBXARG010000023.1:0-59276 GCF_058808015.1 Undibacterium sp. GW821-FHT11H02 | reverse complement strand
CTGGCGCGCGGCCAAAAAGCGAGACGTACAACTGAGTCACTTGCGTGCGCATTTGTGTAGTAACAGCCATGTGTGTAACTCCTAAAAGGAAATTAAATTTAATTAAAAAAACTGCAAGTCAGCCATGTTGCGCTACTTGTCGATCGTATAGTAATTACGCCCAACAGAAAAAGACGTGATGTACATCACGTTTACAATATTTTTTCGTAAAAACAACAAGCTGACTCACTTTCTACCGCCTTACAAACTTTTTTATTGTTTGAAACTAATACACGCAGTAGTCCACGATTTTACTTCATATCATGATGCCAATGTAAACACTTGTTTGTACGCACATTGTAAGAATTTACTTTAAGTGTGAAAATGTGTTTTGAACTACACAAATGGGGCTTAGAAGCGGCGCTTTAGGCCTAGATTGAAGCTGCTGCCAGATTGTGCAAACAGCAAGATATTTGACCCTATCGAGTTGCGGTCAATTTTAAAAAAGATATCAAGATCAGCATCTAAAGGGGTGCTCATCTGAAAGCGGTAGTTTTGTCTATATAAATTTCGTCTTGCATTATTTTCCAACAAAACGCTATAACCTTCGGCATCGTAAGCATTGGAAAAGCTTGCGCTTAAGTCTATTTGCAATCGAGGTAGAATTTTCGAACCGAGCTGGATGAGCCATTCTTCGCGATGAGTCGTGCCGCCAGGACGCTTGGAAACAGGATTATCGAAACCATAACGACCGATAAATGTAAATTGAAATGATTTACCAGCAATAGCCTGCTCGCAAGCGGCCGCCAGTTGCGCCCAACTTACATTTGCATTCAGACCGTTTAAGCTGACATAACGACGCCATTCAAGCTCGGCACCAAAGCCATAACGACAAGATTTGATCGGGCGTTCGATACCAGCACTCAAACGGACATTGTGCAGTAAGCCCTTTCCTCCCAGACTTGAGAAATCACCGTAAACGCCAGCCGAAATGACGCCCATAGAATTGACATTTTGCATGCCAACATTGGTAGAAAAGTCCGTACCAGAAAAGGCATGCTCATGCTTATAGGCGCGATGTTTTGCTGAAAACCCAAATTCATAAGCTTTCGTTTCAACCACTCGGCGATAGCGCGTGCCAATAAATAATTGAGCATAATTATCAGCACGCGCTCTGAAATCAGGGTCTAGCGGCAAATCGATTCTGTCTTCGCCAAAAGTCACCGGAATAAAAGCCGATTGCAAGCCGCTATTGGCGTTGGTATCGTGTCCAACTTGAAATTCCATTAAATTTTGCCAATTTTTTACTGGCGCAGTCGCTTGTAGCAAACGCTTTCTGTAGCTATCTATTAATTTTCGCAACAACTCTGGCGGATGAAAAGTCGCCTCAATATAGTCAAAATAACCCGTCGCACTGTCGTAATTACCTGTCTCAAAGGTCGCAATCGCCAAGTCGATCCAAGTACCGGCATTATTTGGTTCAATCAAGACCGCACGTTCAAATGAGGCGGCAGCAGCCACATAATTATTCTGCTTCAATTGCAGAACACCTAGCAAATTGAAGAACTGTGCGTCGTTTTCATGGCGCACTAGTTCATTTTGCAATTCTTGTTCCGCCTGAACAAACTTCGCTTCACGATAGTAAGCATAGACTGATGGAAACTCTTGCAATTTAGCGAGTAAAACATCCTCGTGTTGATTGACCTTTTGCGCAAATGCTGGCGACGACAGCAACTGTGACAGCAAGATGAGTTGACAACACACTAAAATGTGCAGAAAAAAACGCATGTATGTGAATAAAATTCGGGCTAGGATTGCTTCAATTAGCTGGATTATAAGGCTTAATATAAGATTTAAGATAAGTAAGCCATATCTATACGGAAATTCTTTCAAAGCGCAGATGGCGCATAAACCTGAATCATTTGCTGACGACCTCGTATTGAGGTTTGCCCTATGTATTCAATATGATCAGGTCTTAGGTGTTGAGCGCAAACCTGTCCAATCAGAATGTGCTGCTGAAATTGTGCCGCTAAGCCTTCAATCCTGCTGGCCAAGACGACGGTCTCGCCGAGCGCCGTGTAGGTACGCCGGTGCTCTGAACCAAAATGTCCTATCAAAGCGTGACCAGACTCCAAACCTATGCTTACGCTCACTGGTGCGATGCCGAGTTCCATACAAAAGTCTGCCAAATTGCGAATTCTTTGCAGCATTTCTTGCGCCGCGTCGAAAGCATGCTGTGCATGATCAGGGTCATCATCAGGGGCATTCCAGAATGCCATCACCGCATCACCAATAAATTTGTCTATCGTGCCATGATGATTCACCACAGCATGCGCCATTTCACTAAAAATCTTATGCATTAAGGTGGCGACAATTTCTGGGCTTTGGGTTTCAACTATTCCTGTAAAGCCACGAATATCGGCAAACAATACCGTCACCTCACGCCGTGCAGCGTCAATCGTCGTATCAATCTTTTTCCCATTTTTTCCACGTCTTGCCGGCAGCACCAAACGTTGCGCAACTTGTTTAGGCAGATAGGCCGACAACAGGCCGAGCACACTAACGTGAGCAGAACTTGAGCTGTACAAGGCTAACAAAATGCAAGTCAAAATAGCGAGTGGCGGAAAGAATAGAAATGCGCCCAAGGGTAAGGATAGGTTGACGAACACATGCAAAGCCAAAGCACTTACAAACCCAAAACTCAAAGACAGGATTAACCAGCCTGGATAAAGCAGCATTATCGCTGTTGGCGCATGTACTTTTCTTATCATCCAGTGCAATAACCATGCCATTGGTAATAAAATCAAGGCAACTAACAGCAACGCAATCCGCGGCTGGTAAGGAAAATGATTGTCGAACAAAGCCGACAATACCTCAGCATGCGGCACCAGACCGGCGGCGCCTGGGTTAATCGGAGTTACTATCACGTCCGCCATGCCCAAGGCGGTTGAACCGACTAAGGCAACACTCCCTTTTAATTGGGCTGGTTCAATTTTTTTCTGCAAAATATCAGTGGCGGAAAAAGACATCCAGCCACCCTGATTATGTCGGTATGGCACGGTAATTAATCCTTGCTGGGTGAGCGGAATACGCGCGATGGCCATATCTTCGCCATCCATGACCAACATTTCCCAGGGTGGCGCCAACCAACCATTACCTGCCTGCAGTTTTAATGTAGGCCTGTCTAATAGACCTGAAAACGCGGCAATTTCAAGTAAGGGCATGCAACGTGCGAAAGTCGTCGGCGCACAAATAATCGGCGGCAAACTGCGAATCGCGCCATCACTATCTATCATCGGTGTGATATGGCCTACGCGGGTTGGCATAATGAGCTTATGATTACTGGTGGTCGGCAAGCCTGTTGTACGCGGCGCTGCAGCAGTGATACGGGTACCGATCACGGAGGGCAAATCTTGACTTAACTCAGGCAGTTCACGATTCAATAAATCATACACCACCGCACCTGTGACCTCGGGGCGCTGTATCTGGCTCGCTAAAACCTCGTCTTTTTGTCGCACTTCGGGGAACACAATATCAAGTGCAACGCCGGAAATTTTGTAATCGTCGACTAAAGTTTTGATCAGTGCGCCGACTTTATCTCTAGGCCAGGGCCAAGGTCCTTCTTGCGCCACACTCTTTTCGTCAATGTCGATAATAACCAGACGCCGTTCTCTGGTATCCCAGCCTTGTCTATGGGCGATAAAGTCCGTCCACTGGATCGCAACTTTAGTCCGCCAATCACTGAGCGCATGCTCGACTGGCGTCGTTAATCCAGGCAGTAATTTATCAATGAATAGCGAAGTCAGCAGAGCGAATATTAATACCAGAAGGCGAATTCGTTCACGTGACATAATGGATTCTTAAAACAAAAAATCAGGAGACTTCTCCTGATTTTTTTTTAGCCGCTGAATGAAAGGATTATTCAAAATTGACTTGTCATCGCCAGCAGATTTATTGTATCCAGCGTGTGGCACCAAAAATCGTCCCGCTATTGATATTCCGTTGAAAAAGATAGCCGACCTGATCACCATTTTTGGATAAGCTACCTGCCACTATCGTATCTGGCGAGGTGGTTTCACTCAAGAACACGCCTTGGAAAGAAATATCACCTGCGGCACGAATTTCTGTTGGAGAAATTCCTTTGACATTCACGATCAGTGAGGTATCAAATTTTCGGTTGGCAAAATCAATCACCAGATTGGTGTCGGAAACGCTGCCTGCCGTCAAAGACTTATCAGGATTCATCAGATAAGTTTCGGAGTCGGCTAATTTAAATTTAGCCACGCCGGAACTTGGTACGAAAACTTCACCTTTTTCGCGCGCCATACCGAACACCACATTACTAAAGGTCGTTTCACGATCTGGTGCTAATGCAGAATTAGTGGTACCGCCATCCGCAACAGTGGTCCAACGACCCCACCAGATTTTTGCTGGAACCACAGGCTCTGGTATGACTTCGGCTGGCTTTTCAACAGGCTTGTCGATAGGCTTATCAACTGGCTTTTCATTAGGTTTATTCGCACTCGCCAAAGTATCAATTTTGGTCTTAATCGTCGTCACCGTCACAGCTTGGTTAGTGTCTTGCTGTACCGTCGATACGGAAGACGTTGATGACTTATTGCCGCGATCCGCAGCCGGCTCTTCAGGACGAGGAGGCGACATCAGATTTGGGGAATTCAGGGATTTTTCTGCAGGCACCAAGACCGGCGCGTCTTTTTTATTGCGCAACTCAAGATATGCATCGCGCATCGCAGCTGTCAAGACGCGTGCAGTGGCGTTATTACATGGACCAAAAGAGGTCGATAAACATTCTTCGCTCAAGGGCGTCATGACAATCGCACCACTCTGTACGATCACACGGGTCACATCTTTTTCGGTATTCACAACAAAATCAGTACCACGAATCCCGATGGCGGCCAATGGTGTATTGAGACGATAGGATTGCTTTGATGCTTCACCCGCTTTGCCAGTAATGCTGCGTGCCGTACCTTGTTCGAGTACAAATTTGATGCGGCTGTTCTTTGGCTCAACTGCATCGTACTTATATTCTTCGATACGGAAACGTGACATCGGACGAATGCTGACAAAGGCACCATCTATCATTTTAATATGTACATGGCCGTTGGCACCTGTCAAAATAATCTGACCGGCTTGCAGTTTGTCGCCACGTGAAATCGCCTGGCTGCTCTTCGCGTCGGTGGAAGAATTCGCATCACCAATCACAAACGATACCGTACCCACAGCCTCACTGGCGTACGCCACCGAAGGTAGAACAAGTACGCCCAACACGACAAAGGAAGTCGCCAAATATTTTTTAAGACGGAAGAAAAAATTCTGCATAGCGCCCAACACTTTTTTTAAAACAGCTAAAATCGACTTTTAGTGGTAGTTTACTAGCGCTTATTGGCTAGCGTATACCATAGCTTAAACTTTTATACCCTTTTACTTTACACCCGATTTTACCGCATTTCAGGTATCGTGTTGTTTTTATGGATGTTTTTCTTCATTAAATTAATTTTTTATTATCTCAATAGTATCAATTCCAAACTCCTGACCACTAACAAATATATTCATGTCAATTGCAATAGAAGTAGCGGCTAATATTCCCTTATTCAAAGATTTCGACGAGCCATCCTTACAAAAGGTTGCCAGCCTCATGTCGAGCCGCACTTTTTTGAGCCATGACATCGTCATGCGCAAAGGCGAAACCGCAGAAAATCTTGCTTTTTTACTCAGTGGAAAACTGCAAGTGGTTGATTTAAGTGAAGAGGGTCGTGAGATCGGCATTCACTTTATTCAACCAGGAGCTTATTTTGGAGAACTTTCAGTCATCGATGGTTTGCCGCGCTCAGCCTCGGTCATTTCAGTAAAATTATCGGAAGTCGCATTTCTCCCAAGCAATCACGCCCGCGAATTAATTTTTCATCATCCGCTCATTGCGAAACGATTGATGACACATTTTGCTCAGATCGTGCGCGCCGCTTCGAATCAACGCACTTTACTGAGTATTCCGAATGCCTTTCAACGAGTTTTTGCGCAACTGCAAACCTTCGTACGAGAATCAAAAGATGGGCAAGTAATCGAAGGCATGCCTAAGCAACATGAAATCGCGATCATGGTCAATACCAGCCGCGAAACCGTGTCGCGCGCCATTCATACTTTGATGAAACTCAACATCGTGGAAAAGCAAGGCGCAATACTTATCGTAAAGAAGCCTGAACAGCTTAAGCATGTTGCTACTGTCGGCGTGGATGAAGCGAGTATGCCGAAAAAATAATCCGATTGAGCCCTTAACAGCTTGATTCTTCAGCTTGATTCTTCAGCCGACTCTAATCGATTGGCCACACCATCGATCAAATTTAGCAAGCGTCGTGATAGGCCAGGCCAACGGCGCTCTTGCAACCAAAGCTCCGCTTGCTTCATTTTTTCCTGTAAGTTTTGCGGGGCATCCAATAATTGCGTAATGCCGAGAGCCAAATCACTTGGGCTAATGCCAGCCAATTTCGACACGGCATCCTCCACATCTTCGAAGATGCTCAAGGGCGTCACTGCCACGGGACGACCACTGGCGAGTCCTACCCGCACCGCAGCACTAGATGATTCTTGCGTTTGTTGATAAGGAAAAACGATTAAGTCCGCATGAGCCAGCAAATTTAGCGTTTCGGTGTCTGACAAAAAATCCGTCAGCAGGCTGACCTTTTCTTGCAAACCCAGTCGGGCGATTAATTCTATGCAACGCTGTTTCAAGTCCGCCGATACCGGAACTGGGTATAAGGAATTAACTAGCATGAGATGGTAATCACGCTGCGTATGATCGAGTAAAGAAAATGCTTCTATCAGCTCGGGAATGCCTTTATGCGGTAGCAAAAATCCATACGAAGCGATCATGGTTTTTGGGGAATCTTTGACTGCAGCCTGCGCAACATTCATCGCCACAGGTGGCAATGCAATACCATGCGGGAAGTAGCATACATTCTGAATCAGATCCCAGTTCTTCAAGCGGTTTATGTCGTCGATACCATGCACGAATATTCTGTCGACTATGGACAAGTGCTGGCGAATACTCGATAAGGTCTTGGTTTGCTCAGGTAGTACGACGTCCGCGGTTGAATGAAAAAACACATATACCGCTTTACCGCGCGCCTTAAGTTGCTCGATGGCGCCAGCCAAAATTGCGAGACTAAAGAAGCTGAAATTGTATTGAATCACGACCACATCTAAGTCAAGCTCTTCCACCAATTCAAGCACATAATCAAGCTCCCCGGTTTCGCTCGCGGTCCAACAACGAATGACATTAGTTTGATCGACGTCCATTCTTTCGACGATATGATTCGCCAAAATAGTCAAGCGCCCCACAGGAAATGCCTGCGTCAAGTAATTTGAATAATTTGCGATGCCACATCGTGCATTCCAAGTACTAATCCAGGCGATCTTCGGTTCATTTCTCAATAAGGGCTGCTGCGATAGGGCATTCACTGCAGCACGCACTCTTTGCGCCGTTTTTTCCCAAGTAAATTTTTCTGTAATTCTAAGTCGTGCCAACTCACTTTTTTGTAATCGCTGGACCTCGTCAAGCGCATGCACTTGTCGCATTAATTGCGCTAAATGCTGCAAATCTGGCTCTGCCCATAAAGAGTGTGTGAGTTGCATGTGGGTCTGCGCCTTTTGGAAGGTAAAGTCACAACACCACGCCGTCGTATCATCACAAAAATCAGTTTGCCCCCCCCAAGCCGTAGTGATCACAGGCAGATTAAAGAGCATCGCCTCGGCTATAGGCAAACCCAAGCCCTCACCCCGGCTAGGTGCCACAAAAGCGTCGGCAAAATGATATAGCGCGACGATTTGAGCATCGTCCCAATCTTCACTAACGATGAGCACATGCGGGAATTGCGCATCGGCCTGCTGACAGGCGCGCAATTGCTCAAGCGCTGTATTATGAATATTAGGAAAAGTCTTGATAATCAGGCTGACATCGTCACTGGCACGAAATGCCTGGCCGTAGGCCCGCAACAAAACATCCACGCCTTTTCGAGGAAAGCAGGAAGAAATATGCAAGAACCGAAAGCTCCTACAAGCCGCAGTCATTGATTGGGGTAATGGCTTTGCTTCGATTTGCAATAAATGATCGACGCCCGCACCGGTGACCGCAATCGGTACCCGCACACCTTGATCGCGCAGGGTTTTTGCGACGACTTCGGACAAGACAGTAATCAAATCCAGACGCCGGTTAAATTCTTCAACATAGGCGATGGGAAAGCCCGTTTCTTCCCAGCCGTAGGAATGAATCGCTCGCACTGTGGCTGGCATATTATCGAGGTGCGGCGGATAGCAGAATCGCAGCGCCGCATAAGGCGGCAGCTGCGCCTCCACCGACGCCTGATACAACTTGTGACAAACCGGATCGTTGCGCAAAAATCCTGCTGCAGGGACAAAATCGCCATGCCCTTCATGTGAACGCAATCGCACAGCGAGCTGGTCTTGGTCTAAAGCTTTGGCTAATTCACGATTCACGATAGCGAGACTATAAGTGGAATCGAAAGGACCTTCAATTTGCCAATCTTCTGAGGCTTCTGGCGTATCCAGTCGCACATTCGATACGGGCACATCGACTTGAATTGAGTATAAATACTCGACCAGTTGCGTCGTCACAGTGCTTAATGAAAAACGCTGCAGATTGACCAGCTGACGCTCTATCATCTGACGTCGCAAACCCGGCTCTTGCGACAAGGTCCAAACTGCGTGCGCACAATCCCAAGGGCTGCTATCGGCCGGCATCAGTAAACCACCGACACCCAAAGTATCAGCAATATTGCTACTGTCACGCGCTATCACAGGCAATTTGTAGCGCATCGCTTCTATCAAAGGCATACCAAACCCTTCGTGCGCACTTAAGCATACAAAGACGTCGGCACTACGATACAAACCTATCAGTTTTGCATCGCTCACTTTGCCAGTAAACAACACTTGATCTTGCAGATTTAGCTCAACGATTCTTTGATCGATCAAAACTTTATAGTGACCGCTGGTGACTACACCTGCGAGTATCAAGCGCACCGGTGTAGGTGATTTATGCTTTAAGTGATGAATCAAATCAATCAGTTCAAGTTGCTTCTTATTTTCACAGATACGCCCGACGAATAAGACATTATAGGCATCACGCAAATCCGCCAGGCCCTCCACATCAGGTAGGATCTGCGTCAATTTTTCAAAATCCACCAGCATGGGTATGGTGGCGACATGAGCGTAATTATTCGCTAGCAATTCCTGTGAATTGAGTTGCGATACCCCAATCGCTCCCAAAAAATGCGGTGCCCAATCTCGTAATTGCTCGCGCCCCAGATCCGCCCAACGACGAATATCGCCATCCTCTGGTAGCAACTCTGTCGGTGTAATATTGTGATACACCATGACTTTAGGCATGCTTAATGCAAGCAACCATTTCCAGTTGTCGTAGCCAAGACAATGATGCGAAAACAGCAGTACATCATCACTCACGGGCAGCTGCGAAATATCGAATACTTCGTCGCGCAAGTCTTCCGGAATCGTCTCAGAATAAATGTTGGAAATAAAACCTAAACTACGCAATAACTTACGAATATAAAACATACTATTCGTCACACCATCGCCAGTATTGCAGGCAAAGCTAAATTGATGAATTTGTTTAGGCGACATCTTTTGTACTGATCCGGACATAATCGAATGCATATTATTTGCGCGCAATCACTGCGTAATCTTGAGCGCTAAAAAGGAATTTATTCAGCGTCTGTGCAAGCTGGCTTTCGCCAGTCATTTGATAATCATCTGGGAATGGGTGAAGACGTTTAATTTCCACATGACGAAAACCGCGCTGCTTGGCAATGAATTGCGCCACATCTGGCACGATAGGTTTTAGATGCGTAGGATCGTAATAAAAATTGCATGCGCCAATGATGAGATTTTCTGGATTTGGAGTTTCAAAAATCAAAATACCATCATCACTCAGGGCATCGTATGCAGCGTCGAATAGGGCAATCAATTTTTCAAACGGCAAGTGTTCGATGATATGAAAACCACTCACACCTGCCAGGCTGGATTTTTCTTGCTGCTGCAAAAACGCGATGCCATCAGCGACTTTCGCGGCATAGCCTTTTTGAAGACAGGCATCAACCATGCTCGCATTCGAATCAATTCCGATTGCGGGTATGCCTTGTTCACTCAATAACTCCAGCCATTCGCCACGACCACAACCGACATCGACAAACAGTTTTCTCTGCTCAACTGGCTGCGCGAGCAGGCGATCAAAATAAGTTAAGTAGACTTGTTGACGCTGTTTGATTTCAGCGCGAGAACCACGAAACTGGGCTTCGAAATCCAGATAGAATTTAGCCAGATCGAGCTCTTGCTGCTCGTCTGAAACCGCCGGCTTTTCGGCTCCTGCATTTTTTATCCCGGAGTTATCGGCGGCTTGCTCCAGCGCTTCTATCCTATGCAACAAGGTGGCATAGATTTGTTGTTCCCGACTTTGATCGATTTGATTTATACGCATCAATTGAGTGAATTGTTTGAGCTTGCGCGCAAGCTCTAATTGCTCAATCTGCATTAAACGTTTACCAATATCGAGATTGTCGAACTGATGCAAGCGCGCCGCGATTTTTACCGCTTCAAGTTTCTCGATACGCACCAGTAAGCTTTGCATGCAATTCAGCACTTCCTGATTTTTCAAGCTAACAATGTGCTGAACGGCATTTATCCAGGTATCGGCATATGGTTCCAACTGGTTGATGCGTTGGTTTACACCATGCAATTGTGCCTGTAGTAATTGATTTTGCTGACGCAAGACATCAATCGCGACTGTATGACGATAACGTGTCAAGGGCAGACGAATAAAGGCATTGATCCAGCCAAAGCCGTAGCCTATCAAAGGCAAAGAACGCAAGCGGCCTTTCAATGACAACCGGGGATCGAACAAGGCGGCAATACGCGCTTTGGCATAAGGAATCAAGCCCTGTGGCCAAACTTTACCTGGCATTTCTTGTGGAAAATCCTGCTGCAGGTTGTCATGACTCGCTGGAAATACCGGTTTCTGCGTCGAAACATGGGGATCAATCTCACCCGGCGCTATGACTTTTTGATGCAGTGAAACACCCACATCCATGTGCGAAGATAGTCCCCGCACGCCGCCCGTATTCGATAGCATTCGTTGGCGGATCAAAGCATCGTCTGCAACATGTGGCTCTTGTGTTTTCATAATATAACTATTCTTCGCCATCCGGCTAACGCATCGCTGAAAATGTCTCAGTATAAATGATCAAGCTACTACTGCGCTCTATAGATCCTGTGTTTCTACAATATTTACACAAACTTGGACAGAGATAAGATCAATCTGCATGTACAATAAGCGATTTTATTGTTTGCCTGTATTTACTCATGGCGTCATTTTTTATGCCTGTTTGCAAAGGCGATCAAGCCTGACCCACAACAGGCCACAGTAGAGTATTCAACACATCAGTAAGAAACAAATCTGAAGGAAGAGCATGTTACTTCAACCGGTAATTTTGTCGGGCGGTTCCGGCACTCGTTTATGGCCACTGTCACGCGAAAAACACCCTAAGCAATTACTCTCGCTGTTTAATAATGAAACGATGTTGCAGGCGACGGCACAACGCGTCAGAGATTTTCAAGGCGATATCGCCGTCAGTCCAAAGTTAATCGTCGTCTGCAATGAAGAATACCGCTTTATCACCGCTGAACAATTACGCGAAATTGATTATCAAAATTGCGCGTTGATTTTAGAACCCTTCGGTAAAAATACAGCGCCCGCGGTTACTCTCGCTGCGTTGAACGCCTGCGCCAATGAGCAAGACAGTGTGCTCTTGATTATGCCTGCCGACCACGTGATTGCGGACGAACAAAAATTCCACGCTGTGGTATCGAGCGGATTGGCGCAAGCACTGCAAGGTGCGATGGTTACTTTTGGTATCGTGCCAAGCCGACCAGAAACCGGTTATGGCTATATAGAAATTGGTGCGCCAATTAATGGTGGCGTCCCAGTCGAACTAAAAAATTTCGTGGAAAAGCCTTCACATGAAGTCGCCCAGCAGTACATCGCTAGCGGCAATTATGTATGGAATAGCGGCATCTTTATGATGCGCGCCAGTGTCTGGCTCAAAGCGATTCAGCATTTCAATTTGCCTATGTTTCAGGCTTGCGAGCGATCTATACAAGAAGCGAAGGTCGATAATGACTTTGTTCGTATAGACAAGCTCGCATTTGCTGAATGTCCATCCGACTCTATCGACTATGCGGTTATGGAGAAATTGGCGAAGACGCCTGAACTCGGGATCCCTGGCTGTGTTGTGCCGTTTGACGCTGGCTGGTCTGATGTCGGAGCCTGGGATGCGGTCTGGCAAGTTTCCGACAAGGATGCCCAAGGCAATTCGGTGCGCGGCGATGTCTTGATGGAGAGTTCAAATAACTGCCTGGTGATTTCCGACAGTCGTCTGGTTGCCTGTCTCGGCCTCGATGACGTGATTGTGGTTGAAACGCCGGACGCAGTGTTAGTCACCAACAAGCAAAATACCTGCAATATCAAGCGCATCATCACTCGTCTCAAAGATAATAGCTATGTGCAGACGGACAATCATCGTAAGGTATATCGGCCATGGGGTCATTATGATTCTGTCGATAGTGGCGCGCATTTTCAGGTGAAACGTATCGTGGTCAGACCGGGTGGGAGCCTGTCGATGCAGTTACATCATCATCGCGCTGAACACTGGATAGTCGTGACTGGTACAGCCCGTGTGACCCGCGGTGAAGAGGTCATGACTTTGAGCGCAAACGAGTCAACCTATATTCCACTAGGAGTAAAACACCGGCTAGAAAATACGGGCGACATTGATCTTGAAGTAATTGAAGTGCAATCTGGCACCTATCTCGGTGAAGACGATATCGTACGTTTTGGCGACATTTATGGTCGTGTTGATAGTGAATAATTTTCTGCGACTGCGAGCGATTAATTGAAAGCCCTTCTCGCCTCTTTATGGGGTTTCCGTTTTTTTATGCTGTCCTCCATCAAGGCCGAATTTCGCGGCCGTTTTGCACGCAGTAAATTGGGTGCTTTATGGATGATATTAAACCCCTTAGCACAAGCGACTATCTTTGCGATTGTTCTATCTGAAGTCCTAGCCGCGAAACTACCGCATGTCGACAGTAAAACTGCGTATGCGGTCTACCTCATGGCGGGTACCGCGGCCTGGGGTCTATTCGCGGAAATCGTCACACGCTGCACCACTGTTTTTATCGATTATTCGAATACGCTCAAGAAGATTTCATTCCCGCGTTTATGCTTGCCTTTGATCGTAGGCGGCAGTGCGCTGCTGAATCATTGTTTGTTATTAATGGCAATCCTGGTGGTATTTTTGTTTTTGGGGCACGCGCCAAATGTTGCTTGGTTGATACTGCCCTTAGGAATGTTACTTATCGTACTATTTGCGTTTGGGCTGGGCATCATACTCGGCTTACTCAATGTATTTTCGCGAGATGTCGGCCAAGTTCTAGGGATAGTGATGCAATTGTGGTTTTGGCTTACACCCGTTGTCTATCCAGCAGATAGTCTGCCGAAACGCTTCAATTTTGTGTTGGCGATGAATCCTATGTCAGGACTAGTGAAAATTTATCAGGATGCCTTGTTATATGGGCGCTTACCGAATTGGGAAAATCTGATTACGCCTTTCGTCACTGCAAGTATCTTATTTCTATTCGCCTTTTGGATTTTCAGAAGAGCCAGCGCAGATCTGGTGGATGCACTATGAGTCAAGTAAATCAAACAGTTCTGAAAATTGATCAAGTCGGAAAATGCTACGCCAAATTTGACGGCAATTTTTCGCGTCTGCTCAATTGGATAGGCTTTACAATTAAACCAGCTTACGAGTATTGGGCCAATAAAGATATCAGTTTTACCGTTGAAGCCGGACAAGCGATTGCGATTATCGGTCAAAACGGCGCTGGCAAAAGTACCTTGCTCAAGATGATTACGGGTACTGTCCGCCCCACCGTGGGCAGCGTCAACGTCACGGGTAGGATTAGTGCCATGCTCGAACTCGGTCTAGGCTTTAATCCTGAATTTACCGGACGTCAAAATGCGTATATGGCTGGCGGTCTGATGGGTTTTAGCAATGTTGATTTAGATCGCCTGATGCCAGAGATTGAAGATTTTGCTGAGATCGGCGATTTTTTTGATCAGACTTTACGCGTATATTCCAGCGGCATGCAAGCGCGACTGGCTTTCGCAGTCGCCACAGCGGTGCGTCCTGACATATTAATTGTCGATGAGATTTTGTCAGTAGGCGATAGCTATTTTCAACACAAAAGTTTCGATCGTATTCGTCAGTTTAAGGAACAAGGTACATCCATCATTTTAGTCACGCATGGGATGAGCGATGTTCGCTCCCTATGTGATCATGTCATCCTAATTGATAAAGGGCAGATCCTTAAACAAGGTGCACCAGATGAAGTAGTCGATTTCTATAATGCCTTGATCGCACAGAAAGAAAATGAAAAACTGGCGATAGAACAAAGTCGTGACCCGCAAGGTTGGTTAAAAACCCGGTCAGGCTCAGGTACTGCGGTGGTAAAACGTCTTATCCTACAGGATCAGGATACTCTGGAAGAAGTCGCGGCAGCACGAGTAGGCCAAGCAATTCAATTATTGTGTGAAGTGGAAGTCGTCGCCGATATCCCCGAACTGGTATTGGGCATGATGCTGCGCGACAAGCAAGGCAGTGTCATTTGGGGCAGTAATACCTGGCATACCAAGCAGGTGCAAAATAATTTGCAGGCAGGTGCCAGACTTAGTTATGTTTTACCGTTCCAATGCAATTTAGGACCGGGTTCATACTCAATCACTACAGCACTCACCAAGAGTGAGTCGCATCTCGATCAAAATTTCGAATGGTCAGATAATTTATTGATATTCGATGTGATCAATGTCGACAAAACCATTTTTATTGGTAGTCAATGGCTGGATACACGATTCGTAGTCACACAATTGAATTCGCATTAACTGCAATTCGTATGACTGCGATTACTTTGACAGCACATTCTGATACAGCGTTTGATAGCTCTTGGCCATGCGTTCCGCTGTAAATAACGACAGATAACGTTGTGCGGCTTGTGCGCCCATTTGTTGTGCCTGTTGCGGATGATTGCATAAATATTGCATCGCCTGACGGAATGCAATAGGGTCATTGGCGGGCACTACCAGGCCCGTTTCTTGATTGATATTGACATAGGAAGTACCGGTACCGATTTCACAAGAAATCATCGGCTTCCCAAACATCGCCGCTTCCAACAAAGTAATACCGAACGCTTCCGAGCGCAGATGCGATGGGAAGACCAAGGCATGGCATAAAGTGAGTAATGCTACTTTATCTGCCTCGGGCAAAGCACCTAGAAAATGAACATGATTCAAGCCTAAGCGTTTCGCTTGTGCTTTTAATTCTGCTTCAACCGGACCATCACCCAAGATGACTACCGGCATTTGCGTACCCGCAACGGCATCCAACAATACGTGCAGTCCCTTGTAGTAACGCAGCATACCGACAAAGAGAAAAAACGGCTGGGGAAATTGAGTACGCCATTGCCGCAATTGCGCCTCTGTCGCGACCGGATAAATATCCTTATCCAAACCGTAAGTAATAATCTCTGTCTTGTCTTTATACTTTGCCAGAATAGGGCTAGTGGCAAAATAATTTGGCGAGGTTGCGACAATGCGATCAACGCTATTGAGAAATTTTGTCTTCAATGGCCGGTAAAGTTTCAACAGAACTTTCTGCCTAACGATGTCTGAATGATAGGTCACCACACTAGGCTTCTTAATCGCACAGGCAAAATGTGCCAAGTCCATAAACGGCCAGGGAAAATGATAGTGGACGATATCTGCCTGTGCCGCAAGCGCCTTAAAGCGCGCGAAGGCAGACCAGGAAAATCCCGTCGATGCGATCTCGACATTTAAAGGCACGCGATGAACTTTATGTCCTTCGAACTCAATTTCCAAGTTGTGGTGATCGCGGGTTAAGGTCAGTACTTCGGCATCGATGCCCAGGCGTGAAGTCCCCACCACCATCTGACGGATCACTTGCTCTACGCCGCCAAAACTGTCGGGGTAATAGGTACGATAGAAATGCAGAATTTTCATTTTTTATTCTTACCCAATAGTTTGGGCAACTTGATATGCGTGAACTGTCTGATTCACACAATTTTCCCAAGTTAGTTCACCGGCTCGTATTAAGCCCTGTAAACAAGCCTGTTGACGCCATAATTCATCTTGCAAGCTCAGTGCCAAACCATCACAAATCGATGCCACATCTTCCGCATTCACCAAGTACGCAGCACCCGCAGCTACCTCGGGCATAGACGATGAATTGGCAGTCAATACTGGCACACCACTCGCCATCGCCTCGATGATAGGTAAGCCAAATCCTTCGTACAAAGAGGGGTAGGCAAACAAACGACATCCGGCATACAACATGGGCAAAGTATCTTGTGGCACATAGCCCAAATATTTTAACCATCCTTCATCGGCAGCTTGTATCAGCTGCGCATGAATATCCTGGCTATTCCAACCTTCGGACCCAGCAATCACCAGCGGCCAACGCTGGCGTACAGCCGCCGGCAAACGTCGATAAGCCAAGAGCAGACGTGAAATATTTTTGCGTGGCTCTATCGTCGACACGAATAAACTATATCCGCCGTAGGTCAAACCAAATTGACGCATGACAGCCTCGACCTGCTCCGCTGTCCTTGGGTGATAAACAGGATCGACACCAAGAGGAACAGCCTGAATCTTCTTTTCAGACAAACCGAACTCTTGCATCAATTCCAGTTTGGTGGCTGCAGAGTCGGTTATTACCAAGTTGGCTCGCTCTACCGCTTGCGGAATCAGCTTACGCATACGATCAATTCTGGTTCTAGGGTGCCAGCCATTTAAATGATAGGCTGATAAGTCATGTATGGTCACCACACTTGGCAGATCGGACTGAGGCACAAAAAAATTCGGCCCGTGAAAAATGCCATTCTTAATTTGATTTAGCTGACGTGTCGCCATGACAGGCATCATCATGCCGTACAGTTTCGATACCAGTGGAGACTGTCCTAGTCTATGACGCAAACGGCTAGAAAAATTGCCTGCCGGGGATCGATGGTGATGATTATCAAGATCAGGCAGCCCGCGCCACAAACCATCCGACAAATAACGGATTGATTCTATTTGAGGATGCTGAGGTAGCCGCGTTGCCAATTCCCACACATATCGACCGATACCCGCAAGAGGAGGACGCACAGCCTCGATCGATAACACGACATTCACTCAATAACCTCGACCAACTTTGGTGTTACCGAAGCTATTGATAACTTTGCCTGTTCGGGCATTTCACGTCCTAACATCCATGCCAAGGTTTCCCGCAAAGTGATTGTTGGCAAACTACCTATCGCGCTTACTAATTTCTGTGGATTACCGACTAGTTTTCGCACCTCATTCGGACGTACAAAGGCTGGATTGACTGCCACATTAATTTTATAGCCCGCAAGTTCCTCGACCATAGCGATCACTTCGCGTAGCGTATGTGGCTTGCCTGAACAAATATTAAAAGTCTGTCCTGCTGGTGCCAATTGCAGCAATTCGCGATAGGCGCGGGCGATCGTTCGAACATCGGAGAAGTCTCGCGCAACATCGAGATTACCCAATTCAATCTGCCGCAATTGCTGTTTGAAATGACTAACGATCTTAGGGAGTAAAAAATTTTCAGACTGTCCAACACCAGTGTAATTAAATGGTCTGGTGATAAAAATCGGCAATTTATCCATCCAGATTCGTGCCACGTGCTCGACCGCAACTTTGGAGACGGCATAATCATTGGCGGGCAAAGGCGGCTCTGATTCGGCGATGACTTCCGAAGTGCTATTTCCATACACATTAGCACTACTTGCCACCAAAATAGATCTGGCCTGATATGGACACTGCGCCAGTGCCTCTAAAACATTACGCGTACCAACCACATTAATCCGGTAGATATCTTCAATATTCCCATGCGCGACAAACGAAATCGCCGCCAGATGGGCGACGATATCAGGCTGGACTTGGTTGATGAGCTCTCGCACGGCGGTTGGGTCGCACAGATCGACATAAAATACGCGCTCACCCAAAGCCTCGTTGCCGAAAGCCGTACCATACACCTCGTAGCCACTCGCTTCCAGTTCGTGCGCTAAGTACTCGCCGGTAAAACCGCGCAAGCCAGTAATCAGCGCACGCGGGCGCCCGTGTTTAGAACGAGTGTCCATGAGTATTTCGTTGAATATCTGCTTGTACCATCATCTGACACAATTGCTCTAAAGTGGTTTTTGGCTCCCAACCTAAGACGTCTTTTGCTTTTTGTGGATTGCCAATCAACAGCTCCACTTCGGCAGGTCGATAAAACTTGGGATTCACTTTGACTAAAATTTTATTGGTCGTAGCACAGCGAGCAACTTCTTGCTCGGCTACACCTTCCCACTTCAATTGAATATCCGCCGCCTTAAAAGCCATCGTCACAAAATCACGCACGGTTTCGGTACGATTTGTCGCTAACACAAAAGTATCAGGTACATCTGCCTGTAACATGCGCCACATGCCTTCAACATATTCTTTGGCAAAACCCCAGTCGCGTTTCGCGTCCATATTGCCAAGCTCAAGGCATTCCAATTTACCCAGTTTGATTTTTGCCACTGAATCGGTAATTTTGCGGGTCACGAACTCACGACCACGCAAGGGCGACTCGTGATTAAACAAGATACCACTACAAGCAAAAATATCATATGACTCACGATAGTTGATCGTCATCCAATGCGCGTACAACTTTGCCACGCCATAGGGACTGCGTGGATAAAATGGTGTCGATTCAATTTGCGGTACGGCTTGTACTTTACCAAACATCTCCGAGGTGGAGGCTTGATAAAAGCGGATTTTAGGATTCACAAGTCGAATCGCCTCTAACAGATTTAAGGCGCCCAAGCCTGTAATTTCGGTGGTGGTCACTGGCTGTTCAAATGAAACGCCGACAAAACTTTGCGCTGCCAGGTTATAGACCTCTGCCACTTCTGTTGTCTTGATTAAACGTATGCTCGCAGACAAGTCAGTCAAATCATACTCAAGCAAATGAAGCTGAGGATGCTGATCAATCCCCAGCTCTTCGATACGCCAAAAGTTAACCGAACTGGTGCGTCGGTAAGTGCCAAACACGGTATAACCTTTTTCCAGCAGCAATTGCGCCAAATAGGCACCGTCTTGCCCTGTAATACCAGTGACTAATGCTTTCTTATTCATTCAAAAACCTTTCGCCTGAGCGAACATTAATATTTAATTATTTCTTAACACTCAATAAGGATAGGACTTACGCAAAATTGCGCTGTCTAGAGCCTGCCCTCGAATGCTTGAGTCGGGGGCGTGGAGCCGAAGACAGTGCAATTGCACGGCGAGGCGAACACAACAAGGCCAGCGTCTGTTTTGCCTAAGTCCTAAAGGAATGTTTTCACGTTGTGAACACTATATCTGTGATAATTATCACATGCCCACAGTATACCTTCTCTTCTTCGCCAAAAAACTTAGTTTTTATCATCAAATTGCAAGCAAACTATTTAGAAATAAATAACAAAAGCTTTTTCATGTATACCAGTCTTAAATCGCACCGTACTTTTGGCGATAAGCTCCGACAGCATCTTTGTACTGCGCGATCGGTGAGGCGGCACTTTCATTGGACAGACATTCAAACAAATCATTCAAATTCGCAATTGCGATGACAGGAATGCCATATAGCTGACTGACTTCCTGTACGGCGGAATGAGCCGACAGTTGATCATCTTTTCCGGCGCGCTCCATACGATCCAAGGCAATCAGCACCGCCGCTGGTGTCGCCCCTGCTGCGCGAATCATCTCGACCGACTCTCTTACCGACGTTCCCGCAGAAATCACATCGTCAACAATCACGACACGACCTGCTAATTTGGCACCTACTATCGTGCCGCCTTCCCCGTGATCTTTGGCTTCTTTGCGATTGTAGGCGAAGGGGTAATTGCGCCCTTTATTCGCCAGCGCCACTGCGGTGGCTGACGCTAAGGTAATTCCCTTGTAAGCCGGGCCAAATAACATATCAAATTCGACCCCAGACTCAATCAAGGTTTGGGCGTAATAATTCGCGATTTTGCCTAAATTTGTACCGTCATTAAACAAACCCGCATTAAAGAAATACGGCGAAGTTCGTCCGGCTTTAGTGATAAATTCGCCAAAACGAATCACTTCAGCATCGACTGCAAATCGGATAAATTCTTGCTTTAAATTGTTCATTTTATATTCACTCTTTCTCAGTATTTACTTATACTCATGGCCCGTGGGTTCGCCATCATCCTCTATTAGCTCAGTTTTTTGCTGACTAAATCTACTGACAGCCGCGCATAATTGCTTGGCGCTCTCTTGCCAGGTTAACCATGGCATATGCTGTATTTGAGGAAGTTCAGATTTCGCAAAAAGCTGTAACCAACGCTGAATTTGATGTGCCAAGGCGCTTGGTGATTCACCCTCAAAATAGCTTATGAAGTTACCGCAAATTTCTTCAAATACGGGCAATTTACGAGCCAAAACAGCTAACTCATATCTGGCGGCTTCAATTAATGGCAAGCCAAAACCTTCACCCCAGGATGTCATGAGCAAACAACTGCTACGGCGATATAATTCAGCCAATTTTTGGTCATCAATACCTTTGAGCCAAAACAGGCGTCGCTGATTTTCTGGATGTACTTCGATGCGGCGTGCTAATGCCTCGGTTTTCCAACCTTGCCCACCAACAATCACCAAACAAGCATCCACGCCCGCCCGCCAGACTTCTTCCATAGCATCCAGCGCATATTCATGTCCTTTGCGCGGCTCCACGGTACCCACCATCAAAAAACAAACCTTGTCTTGCAAAACATTTTCTAAGGCAGTGTCAAAGTGCGTCGCCCCAATGACGGGCATGCTGGACTCTATATCTGCGCCTAAGTGAAAGTGTTCAACCCCGAATTGCTTACTTAATTCTGGATAATGCGTATCTATCCACTGCTGTAATTCGACCGCAACCGCATTTGAAATACAAATTGCACCATCGGCATTTTGTGCCAGGACATGGATCCATTTTTCAAAAATACCTGACAAGTCTTTTTCAAAGAAGTGAGGCGCGATTATGGGCAATAAGTCATACACCACGAAATACACTTTGACACCGATAGTCCGCATCCTTTGCAGCACATAAGGATATTGAACGACCGGACCACAATTAAGATCTAGTCCCAAGAAAATGTCCTTGGACGAGAGTTCGAGTAAATCGTCTCCGCTACTTAAATCGGGCAAACCAAACTGACGACAAGTAAAACCTCGTGCATATTTCAAACCATGTTCAGTAAGTATGACTGGTTCGACTCTACCAGCAAACAACGGCGATGTGAGCAAGGCAGACAGAATCGCCCGGACCACGCGTTGTATGCCTGATTTCGCATCCACTTGGGCTAAGGTGGTCACATCAATCAGCAAACGGTTTTGTGCCGCTAGCATCGTATTCGCGGCAACACTGCGCGCCATTTCAGATAAGTCAGCATCTGTCGGCAAGGCAGCCTCTGAAATTGCGGCTAATTTTCGCAATAGAGCTTCACTGCCGCTGCTGGCTAGATTGGTATGGCTGCGTTCAATTGCATTGGCATACTCGCGCGCAATTACATAGGGTTGATGAGCCTGAGCTATGTGGTCAATGCTACGGTTCCCCAACATGCTTCTTAAGCCAGTATCCTCAAACAAGTTCAACAAATAATTAACCAGCTCTTGATCGGAAAATTCATCCGCCAACTTGAGCAATGCCTGATCCGGCAACTCGGCCATGGTGCCGTTTCGATTAATAATAGTCGGAACGCCATATGCCATACAATCGAGCACCGTACCTGAAGTTTCTCCACGTGACATGGTACGCAACTGAACCGCCGCATCGGCAGCCATCAAGTAGCGCCGGAAGACGACGGGATCAGCAAATCCCGTGATACGAATCCGGTCGCCACAATTTGCTCGCTTGATTTGGTCGACCATCTCTGCACCATATTGCGCACCATCATTTTGGCCAACGAATACGAGATGACAATGTTCGTTTTGTGCCAGTCCAGAATCTATCCAGGCTTGCAATAAGCGGTGATTCAATTTAGTCGGACCGAGCATGCCAAAAGCACAGACTAAGAAATCATCATCACTTAAATTCAAGGCTTGTTTTGCCGCGATGCGATCAAATTTTTCAGGCAAACAACGAAGATGGGGGATGAAATTCCAATCGGAAGCCAATTCCTCGCCATACCACTTCTTAGCCAAATTTTTCGAAAACTGAGAATGCACAATCACAGCTTGAGCTGCACGAATGACTGGCAAGCTACAAGGATACTTCCAAATAATCTGATGGATATTCGCCGTATTTTTATTTTCTATCAGTGCGTTATAACCGTGTGATTCATACAAGGCGTCGAACCAGGCGCCTTTTGTCACGCCCAGATAATCGAGGTGAGACACGACATTACTTAAATAGAAATCGTGCAAGACCAGTACACCGGGATGTTTCTTCAACAAAGCAAACATGTGCCCGTGAAACGGGGAATTCCCAAAGTGATACATAATGCGATCAAAGCGATGCGCGTTCTGCTCAAACCATGCGACTGAGCGCAGAGGGAAATTCGCGCTAAGCCAGGGTGTACTGATTGTTTTTTGATCGCTGATTAAATCGATGTCGTAATAGCGTGCCAATTCTGGCAAAAGCTCTGCGCTGTAATCAGCGATCCCTGTTTGTTCGGGCGGCAGTGGTGACACGTAGGCTAATCGAGGCTTTTGCGAGAATTGCGGCGCAACCGTGATCGCGTTTTTTGCGCGCTGTCTCTCATCACTTGCTTCAAACGCCGCGATGCTAAGCCGTGCAGACTCATCCCATGAAAACTTTTTACACTGCACCAAGCCATGTTCGCGAAGACTCAATCTAAATGCGTCGTCACTCAAAGCCTGCACCATTTTCTCTGTCATTGAATGCTGAGAAAACGGATCAAATAATGCATCGGCACGCCCTATAACTTCAGGCAAGCTGCTGGTATTGGCCGCAATCACAGGAGCACCACAAGTCATCGCTTCCAAAGCAGGCAAACCAAAACCTTCATGCCAGGAAGGAAAGACGAACAAACGGCAGGCATGATAGAGAATTGGCAGCTCTTCATCAGGAACAAAGCCCGTCATCACTACCGATCCGATTTCCAGGCCTTGCTGTGCAGCGAGTTGTAACAGGCGTTCTTTCTCTTCTGGATGCACGCTACACACGATCGCAAGTTGATGATGCGCCCGCAAGGAGACCGGCAGGTTAGCGTAGGCACGAATAAGTCCGTCGATGTTCTTTCGCAGATCAATTCCGCCGGTATACATGATGAAATGCTGACGTAAACCATGACGTGTCAGTACATCATCGACCTGCTCTGGCGCGTACTGAGCCACAAAGAATCGTTCATCAACCGCCGATGAAATATTTACGACATGATCGTTCGGCAATTGCAGATAATCAAGCGCTTCTGATCTTGAGGAATTTGATATTGCTAACAATAAATCAGCGTTTTTCAGCGCTTGCAATTTTCGGTAATACCAGGCGCTCATTTTTTCATCGCGCAAGTAATGTTCGCGATGAATCAAGGGAATCAGATCATAGAGCGTCACTGCGGATTGAATCGATGATGCGCTCTGAATATCGGTTACAGCATCATCAATCCAACCTTCAAACAAACTACTGACATGCACCAGATCGGGTTGAAATTGGCGATAGGCATGCTCACGAAGCATCTCACTAGCGCGACGGCGCCAGGCATTTTGCGCATGGACACCAGAAACACCACTTAATGCAAACCAGGTATGAAATTGTTCGTGTGAAAGCAGTCCTGCGAATTCATTCCGTATCGGCCCTATGGTTTCGGGGAAGGCCGCACTGAGCAAAATACGCAAGTCGTGTGAACCGGCGCGCTGTACCATCGCTTTTGCCAGAGACATCGAGTAACGCCCAATACCACGCGTGCGGCTGCCTGTCGATTGACAGGCTTGTAGATCAATGAGAATGCGCATAAATGTCGATTATTTTTTTGTTATTATGTTTTCTTGAAATAAGGCATATAGTTGTTGCGCTTTTGGCGTTAATCCTACCGTGCCAGATCGCGCTGGTTCATTTGAAAAGCTCTGAGAATGAGTCTGCGCTTGATTCAAGGCACCAACCGCACTGCGCACCCTCGTTTTCAATTGTGGGAATCGATTTAAGCATCGTTTTCCCAATTGCACTAAATATGGACGACGCGCCAAAATTTGCAGGAAACGAACACAGGCACGCTTGGGTGAAGTCAGAACAAACTTAACACGTCTTAAATTAAGAGATAGGAATCTCAACGGTGCAGTGAGTCGCCAAGACCAACTATGGTAGACGGCGTGCAACTCGGCACGTAATTTTTCTTCATTCATTTTTGGCAGCAATGGTAATTCCAATTTAACGATCGCATCAGTATAGCCGATCAAGCCAGCTTGCTCGTCATGGTAGATATTAAAAGTACAGCAAAAGTGCCCTACAGATGCATCCCTTTTTTCTTAAATTGGCTCAATACTTAATTGTCATGCAACTAGGGCGTGTTGACATAATATTTTGGCATGCTCTAAGTAAATGTAAATCGATATCCTTGTATCCCATTTTGTTGGCGAAACATGTCTTTGGCAGTGCCACGCAGAGTGCGCATTTCTGCTATTCTGACGCCATAAAAAATCACTCAATAATCTAGACAATGACAAAAATCATCTCCGCCAATCTGAATGGCATACGCTCTGCAGCAAAAAAAGGCTTTTTCGACTGGATGAAAAAAGAAGCTCCTGATTTTCTCTGCGTGCAGGAATTAAAAGCACAGCAAGACGATATGACGGAAGATTTCTTGCAGCCGCATGGCTATCACGGGCATTTTCACTATGCCGAGAAAAAAGGCTACTCCGGCGCTGGCGTGTACAGCAAACAAAAACCGGATGCAGTTCACATAGGTTTTGGCAGCACTGAGTTTGATGCGGAGGGACGCTACGTGCGTTGTGACTTCGGCGATCTGTCCATCATCTCTGTGTACTGCCCTTCTGGTTCTTCTTCACCGGAGCGGCAGGAAGCCAAATTTCGCTTTATGGAAGAATTCACGCCGCATCTAAAAACCTTAATCAATGCGGGCAGAGAGTTGGTGATCTGCGGCGATTGGAATATCGCGCACAAAGAAATCGATTTAAAAAATTGGAAGAGCAATCAAAAGAATTCGGGCTTTTTGCCAGAAGAGCGTGCCTGGATGACGCATTTATTTGAAGACATGGGCTGGGTTGATGTCTATCGCCGCCTGCATCCTGACACCACAGGTGAAGCCTATACCTGGTGGAGTAATCGTGGTCAGGCGTGGGCGAATAATGTAGGTTGGCGTATCGACTACCATGTGGCGACACCGGGCATCGCCGCCAAAGCGAAGGCCGCGGCGATTTATAAGGATGAACGTTTTAGTGATCACTCACCGCTGATCATTACTTATTGATCGTCATTGCGTATGCGACAAAAAGCCGCTTGCCAAACTCTATCGAGCCTTGTCCAAGCGGCTTTTCTACTTTTCAAGAAACTAAATCGATATCAATTCTTCACATCAGGGATTGATTTCACATTGCTACGGTAAGGCGGCAAACCCTCAATTGATGTGCTCATCGCTTTGGCGTAGAGCGGCATCACTTCAGGGAAATGCTTACGAATTTCATTGATCCTGTCAGTGCCCGCTGGATGCGTTGATAGCCATTTTGGTGGTGCTTTTTTGTTCACGATACCCATCTTTTGCCAGAGTACGACACCGGCACGAGGATCGTAGCCTGCGCGTGCGGCGATATCGAGACCGACGATATCGGCTTCGGTCTCGTCGTCGCGGGAGAATTTCAACATCATCACGTTCGCTCCTGCGCCGCCTAACCCCGCCACGGTTTGGCTGTTATAGCCTTTATACTCAGCGAATAGTGCAGCGCCTTTTACCAGTAAACTGGTAGCCATCGATTTACCAGCACGCTCAGCGCCATGTTCACGTAGTGCGTGGGCAATTTCATGCCCCATCACAATCGCAACTTCGTCATCGGTCAGTTTTAAGGTATCGAGTATGCCGGTATAAAACGCGATCTTACCGCCCGGCATGCAGTAAGCATTAATTTGCGTAGAGCCTAATAAATTTACTTCCCATTTCCATTCCGCGGCGCGATCATTCCATGGTAAGGCGAAGGGGATCAGTTTTTTTGCAATCGCACGCAAACGGATGACTTGCGGATGGTTATCTGGCGCCAGCGCACGCTTTTGCTCGGCTTCTTTCATGGTCTGCACATACTGCGCAGCCGCCTGCTGATCTAAGGCGCCACCAAGGTTACCCAATTTACGCATCATCGACATCTTGCCGACTTTGACACCGTCTTGTGGCTCGTGGTCTTGTGCCAACGCAGTGACGGGCAATACAAAGGCGCTTGCCAGCGACAAAGCAATCAAAGATTTTTTCATAATGAGATTGATCTCCATTTTTATGCACAGAATGGTAGCAGAATCAGTATTTTTCAATTGCAAAAGATTGCTAACCATTTTTATCGAAACATTTAATTAGCCGAGCTTGTTGTATCCGAAGATTTGACCTGATCACCATTCCAAGGGGCGACTTTGAATAAAAGTAGCATGCCGGGAATTGCCAAAGCAAAACAAATCAAAAAGAAATTAAACCATCCAGTGCTGGCAACAATAAACCCTATCAATGCGGTGGTGAAAGTACGTGGCACAGCGGCCAGGCTGGTGAACAAAGCAAATTGCGTGGCGGTGTAACGTGGATCGGTGGCGCGAGCAATATAGGCAACAAAGGCCGCGGTTCCCAAACCAACACCAAAGGCTTCCGTTGCAAGTACCACACCTAGCATGACAGGATCAGGGCCTAGTTTCGCAAGTAGTGCGAAACCCAAAATACTCAAAGCTTGCGGCACGCCAAATATCCACAGTGCGCGATTAATCCCAAGCTTGATCATCCAGACGCCGCCAACCACACCGCCCGCGATACTGCCCCAAAACAAAGTCAACTTCGCAATAGTCCCGATCTGCGACAATTGAAACCCCAGATCCAGAAAAAACTTGGTCGCTAATGTTGCCGCCATCGTGTCGCCAATACGATATAAGAAGATGAAAGCTAAAATCCAAAACGCATGCAGCCACCCTGAGCGCGTCACGAATTCACGGAATGGCAGAACGACCGCCTCTTTCAAATCTTTTGGCGGCACGCCATAAGCCTTCGGCTCTTGCACCAGCAAAGTACAAAACAAACCAGGCAACATAAACGCTGCAGTAATCCAGAATACCCAAGTCCAGGAAATCATATCCGCCAAAATTAAAGACAATGCGCCCGGCACTAAGCCGGCTACTTTATACGCATTCACTTTAACGGCGGCTCCCAAGCCC
Organism: Undibacterium sp. GW821-FHT11H02; assembly: GCF_058808015.1. NCBI lineage: Bacteria > Pseudomonadati > Pseudomonadota > Betaproteobacteria > Burkholderiales > Oxalobacteraceae > Undibacterium > Undibacterium sp. GW821-FHT11H02. The sequence continues at coordinate 31,743 of NZ_JBXARG010000023.1, read as the reverse complement.
TGCTCGTTATCGTCAAGAATTTCACGACTAAAAGCATCGATCACGATGTCCTGACTGGCGGAGAAAAACGCAACCGCAATAGCTAGCGGAATCACCCAGGAAAACTGGGCAATAGGATCAAGCATGCCCATAGCGCCTACGCAAAAGAACAAGGCGACCTGAGTAAATGCCATCCAACCACGACGCCGCCCAAGCGAACCAAAACTAAATCTATCCATCAAAGGCGACCAGATGAATTTCCACGGATAAGGAAACATCACCAAAGTAAACAATCCCAGCTTCTTGATATCAATACCCGACTTCGCCAGCCACGCCTGCACCAAATTGATCAGAATAAACAATGGCAATCCTGAACTGAAACCCAGAAAGACCAAAATCAACATGCGTTTATTGAAATAGGTTTGCCACTTATTCACGGCGAGTGCTGTCTGCTTTTGATCGGATTTCTGGTCGTGATGGCTCATCGTTTAAGCTCTCTTCTTGAGACGGAAAACCGCAAGACTACCACGCAAATTGGGCAACCAGTGTATCTGTTTTCCCTCGTGTAGCGCGACGCATTCCATCACTTGTAATCCGACGTCGTCGGCCAGATCGGCAAAGTCGTAGATCGTGGCGCAACGCACGTTGGGCGTGTCGTACCATTCAAACGGCAGCGATTTAGATACCGGCATTTTTCCTTGCAACAAAGCAGTGCGATGTGGCCAATAACCGAAGTTAGGAAAAGACACGATGGCTTCATTGCCGACGCGGGCGATGTCGCGCAATAAGGGTTCTACATGCTTCATCATTTGTAACGAAGACAAACATAACACCGTATCGAAAGCATGTTCGCCAAACATACTCAGACCATGTTCCATATCTTGCTGAATCACATTGATGCCGCGCTTGGCGCATTCCAAAACTTTGTCATCGGCGATCTCGATACCGTAGCCGCTGCATTGTTTATCGGTGCGCAGATAGTCGAGCATCACACCATCGCCACATCCGACGTCGAGTACATGCGAAGCAGGCTTGATCCAATCCGCGATGAAGGCGAGATCGGGGCGATGCAGTTTTAATTCTTGTACGTTCATGCGAACTCCTGCGCGATGCGATTGTAGTAAGCGGCCACAAAATTAAGGTAACGTGCGTCATCCAAGAGGAAGGCATCGTGTCCGTGCGGGGCATCGATTTCAGCGTAACTGACCGTGCGTTTATTATCGACCAAGGCTTTGACGATTTCACGGCTGCGCTCAGGTGAAAAGCGCCAATCGGTAGTGAACGACGCGAGTAAAAATTGCGCTTTGGTACCCGCTAGCGCCTTGCTTAAATCGCCGCCATGTTCACGCGCAGGGTCAAAATAATCGAGTGCTTTGGTAATCAGCAAATAGGTATTCGCGTCGAAGTAATCGGAGAATTTATCGCCTTGGTAGCGCAGATAAGATTCGATTTCAAATTCCACACCATAACCGAATTGGTAATCACCTGTTTTCAGTTCGCGTCCAAATTTTTCCGCCATATCATCGTTCGACAGATAAGTGATGTGACCTATCATACGTGCTACGCGCAGACCATTTCTGGGCACGACTTTGTGCGCATAGAAATCGCCGCCATGAAAATCCGGATCGGTCAAAATCGCCTGCCGTGCGACGTCGTTAAACGCGATGTTTTGAGTCGAGAGTTTAGGTGTGGAGGCAATCACCACACAATGACGCAGGCGCTCAGGAAACAAAATGCTCCACGCCAAAGCTTGCATGCCACCGAGCGAACCGCCCATCACAGCGGCAAATTGAGTGATGCCGATTTGATCGGCAACCCGCGCCTGAGCCCGTACCCAATCTTCCACCGTGACGACCGGAAAATCCGCGCCGTATTGCTTACCCGTTGCCGGATTGATATGCATAGGTCCAGTGGAACCAAAACAGGAGCCTAAATTATTGATACCAATGACGAAGAATTTATTCGTATCTAAAGGTTTTCCAGGCCCGACCATGTTATCCCACCAACCTATATTTTTTGGTTGGTCAGCATAATAACCGGCGACATGATGCGAGGCATTTAAGGCGTGACAAACCAGTACCGCATTTGACTTATCGGCGTTCAATGTGCCGTAAGTTTCGACCATTAAGGTGTAGTCGGCAATACTGGCACCGCTTTGCAAAAGCAAAGGATCACTGAAGCGATACGCTTGTGGCGTGACGATTCCAACGGATGACATAGATTTTTCCCTTGAGACTATGAAGGTCTCATTTTTAAAAAAACAAATTTAAAAAAGGGGCTAAAAGAGGGGCTGAATGAGGAGAGAGGTACTGCGGCATTCAAGCTCGCTTTAGCCGTATTTATTTGCTCAAATATCTTTTCAGATACTTAAACTGCGCCCGCAAGCTGATTTCAAATCGGCGCAATGTGCGAAGGATAACGAAGTCTGTGGCTGTCGTCAAATACGACTTATTAACTAAAAGACATGCAACAGCTTGATTACCCTATTATTTTGTATCTAGTAGATTTGAGCTACAGGGATTCAACGTTAAATTTGCCAAGATAATTTAGCAAACAATTCTGCTTGCTTACGCTTTGCAACAAAACCTGGTGTCTCGGATTTGGTCATAGTCCAGCCCAAATAGGTCGCAGTACCCAGACCAGCACGATGTGTATACACCAGAGAATTCACGCTGCGACTACTTTCGGGCGCTACCGTCATTGCATACATCTCAGGATTGCGCGTAGTGCGGGCATCTTGCACGATAATGCGCAGGGTATCTTTTGAACTCAAGTGCACAATGCTATTAATTTGCAATGCCGATTCCATATAGGCACGACCACCACTACGAGTATTTTCCTCATTTATCCAACTGGTGGCATAGCTAGGCTCAAATTCAAGGCGATCGACAGGACGCAATTTAGCGCCCATGGAATAGGAGCCACCGCGCCCTAAGCGATTTGCCAAGATATCAATCACATCACCAAAGGACATATCGACCGCGATTCTGGCGATTTCCTTACTTGGACTAGCGGCAAAGCCAGTGCCTACGCGTGCTAATGAAAACAAATCGCCGTTTTGATTCACTCGATTTTTTACGACAGGACTAAGGTTGACATAAGCGGAACTATCGAAAGGCCCAGATATCCGCACGCCCGGCGTCAGATTCCTCGACATCACATTACCATCGCTGTCCAATTTGTATTCGCCAGACACGTACACATTTAACTCATGTAATGCGCCTACGCGACCAAATTTCTTGGTGAGGTCAGAGTTAATGCTACGAAATCCTACCTGTGAAAAGAAACCGTTATCGGCACGAAAATCTTTGCTCAAGTCTCGAAAACTAGCTGACAAACCCCACTGGTCATTGCCACGCGACCAATCAAAATACGCAGCATGTCCGTGACTGGTGGTGCCGCGTATTACATTACCATTGTCATCGGTTTGTGCATTAGTCGAACTCATTAAGAGCTGTCCGCGCATCAATTGATTGCGGTCAATTTGCCAAACAAAATCCGGACCTGCAACCCGGTTATACCCTTTATCGTCAGCATAAGTTCTATCGGTCGCAATCGCACCGATAGAAAGTGAACCGATACGGAAGTTAGCACGTGCATCGGTCGCCACTGACGCCACCGAACTAGTCCCATAGGCGGTGTAGTAGGTATGGGGCACCAGCACCAAGCCACCGGCCGCATCGCGCGCAGTCACAACACTAAAGTCTTTGTCGGCATCTCTTTGGGTGTAACGCAGACCAGCATCAGGGTCGGCAATGCTACGGGTGCTAATCGCGGTAAAAGGGGTACGAAAAATATCGGCGCCTTCCAGAAAAAATGGTCGCTTTTCCTGTACAAAAATGCTGAAACGAGTATTGCCAGATAACTGGGGTGAATCTAATTCGATTTGTGAAAAATCGGGGTTAATTGTGGCATCTATCGTGGTCGATGAGTTCGGTCTGTACTTCATATCAAGGCTTACATCATTTGAACGTGCAGATTTCGTCGCTCTACCGGCTTGCTCGTCGGTCGAGCGACGCATCACCAACTGTGGCGTTGCACTCCAATTCACTCCTGATGGCAGCTCCTGCATCCCCGTAATCGCATCCGAAAAACATAAATTGCAACTGGTCGCACGAGTCACTTCACCGCTGTACATACGATAACGCTGATCGCGCGTCATATTTCGCATGACCAACAAGCTCCAAGGCGTCGTGGAATGCTTGTCATAAGCAATCGATGCGAAAGGAATCTTGTACTCAGCACTCCAGCCACCATCAAAACGGGCAGTAACCACTGAGAATTCGTAGTCGGGGGCAGTGTCATCGCCACTAGTGTCACTATAGACACCATCCATGACGGTGCCGCGTGCATTCACATAAAAAACTTGCGCCGCTTTGTGACCGCCGCTCGGATCAATGAACAAACCAAAGAAGTCCTGATCAATACTCACTTTATCTCTGCGCGAGAATGAATCTCGGATCTGACTCGGGTCCGAATCAAATCCTTTTACACCCACATACAAGAAGCGCTGATCGTACAACACGCGAACCTCGGTGCGTTCATGCGCTAAGGTTTTATCAAACGGCTGAGTCTGATAAAACCGATCGAACACCTCAGCATCTTGCCACTGCTTTTCATCTAATTTACCGTCAAGCTTGATGCTATGTGCTTCAGAATCCAGACGGAGTGCCTTAAATTGTGCTTGTGCCGGACAGGTCACCAACAAGAACAGGGCGCTCAAAGCAAATAGAGATTTCTTCATAATGTCAGGTAAAGAGATTTTGATCTTTAGTTGGTAGTTGAGTTGGTCGTTGTCCAAATTCTCAACATATGCAAAACGAAACCCTTTAGGCATCGTCTTTCGATGTTGGCATAACGATAGGGGGATAGTACAGCCAGAGAGTAGCAACAAAAACTTCAGATTTAGAGCAATATATTTAAAATATAGTTCAAAAAAAAACTGCCCGAAGGCAGTTTTTTTATTTTTACTTTGCTAAATCAAGCAAATTAGAATGCGTGATTGATACCGACTGCAACACGATTTGCAGAACGGTTGTTAGCACCGATGATCAAGCCGATATCGGTATCTTTAGCCAATGAAGAGCCTGCTTTTGCATAAGTATAAGAAGTGTAAGCAGTTGTACGTTTGCTGAAAGCGTATTTGCCCAAGACCACGAATGTATCTACTTTACCTTTTACATCGCCAGCGCGACGTGTGCCATAGTAACCAGCAGTCAAAGTAGTTGCAGGAGCAACAGCGAAATCAGCACCTACGCCGAAAACACTGATATCACGACCCGTTGTGTTAACTTCATTATCAGCGTAAGTAACTTTCAATGTTACATCGCTATTTACAACAAACTTAGCACCACCTGTGTAAGCACGCAAAGTGGAGTTATTCGCTGCATCACGCAATTGTGAGTAAGAGAATACTGCTGTCAAACCGCCTTCAGAGAAGCTTGCGGATGCGCCAGCGTAGCTGCTTGCAGTTGCATCGCCAGCTTTTTCGCCGAAACCATACATACCGCTAAACACGATGCCACCCAATACGCTTGGAGCTGCATATTTGATAGAGTTGTTTTGACGTGTAGCAGAGGAAATACCATTGCTAGTACCATGTGTGCCGTACAAACCAACATTGTTCAAGCCACCGAAAACGATGTTCGGGTTAGTACCAACGTGTGCCACACCGATAGGATCAACTTGAACCAATGTGTCATATGCCAAGTTAGTTTGACGACCTGCATTCAATGTACCAAATGTTGTGCTAGACACACCAACAGTTGCGATACGGTCAAACAAAGAACCTGCTGTACCTGCGTCAACACTTAAAGAACTTTCCAATTGGAAGTTTGCTTTCAAGCCATTACCCAAATCTTCGCTGCCTTTGAAACCCCAACGTCCAGAGCTCAAACCGCTTGGGTCCATAGACATCTTCTTGCCGCCTGTAGTAGTTTGGTTGGACAAGTAAGTCGTGTTGACGTCAACTACGCCGTACAAAACAACAGAAGACTGAGCGGAAGCAGCAGATGCGAATGCACCCAGAACTGCGAAAGCGATAAGTGATTTTTTCATTGAAAAACTCTCCAAAGGTTAATAAATTTCTTTAATAAACAGTATTATAAGTTAATTATCTGTCATAAATTTGTCTCTTGGTGCCGCCACGCAAATAAAGCGCGGATGCGTTTTGCCTCGTATACTAAGTGGCATTGGAACAAATATCACTCTTTTGGGCAAATTGAATCACGCTATTATAAGACATATTTAGAATTTATGTGGCATTGCAACAACAATGCCTGATTTAAACACAAAAAAATAGCTACTAAATCAATTTTTCTGTTAACGCTAAATTTGGACGCAATCACGGTTTTCAAGCGATGGGCGCTTACAATAGGCGTTTTTGACGGGCTTACACAAAAATATGATGAACAAAAAATTCGATCACTTTTTGATTAATTTTGACCGCGCCTTACGCGTAGTCTCTGGGCAAGCTAGGGCATCACGCAAAAACCCGGGAAATACCGAGACGGAACAGGCTTTATCTGAGGCGGAACAAAAACACAGCGCCGGATTAATGCGCGTCAATCACGTCGGCGAAGTGTGCGCGCAAGCCCTATATGATTCGCAGGCGGTGTTTTCAAAGTCAAACGAAGTCCGTCAGCAATTTGCTCGCTCCAGCATAGAGGAAGAAGATCATCTGGCCTGGACAGCGGAACGGCTGCAACAACTTAATTCACATACCAGTGTGCTCAATCCCCTATGGTATATGGGCGCCTATGCCTGCGGTCTTGTCGCCGGTCGCTGCGGTGATGCAATCAGTCTGGGATTTGTCGTGGAAACCGAAAAGCAAGTGGAAGCCCATCTCAACAGTCACTTGCAAGAATTGCCATTAACAGACCATAAATCGCGTGCAATCGTCGAACAAATGCGGGTCGATGAAATCGCACATGGTGCCGCAGCACAAAATTTAGGTGCGAGCGACTTACCCACGCCAGTCAAGGCTTTGATGCGCGGCATGGCCAAGGTGATGACCACAACCGCTTATCATATTTAAACCCTTAAATCCGGTCTAATTTGGCGATGCTCAGATCAAGCAACTTCATGCCAAATTTGCCAAAATTAATGTGCGCGCGTGCATTCGATCCCCCGCCTTCAATATTGACAATCACGCCTTCGCCAAACTTGGCGTGGGCAACGTTTTCACCTATGCGCCAAGCGTTTCCACTACTCGTTTGTTTTTTACTGAAACTCTGTGCAATGGCATTCGCGCCGGATTCAGGGGCATCGTCCCACGCCGATTTTGGACGCGCAAACCAACTCGCTTGAATTTTAGGTGAAAGCCATTTCAGCGAAGCTTCCGGCATTTCATCGAAGAAGCGCGAACGCATGTTGTAGCGAGTCTGTCCATGCAACATGCGAGTTTGCGAAAAAGTTATGTATAAGCGTTGCCGGGCACGAGTGATTGCCACGTACATCAGGCGACGCTCTTCTTCCACGCCAGATTCTTCCTGACTACTATTTTCATGCGGGAACAAACCTTCTTCCAAACCGCCGATGAACACCGCATCGAACTCTAAACCTTTTGCCGCATGCACCGTCATCAGTTGCAAAGCATCTTGACCCACTTGCGCTTGATTATCGCCCGCTTCCAAAGAGGCATGCGACAAGAATGCGGACAATGGCGACATCACCGTAGGCAAGGCCGCATCTGCATCAATAATCTCGATGCCATCGACGTTCGCAATCAAACTACTCGCTGGTCGTGATGCTGGCCCAGCCAGAGCAGGCGCATCATGGCCGAAGCCTTCTTCGGAGACAAACAAAGTTGCCGCATTCACCAACTGCTCTAAGTTTTCTATGCGATCTGCGCCTTCTTTTTCAGTTTGATAATGCGTCAGCAAAGTGCTCAGATCAAGCACCACTTGCACCATTTCTGGCAAAGGCAAATTCTGTGTTTCAAAGCGTGCGCCTTCGATTAACTTTACAAAACCTGCTAATGAAGAACCCGCTTTACCGGCCACATATGGCACTGCTGCATACAGAGAAATATTGTATTGCTTGGCGGCGTCTTGCAGCTGTTCTATAGAGCGCGCACCAATACCGCGGGTAGGAAAATTCACCACGCGCATGAAGGCTGAATCATTATGTGGATTATCCATCAGCTGCAGATACGCAATGGCATGTTTGACCTCAGCCCGGTCAAAATAGCGCTGGCCACCGTACACACGATAAGGCACATTCGCCGAAAACAAGGCATGCTCGATCACGCGTGATTGCGCATTGGAGCGATATAAAATCGCAATCTGACTGCGTTCGAAACCATCGCGGATCAGATTCTTCGCCTCTTCCGTGATCCATTGTGCTTCTTGAATGTCGCTACTGGCTTCAAAAATTCTGACCAGTTCGCCATGCCCAGCGTCGGTGCGTAAATTTTTTCCCAGGCGTTTGCTATTGTGTTCGATCAGTGCGTTCGCGGTATCCAGAATATGGCCGTGTGAACGATAGTTTTGCTCAAGTTTGATGAGATTTTCAACATGAAATTCTTTCTCAAACGCCGCCATATTGCCGACATTCGCGCCGCGAAACGCGTAAATACTTTGGTCATCATCGCCCACCGCAAATACCGCACCATGCGTGCCCGCCATCAATTTCAGCCATTTGTATTGCAAATCGTTAGTATCTTGAAACTCGTCGACCAAGATATGTTTAAAGCGCGCCTGATAATGTTCACGCAAAGGCTGATTACGACTCAATAATTCGTAAGTGCGCAATAAAAGTTCGGCAAAATCAACTACGCCTTCACGCTGACATTGCAGATCATAAAGGTCGTACAGCGCCACCATTTTGCGATTGAAATCGTCATAGGCGTCGACCTGCACCGCGCGCAAACCCTGGTCTTTGGCGCTATTGATAAAGTACATCAAAGTCTTAGGCGGATATTTTTCGTCATCAATATTGTTCGCTTTCAGTAAGCGTTTGATGAAAGAAAGTTGATCGCCTGAATCCAGAATCTGAAAAGTCTGCGGCAAACCCGCATCGCGATGATGCGCGCGCAACAAACGATTACATAAGCCGTGAAAAGTACCTATCCACATCCCACGCGTATTGATCGGTAACATCGCCGATAAGCGCGTCAGCATTTCTTTCGCTGACTTGTTGGTAAACGTCACCGCTAGGACGCCATTCGGCGAGATCTGTCCGGTTTGAATCAACCAGGCGATACGCGTCGTCAACACGCGGGTTTTACCTGAGCCTGCACCGGCCAGAATTAAGGCAGATTGGGCTGGTAAAGTGACGGCAGCGAGCTGCTCGGGATTGAGATTGTGTAGGAGATTTTGCATCCCGATATTATACGGGAGTGTATGAGGCTGTTTCCGTGGATCGACAAAAAAGACTGATTTTTTATACAGGGCATCTCAAATAATTCGAAATTTTCCCGCAACAACGGATGACCGCGAAGTTTGGATTATTAGATATGCCCTGCCGTCTGTTTCTTCGCATCGTCAAAGGTACGCAGCCAAGTCAATTGCAATACCCGTGCATCGCTGCTGGCACGATGTCTCGCCACGCATAGCTCTTTAGCAATTTGCTCTTTGGTGACATGCCAATTTGGCATTTGTTCTTCCTCGATAATCTCAAAAAGATCATTGAGTTTGAACTTAGGCGTGATCTGCGCCGCATCGAACAGGCGCGCCATCCAAACATAATCTTGTCCCCAACCATCGGTATAGACAGTGCGACCACCAAGGAAAAAGTTTAATTGTTCAGCAACAAAATGTGAGGTATTGCCACGCTCTACCAAAATCTCGCGCGGAATACCATGAATCTTGGCAGCCTCGTCATCCCAATGATGCCAATCCTGTTCGGGGCGAATCAAAGAGCACCAGCCTTCGCCATGACGACCAGAAAATCCGACTTCAATTGGATAGCTACCCTGTCCAAAACCAGATGCTTCGAAATCTATAATGATGGGCACAGTCATCATCGTCAACTCCTGTCGGGAAGTAGGTATTTCGTTGATCTAAGGCGCGCGCAGGAGCTGGGGCTAAAAACGCGGCATCCAATTCAATTTGAATTTATTTGATTACTCTGGGGTTCTAGCAAAAGCCCGCTTTTTTGCTGCAAAATTGTAGGGCGGATGCAAACCACGCCACCTATATATCAAGCACCTGCGCAATGCGGCTTGCCCCCGCCCCTACGAAATTGCTTAACTAAGAACACAGCATCAACAAGGCGATAGCTGATTCCATTGTGCCTCAAATGAAAGTCAACACAAGTCTTAGACGCTGGTTTCACGCACTTCTGCTAAGGAGCGTGGTTTTTCGTTCACGCTCGCAAGAAATTGATAGCGATTGATTAAGGCAAAAACTTAGCCCCATGTTCACGCTGGCGTCTTAAGGTCTTGGTCGCCACAAAAATTTCACGTAAAAAGAAGATAAAACTGCCGATCAATGCCAATACGGCAAGTACAAATAAAGCGGCAATCACTTTATCGAGATGAAGATCCAAGGCATCGCCAAGAAACAATGCCGCGATGACCAAACAGACTAATAAAGCACACGTTGAGCTCAAAGTGATTGCGCGATTAATTAAATGCGAACGTTGATATAGCTCGTCTAATTCTATCCGCATAATCGGCGTTAAGCCTTTCTCTCCCTGCAAAGTGACGATTTCTTCCAATACCCGGGAGCGATCAATAATGCGTGCCAGTCGATTGGTCAGGACAGTCAAATTGGTACCGACACCGGTCAGCAAAAAAACAGGCGCAATCGCCAGTTGAATAATTTGCCCGATGTTTCCCAGATGTAGGCTGATCACAATATGTCTCCCGCTTTTAAACGCATTTGAACGCTTTTGAAGAAATCAGCATTTTAACATTGCCATGCGGCATCGACCGTCATACCTGACCTCTGCGGTTCACGCAAACTCCGCCCCAACAAGCGACATTTGCACCTGGCATCGGCGCACAACTTGGCGTATTAAATTGTGCTTTTTTCTCAATGTGTTGGCGGATGTACGCGGGTGAGAATCTGAGCAATTCCGACAAAATTGCGCTGAACGAATTGATACCAATTAGCGCTTAGGTTTGGCGAATTCAGGAAACTCTTCCAGCATAAATGCTTCTAATTCTGCACTATCCTCCACCCGTGCCGATAAATTCACCACCCTTCCCAAACGGTTCGACTCCCAACGAAAATCGCCTTTGTAATGAGTGCGGATAATTTCTATCATCTTACGAACCATGGCCAAATCAATATTGCCGTTCAAACCAGCATCAACTTCGATAGTCTGCTTCCAGCCATTGCTATTCACCTTCCAGCCACGGAAAGAGAACGTGCCCATACGCACACTCTTACTAATAATCTGAAATACGCCACTGGTACCATCTTGCCCCGAGGCTCTTTGCATACTGCGTTTCACATTGGCTTCGGCAATTTCTTGTGGGCTTAGTCCGCGCTGGCCTTGTTGTGCAGCCTGATTTTCGGCCGCAGCTGCGGCCTCTGATTGCTGCCTGCGTTCACGTGCGGCATTAATCATGCTCGCCATATCGGGCAAAGGCTCTTCAACTTTGACAGGTTTTACCGGTTCTTGCGTAGGCTCTACGATAGCGTCGGGATTGACAGGGCGCGAAATAGCTTTATTAGTTGACTTTGGCGGCGCCTTCGCCAGTGATTTCTTAGGTGTGGGTTCGCCCTTCTTGAGTTGAGCGATTTTATCCATGATAAAGACCATAGGCCCACCGACTGGTTTGCCGTTTTGAATATCAGTACGAATTTTTAACAAGAAAAATAGCAACAAGCCGTGCAATAACAGCACCAGCACTATCGCGGCCAGACGCCTAGGTCGGATGCGAATATGGATCTGAATAGTTCCCTGCTCTTCTAGCTCGCGCTCTCGTGATTCTGTGTACAACTTCATGCGGTTCTAATTCAAATTGCTTTGCTTTTTCATGGAAGTTGGCAAGGATACCTCAATCTGAGCCAAAGCTTGTATCAAAGCGTTACAGACGCCTGACTTACTGGCATTTTTAACTAGGGTCTACCGCACAACTCACGCGTTTGAGCAAAAGTTGCATCAAAACTTGATGGCAAAACACAGTAATATCGGTAATACCGTGCAGTTAAGCGAACAAGATGGTTGATTATACTTAAAACCCCCTCAGCGTCTCGGCGTTGAGGGGGTTTCATATTTGTCCAAAGCCACAAAGTCCATTCGGATAGCGATCTCGTCTTTTCTCACTGAGATGTTCTCATATTCGTCTTAACTGAATACATCCACCTGGAATCTGGCGATTTTGATGTTAACAGACCTAAAGTAACAGACACTAAGTAACAGACACTAAGTAACAGACCCTAAGCTTGTAAGGGAAAACGCAGCGACACTGTGGTGCCGTCTTCGTCTGAGGTTCGCATACTTACCTTGCCGCCATGCGCCTCGGCAATCAATTTCGCAGAATAGGTTCCCAAGCCAGTGCCACCGACTTTACCGTGCGACACATATTTTTCAAAGAATCGCGACTCCACTGCCGCAGGAACCCGGCCTGAATTATGCACACGAATATCAACCACCTCATTATCAATAACAGAGAGCTCGCACAAGACGCAATCACCAGCCTGGCTGGCCTCGGCAGCGTTCTTGAGTATATTGTGCAACATGGAATACAGTAGTAATTGTTCCCCCTGTATCAGTTCGCCATGGGCCAATCCCCCGGTCGAGAATTTTGCCTCGATAACCACGCCTTTGCTCATGAATAGTTTTTGATTTTCTTCACACACTCTGTGTATCAGCGCATTCAAATCAACCCGCTTTGATTGCAGAAAATAGCGACCTTGCTCAATTTTCAGCAGGTCATTTGAGAGATCGATTAATTGCAAAATGTCATAAGTACTTTGCTCAATGATTTTGATTTTGCTGCGCTGTTCATCAGTCAAACCAGCATCTTCAGAAAACGTCGCGGTGTGTCCTAAAATGATTGCTAAAGGATTCTTAATATCGTGGTGGGCAATCCGCTCCACCTCTTCCCGCAGGCGCGAGTTTTCCATCAAGAGATCATATTTCTCACGCATATGTTCGTGATTAAGTGAAATACGTATCGCGGCAGCGACGCGCGCTTTGAGAATAACGGGTTCGATAGGCTTGGTGACATAATCCACCGCACCGAGCTCAAAGCCTTCGGCAATCTTGTCGGCATCACCAATTGCGGTGAGAAAAATAATGGGGACGTGGGCTGTTCGGGGATCGGACTTGAGACGACGGCAAACTTCAAAGCCATCGATCTCGGGCATCATCACATCGAGTAGCACTAAGTCAGGTGCGGAGGCTTGGCATATATTGATCGCTTTTATGCCATTTGCTGACACCTTGATTTGATACTGATCTTGCAGAAGACCCGCCACCATTCTCAGATTAAAAGGCGTATCGTCCACCACTAATACCGTGGGTCGTTTATTTTCGGGTTTGCTAGCAACTGCTTCGGCGTTACGGCCTTGATTGGCCGGTGTGCTATAAGAATTGGTAAGCGCATTACGTACTTTACGCGCTAACTCGTCGGGCTTAAATGGCTTAAACAAAAAATCGGATACCCCCGCTTGTATCGCCTGCATCACATAATCACGCTGCATTTCCGCCGAAACGATAATAACGGGTATGCTACTCAGACGCGGATCGCGGCGCACGGCAAGTAATAGCTCTAAGCCACCCATCACCGGCATCGACCAATCAGTAATAATCAACTTCGGCGATATCACTTTCAGTAAACGTAAAGCTTCTTCTCCATTCGTAGCAACCTGGATTTTAGAATACGCCAAGGCTTTGAGCTGTTGCACGATGATGTCGCGGATAGCAGAAATATCATCCACGACCAAAATTTCACAGAAGTCAGTCATAGTCACCCAGTCTTTAGATTAAGGACAACAGCAAATTCAATCCGATAGTGGTAAAGAAAATACCCGCATTCGACACTAGAAGCAAGATGAAAAAACTATCTTTATCATCAATGCCACATGGGACCGCCCAAGTCGCACTGCCTGTAATTTTAGACTGAAGGAAATTCAAAAACTTTCACAGCACATTAGCTGAGTAGCACAGAGCCAAGAAAAAATACGCCTTTGCTTTCCCTGCTTTCCCTGAGTGTCCTTGTGTCGGTGTTATGGACTATAATTTTTCAACGCAATAGATTGAGCTAAAACTATCCTAGGCCGAAATCGACAAAAGTCAGCGGCAAACCCGCACCGCAAGATGACAGACTTCACATTGTCAATTCAGCAGAAGATATTTTTTTGCCATTAAAAAGCCTGTTTTTAAAGCTAATTGCATGATTTTTAAGCGAAAAATAGCAAAGCCATTAGGCATAAACAGCATCTAAGAGTAAACTACGGCCTTATGCTTTTTCGCATCCTGTGAAAAACGCGCCTCTTGTACCCGATGTTCCTCTAGTGAGCCCGCCCCATGTCTGAAGCCCAATTATCCCCGACTATCACCTTTGCTGACTTGCAATTGAGTGAAGCCATCCAACGCGCCCTGAGCGACGTTGGCTACGAATCGCCATCGCCGATTCAAGCCGCAACCATCCCCACTTTGTTAGAAGGTCGTGACGTTTTAGGTCAGGCACAAACGGGAACCGGTAAAACCGCCGCGTTTGCCTTGCCGATTTTGTCGAACATCGACATCCGTCAAACCGCACCACAAGCGCTGGTCTTAGCACCAACGCGTGAATTGGCGATTCAGGTGGCAGAGGCATTTCAGACGTACGCGCGTTACATCCCGGGCTTTCATGTCTTGCCAATTTACGGTGGCCAAAGCTATGGCCCGCAATTATCCGCTTTGCGCCGTGGTGTGCATGTCGTAGTCGGTACGCCGGGTCGCGTGATTGATCATTTGGACAAAGGCTCACTCGATTTATCCCAACTCAAAACCTTGGTGTTGGACGAAGCCGATGAAATGCTGCGCATGGGCTTTATCGACGACGTAGAACGCATCTTGCAAGAGACACCAGAAGGTCATCAAACCGCGTTGTTCTCGGCAACCATGCCATCCGTGATCAAACGTATCGCGCAAACGTATTTGAACAAGCCCGCCGAAATCACGGTAGCTGCAAAAACCGGCACGGCCGACAATATTCGCCAGCGTTATTGGTTAGTCAGCGGCATGCACAAGCTCGATGCTTTGACACGTATTCTGGAAGCAGAAACTTTTGACGGCATGATTATTTTTGCGCGCACCAAACTCGGCACCGAGGAACTCGCTTCCAAATTAGCCGCACGTGGTTTCTCAGTCGCAGCGATTAATGGCGATATTCAACAGCAACAACGCGAACGCACAATTCAACAATTAAAAGACGGCAAGATCGATATTTTGGTCGCGACTGACGTTGCGGCGCGCGGTCTGGACGTAGAACGTATCAGCCACGTGGTTAACTACGACGTACCGCATGATCCAGAAAGCTACACCCACCGCATCGGCCGTACTGGCCGTGCAGGCCGTAGCGGCGAAGCGATTTTGTTCATCACACCACGTGAAAAAAATCTCCTAAAAGCCATCGAACGCGCGACACGTCAACCGGTATCCCCATTGGAATTGCCAACCATACAGGCGGTTAACAATGTGCGTATTTCACGCTTTAAAGATCAGATCACTGAGACTTTGGCACAAGGTGAACTCGAACAATTCTTGAACGTGATCGCCGAATACGAAAGCGAACACAATGTACCTGCATTTGAAATCGCAGCGGCATTAGCCAAGATGGCACGTGGCGATGAGCCACTGCTACTCGACAAAAATAAGCGTGAAGTCAAAACCGATGACAGCTGGCGCGATGAAGCACCTGCGCGTAGCAGCCGCACTGAACGCGGTGATCGTCCAGCACGTGGTGATCGCGGCGACAGCAATGAGCGTGGCAGCCGATTTGGTGACCGCAGTGATCGCGAAAGCCGCGGCCCACGTCGTGAACACAGCCCACGCACAGCCGAACCAGGCATGCGCACTTTCCGTATCGCAGTTGGCCATGAACATGGCGTCAAGCCAGGCAATATCGTCGGCGCAATTGCGAATGAAGCGAACATCGATTCCAAACATATCGGCCGCATCGACATCTATGACGATTACACCGTCTTGGATCTGCCAGAAGATTTGCCAAAAGATATGTTGTCGCACTTGAAGAGCGTGCGCGTTGCTGGTCAGGCACTCAACATCCGTGCCGATGGCGAAGCCGCTAGCAGCAATGATGAAGCGCCACGCAAATTTAGCGAACGCACAGAGCGCGCACCACGTGCTGAGCATAGTGAGCGCACTCAACGCACCGACAGTTTCGAGAAAAAATCAGACCGTAGCAAACTCGATAAAGTCGTTGAACGCGCAGCCACATTCCCAGCCGATGAAGCCCCAGCCAAAGCCGACAAAAAACGCGCCGACAGCAAAGGCAAAGTCGCCATCCCTATGCAAACTTTCCGTATCGAAGTCGGCAAGCAACACGCGGTCACACCGGGCAATATCGTCGGTGCAATTGCGAATGAAGCTGGATTGGATGCAAAATTAATCGGCCACATTGGCCTATTCGATGACTACTCCACCGTCGATCTACCAGTCGGCATGCCAAAAGACATACTCACGCATTTAAAAGGCGTGTGGGTCGCAGGTAAAAAACTCGACATCAAAGAAATCGGCAGCAGCACCATGTTAGTCAACGCAAGACCAGTACCGTTGAAAGAACGCGTCACCGGCGGCAATCGCCGCGTTGCTGAAAAAGACGCAGCCCCACGCGTCAAAAAACCAGCAACAGCACGCGGTGGTAGCAGCAATCGTTTTGAAACGGTTAAAGGCGTTAGTAAGGCTAAGAAATATTGATTTGGTGAAGTAGTAACTGTTTAGTTTCGATAGACAAAAAACCGCCTGATTGGCGGTTTTTTGTTGTCTGACTGAAGGATTAGTATTGACTATTGCGCCACAAAAAAAGATTGTAAACCCGTCGAATTCGATGGGTTTACAGGCACTGTTTTTCGACATGGTTCAATACATCTTTGTTGCAAAATCATATCGACACCTCAAGAAAATTCATTCAAGAACTTTTACATGTAAATTTACACGCCCATGTACCGACTAAAAAACACCACAAACCATCCCAATAAATCCCAAGAAAATCACCTTTCCCCTATAGAGACTGCAGTACAATCACTGCTCCTCATTTTGGTGGACAGTGGATTAGTCGATGGATAAAAAGAGCCTTTCTGAACGCGATATCTGCAGCAAATACATTACCCCAGCCATCCTCGATGCAGGCTGGGATTTGCACACACAAATTCGAGAAGAAGTCAGCTTTACCAAAGGCCGCATTATCGTGCGCGGTAAGTTGCATACGCGTGGTGAACAAAAGCGCGCCGACTACATCCTGTATTACAAGAAAAATATTCCTATCGCCGTCATCGAAGCAAAAGACAACAAACACAGTGTTGGCGACGGCATGCAACAAGCCTTGAACTACGCAGAGACCTTAGGTGTACCATTTGTCTTCAGCTCAAACGGCGATGCATTTCAGTTCCACGACCGTACAGGCAATGCTGCAAAAATTGAGATCGAGATTGGCCTCGCGCAATTTCCGTCACCATCCGAACTCTGGCAACGCTACTGCGTCTGGAAAGGCATCGCCACACCGGAAGCAATCCAAACCGTAGAAATGCCCTACTACGATGATGGCACTGGCCGCGCACCGCGCTACTATCAGGCCAATGCGATTAACAATACCGTTGAAGCGATCGCCCGAGGACAGCAACGCGTGCTGCTAGTCATGGCAACAGGCACGGGCAAGACCTACACCGCATTTCAAATCATTTGGCGCTTGTGGAAGTCGGGCACCAAGAAGCGCATCTTGTTTCTGGCTGACCGCAACATCTTGGTCGATCAAACCAAAAACAAAGACTTCAAGCCCTTTGGCAAGGCCATGACCAAGATAACCAATCGCCAGGTTGATAAGAGCTACGAAATTTACCTCTGCCTGTATCAAGCGGTGACCGGCACAGAAGAAGAACAAAACATCTACAAACAATTTACTCCAGACTTCTTTGATCTGATCGTGATTGACGAATGTCATCGTGGCAGCGCGGCCGAGGATTCTGCTTGGCGCTCAATTTTGACTTACTTCAGCAACGCTACGCACGTAGGCTTAACCGCCACGCCAAAAGAAACCAAAGAAGTTTCCAGCATCAATTATTTTGGTGATCCGGTCTATAGCTACACCCTCAAGCAAGGTATTGAAGATGGTTTCCTCGCGCCGTATAAAGTGGTACGTATCGATATCGACATAGACCTGCAAGGCTGGCGACCAAGCAAAGGCCAGCTCGACAAGCATGGTCAAGAGATCGAAGACCGTATCTACAATCAAGTTGATATGGACAGAACGCTAGTGCTAGAGAAACGCACAGAGTTGGTCGCGAAGAAGATCACCGAATTTCTAACAGCGACAGATCCTTACGCCAAAACCATCGTCTTTTGCGATGACATCGATCACGCCGAGCGCATGCGTCAAGCGCTGGTCAATCTCAATCCAGAGCGGGTAAAAGAAAGCCGCAAGTACATCATGCGCATTACCGGCGATGAAAAAGAAGGCAAAGCCGAGCTGGATAACTTCATCAATCCGGAAGAACGCTACCCCGTCATCGCCACCACGTCTAAGCTCATGACGACAGGTGTCGATGCGCAAACTTGTAAATTAGTGGTATTGGATCAGCACATCAAATCCATGACCGAATTCAAACAGATGATAGGCCGTGGCACGCGCATCAACGAGGACTACGATAAATACTGGTTCACCATCATGGATTTTAAAAAGGCGACCGAGCTGTTTGCCGATAAAGATTTTGATGGCGAGCCCGTGATTATCTACGAACCAAAGGGCGAAGACTCTCCAGTACCACCGGATGAAGTCGTCGAAGTCGCCTTAGATGAACATGGCAATCCTATCGCCCCTGACTATCCTGACGATCAAGATCCATTCACCTACGATCAAAGCCAAATCCATTTAGGCGACGATGAAATACGCCAAGGCCGCATCAAGTACATCGTCGGCGATGTCGATGTCTATGTCACCTCAGAACGCGTGCAATACATGGGGCCAGATGGCAAGCTCATCACCGAGTCACTCAAAGATTACACACGTCAAACCATACGTAAAGATTACTCTTCACTCGATCAATTCCTACTTCGCTGGAGCAAAGCGGAGCGCAAGAGCGCCATCTTGCAAGAGCTAGAACAACACGGCGTATTGTTAGAAGCACTGGCACAAGATGTCGGCAAAGACTTTGACGCCTTCGATTTAATCTGCCATGTCGCCTTCGATCAACCACCACTCACCCGCCGTGAACGCGCCGATCAAGTGAAGAAGCGCAACTACTTCACCAAGTATGGCGAACAAGCCAGACAGGTATTAGAAATTCTCTTAGAAAAATACGCAGACACAGGCATAGAGAATATCGAAGACATCAAAATCCTCACGCTAGATCCGTTTAAAAACATGGGCACCGCCAGCGAATTGGTCTCCGCCTTTGGTGGCAAACCCGCTTACATGGCGGCACTTGCAGAATTGGAGCAAAATTTATACGCCTAAGCTGTCGGCAAAAAAACATAGATGCAGCAAATGCTAGTTAACTCCCTCTCCCGCAAGCGGGAGAGGGTCGGGGTGAGGGTGCTTGAGCAGCGCACGACGCATGAAGATTGACGATATAAGCGAACAAATAAAGATCGAAATTCGTTGTTCTACCGCCCTCACCCCCAACCCCTCTCCCGCTTGCGCGGTAGAGGGGAGTTTAAAAAAGTACACAAGAAAACGAAGCAAGAACTAAATCAAAACATCAACAAACCAAAAAACCTTAAGCAGAAAAGAACACCATGAGCATTTCCAGCACCATCAAATCCATCCAAGACATCATGCGCAAAGACGTAGGCGTTGACGGCGACGCACAGCGTTTAAGCCAATTAGTCTGGATGTTATTCCTCAAAATCTTTGATGACCGCGAATCAGAATGGGAGCTGCTGCAAGACAACTACGTATCGCCTTTACCCGAGAAATACCGCTGGCGTAATTGGGCAGCCAACGCCGAAGGCATGACCGGCGACGAGCTCAAACAGTTTCTTGATGTTGACATGTTCCCAGCGCTACAAAAACTAGAAGCCAGAGGGGACGATCAACGCGCCTTTGTGATCCGCTCGGTGTTTGAAGACGCCTACAACTACATGAAGTCCGGCCAACTGATACGCCAGGTCATCAACAAAATTCAAGAAGGTGTCGATTTCAATAAAGCGCAAGAGCGCCACTTATTCGGCGACATGTACGAACAACTACTGCGCGATCTGCAAGCCGCAGGCAACGCCGGTGAATTCTATACACCACGCGCCGTCACCGCATTCATGGTGCAAATGGTCAACCCACGTCTCGGTGAAAAAGTGATGGACCCAGCCTGCGGCACAGGCGGTTTCTTAACCTGCTCGATCGAACACATCCGCAGCCAAGACGTCAAAACAGTCGACGATGAAACGCAATTGCAAAACAGTATCTTGGGCATAGAAAAAAAGCCCATGCCGCATTTGCTCTGCACCACCAATATGATCTTGCACGGCATCGATACCCCAATCAACATCCGCCATGACAACACCCTGTCCTACCCGCTAATCAGTTGGGGACCACAGCAGCGCGTCGATGTCATCGTCACCAATCCACCGTTCGGCGGGATGGAAGAAGACGGCATCGAATCCAACTTCCCCGCCACCTTCCGCACCCGCGAGACTGCCGATTTGTTTTTGGTACTGATCATGCAAATGCTCAAAGCCAATGGCCGCGCCGCCCTCGTTTTACCAGACGGTTTCTTATTCGGCGAAGGCATCAAAACCCGCATCAAAGAAAAGCTGCTGGAAGAATGTAATCTGCATACCATCGTGCGTCTGCCCAATGGCGTGTTCGCCCCCTACACCGGCATCAAAACCAATCTGCTGTTTTTCAGCAAAGGCAAACCAACGCAGGACATTTGGTTTTACGAACATCCCTACCCAGAGGGTGTAAAGAGCTATAACAAAACCAAGCCGATGAAGATAGAAGAGTTCGCAGCAGAACGCGCTTGGTGGGGCACAGAAGCGGATGGATTCAGTACGCGTACGGAAAACAGCCAGGCATGGAAAGTCAGCATAGGCGACATCAAAACGCGCAACTACAACCTCGACTGCAAAAACCCGCACGTAGGCGAACAAGAGATCCACGACCCAGAACAATTGTTAGCGCAATACGCCGTCATGCAAAATGAGATTGGTGCCCTCCGTGGGCACCACAGCATGAAATAGCAATACACCTTAAAAGCACTTTAACTTAATAGAATCAATAAGTTAAAGTGCTTTTTTCCTTTTCAGCCTTCCACAAAATACCGATAAAAACAGATAAAAACTGTTTGCCATTACACCAAATTTACACCAAGATACCGCTTTCAATAACTTTGATGATCTTATGGCGTCGTATTTGAAACGATCTGGTGGATGGCGTGCCCAGGTTGCAATAAAAGGCATTCGCGATACTAAAACATTCAGCACAAAGGCCGAGGCTGTGGCTTGGGCGACTGAAAGAGAAACCGCGCTTCGAAAGCAGACAACGACCGGCATTGTAGCAGACAAGACGCTTGGACAAGCTTTTGAACGCTACAAAGAAGAAGTGTCAGTGCATAAAGCTGGCCATCGATGGGAGTCAATGCGCCTTGACCTGATCGGTCGTGCAGTCATCGACAAACAGACGCTTTCTTCCATCATGCTGTGCAACATCACACCTGAGATTCTCGGCAAATGGCGCGACCATAGGATGCAAATCGACAAAGTATCTGGATCAACTGTCAATCGAGAATTTAAACTTCTAAGCAACGTATTCACCGTAGCGAGGCGTGAATGGCGGTGGGTCGAACATAGCCCTACCACCGATGTTAGACGTCCAAAAGAAAACAAAGCAAGAGATAAGCTCTACAACGACGATGAGATTCAACGCATTTCGCTTGCACTCGGATTCAATGAATCCATGGCAACAACAAAAAAACAGTGTGTTGGTATCGCCTTTTTGTTTGCAATCGAGACAGCCATGCGACAAAGTGAAATTTGCAACCTCACAGACGATTGCATTAGTGGAAGTGTCGCCCACCTCAAACAAACAAAAAATGGTGAGTCGAGACACGTGCCTCTATCCAAAAGAGCGCTAGAACTTCTGAAGCTGCTACCAGAACAAGAGAAAGATGGCACACTTTTTCATGTTAAAGCCAGTTCAGCCGAGGCAATCTTTCGTAAAGCCAAAACAGCCGCTGGCGTACTCGATGGAACATTTCATGACACCCGGCACCTTGCAATCACCAGACTAGCGAAAAAATTAAATGTGCTCGAACTTGCACGGATGGTTGGTCACAAAGACTTGAACGAGCTTCGCACATATTACAATGAGACCGCCGAAGAGCTCGCGAAAAAACTCTAACAAGACGCTGCCCTAGCGACCATGCGGCAACTCTGACGCATCACCCATGATGATCAGCCAAGATTGCGCCCAGTGCGTTGTGCCCATCGCATCGAAGCCAGTCAGCATCATCCTGTCGCCTTCGATCCAAAGAATCTGCGCATCGAACAATCTGTCGGTGTATTCCCCACGTTTGAACATGGCGAGTCTTGATAGCCGGTGAAGTTGCTTGTCTGTCGTTTCGCGCAGTTCCAATTCACCCGAGCGCAAATTGCTGAAGCGATCAAACAGCCTAGCTTTCGGGATCGCGACCCCTTGAAAACGCATATCAACTTTGTAGCACTTCATGATTTTTCAAAGACACTGTATATTTAATCAGTACAAATCATACTACCTAAGATGACTCAAAACAACAGGACGCAAATAATCACATGACACTGATTAAAAAATCAGTACAATTCTCTTTTATTTATTTAAACAAAAGTTTTTTTGATTAGGGAATTTAAAATGCTTCCATTGCACAGAAAAAGGCTTACCCAAGAGGTCGATGTTGAAATCTTAAAATATGTACGGAAGAAAAATCCTAAAGGATATTTTTTGTTTTCAAGCACGTTTGTTGCGACAAATATTTTGTCAATTGTCGCATTTACAGAAATTTTGATTTACATACTTTTGTACGCGTTACTTCACTACGCAAAGGTAGTTGATATCCCTGAATTTAAAACCGCGCTAGACGTCTACATTCAATTTGTTATGGCTACTATTTGCTCATTGGTAGTTTTGAGCATTTTGAATGATAAATTTTATCGAGACCTTCAAGGTCTTGTGAAAGAGGCCGCTCGAAGGATTACGTAAATTCAGAACCGAATCAAAACACAACAAACGCCCCGAAGTTTTGGGGCGTTTGACTTAGGAGACTTAGAACAATCCGACCGGATAGAGCGACCGATCCCAGCTATTAATCTTCGTAAAGCGTATTGCTCGGTGTGGCGATCCAGATACGCTGATCGCTTGAGCTTGCCAATTCTGTTGAAAATTCGCCTGACTTGATATTCGTGCCTGTTTTCCCAGTTGAGTAAAACATCTCATTTTTATGCTGGACACGAGCGGGTGCCCCCTGATGCATTTCGATCTTGATCGCCATTTTGCCGAGATCGTTGCCGTTTGTGTCAATTACGCTTGATTGAAATGTTTGCATTTTTTGATCCATAAGTGGGTTTCGATGCAAGTATCTTATGCCTCCTGGTCAAGATAAGCGACGTGCAAATTTCTATTATTTGCACATCGCTATCGCAATCTAAGCTAAGTCCCGGCTGGGTGAAATACCTAGAACAAGCCGACCGGATCAAGCGACCGATCCCAGCTGTAGATGATCACCTCCGCACGGTCGACAGTTTTTGCCCCACCACCCACGGTGTACTTGATCGGCACCGTGTCAATCTCAAAGTCAGCAAAGATTCGTCGAATGTCGGGGTGATCGTTCAAGCTCACGATTGCCTTCCCCTTGATTGACTTCAGCATTGCGGCCATCTTTTCATATTGGTCAATACCAAAGTCAACGCCATAGCCTTCAGTCTCCCAATATGGCGGATCGAGATAAAAGAAAGTATGCGGTCTGTCGTATCGCTCCATGCACTTGTGCCAGTCTAGATTCTCGATGAAGGCGTTCGACAGACGCAAATGGGCTGACGATAAGTTTTCTTCGATACGCAGCAGATTGACTGGTGGTGCGGTCGTGGCCGTGCCAAAGGTTTGACCATCGACTTTGCCGCCGAATGCGTGCTGCTGAAGGTAAAAGAACCGCGCTGCGCGTTGAATGTCCGTGAGCGTTTGCGGTGGTGTGTCCTGAAGCCATTTGAAGACGTCACGACTCGACAATGCGTATTTGAATTGTCGGACGAACTCTTCAAGATGGTTTTTTACAACACGATATAAATTCACCAATTCACCATTAACATCGTTAATGACTTCAACCTCGGCTGGATTCCGCATGAAGTAAAGCGCGGCACCGCCTGCAAAAACCTCGACGTAGCAAGTGTGTGGTGGAAATTGTGGAATAAGTTTATCGGCAAGACGACGCTTACCACCTATCCACGGGATGATAGGAAGTGTTGGCATAAGTAAACCTTTTTATTAATGATTATGCTAAGCTTTGCCCGCCCTCCGGAGGGTAGCAGAGCCTTAGCTTGATTTACTGCCTATACCAGTGATGAGAGGCCAATAACGCTGTTAGCGCAGCGTTATTGGCGCTCTGTTCTTTTTCAGTTCTAGAAGATTGCTACAATGACTACCAAGAAAAAGAAAGACACCCATTCCTTGCTATCTGGAATCAGAATCAATATTAAAGAATATTTTGTAATCTACCTGGCTGCAATTTTTATGTTGCCAGTATCAATAGCACTAATCACTTGGGCGCTTTCAGGGCTTTATTTTTTAACTCAAGAAGTAGCTCCAACTTTTGGCTATACGTTTTATCTTTCTGATCTAGTGAAAGGCGCAATTTTTACTATCAGTGGCGCATGCACTGTTGCTCTTATAGCATTGTTTGGAGTTCATAGACAAAACATCGGTGCAGCGACTCGTCACCAATCCGAACAAAATTTAGAGTTACGAAAGGAAATCATTCTTGAAACTGCGGCAAGTCTTGCTCAACAGTACAAATATTTACTCACTTACGCAATCCCCAATATGGATGATGATGAGCGTCAAAAAATCATCGAAGACTGCCAGAAAAATTTCTTTAAACTTCAGACTGTTTGTTCATTAGAAACGATAAAGGCGATGCTCGCAGCAAATGAAGCGTTTGCTTTTGCTTCGTTTCAAAACGCCATTGACCTATCGAGAGAACGAAAAAAAAATCTCGAACTTATAGCAGTCATCGAACGCGCAAAACCATACTTGGAAAAACTCGTACTTTTCAATGTATGCTGCCGTGATGAACTAAACTGCGATTTTGAGAATGACAATGAATACATTAGCATGATGCGCGAAAATTTCGGCTCAGTCCAAAATACAGCACAGAGATTTTTAGAGTCCATAAATGATAACTAAACTAAGGATCTTTACTTCTTAGTTCTTTCAGTCTTTGATAAGCTTCTCTCAATCCAAAGACTTTTTCCCGCCATGCGAAGCAGGCCTTTGCGTTGTGGGCGTCCGCTTCTGCAACTTCAATAATCGAAACTCCGGAGGGTTCTCCATCAGTACTGGCGGCAGCTCCGGCATCGGTGTTTGTCCAGGCAGCGTTGTAGCTACGCACGAAGCCGTCATTAACGATGCAGCGAGCATCAGCAACTGGCGAAATATAGTTTCTAACTGTTTTTTCAATTTCTTCTCCATTCAAGTAAATCGTTTTAATGCGGTCTCGGTACTTCGTTTCAATCTTCGTCACGACTACCTGCTGGCGTTGCATCAGCTTAATTGATGCACTTGCTTGATCCGTGATGTAGTCGAGATGCTTCTGCCCTTCTCGCTTCTCGCCATAGCGGACGCCGATGCCGAAGACCATCAGCAGCGCCATCCCGACAAAACCGATACGCGCATACCACGGCAATATTGCGGCCATCATGTACGCACCACGAACCGTCTGTACTTCTCATAGCGCACATCAAAAACCATACGCACGTGCTCCCGGTTGATCTCACAAGCTGACTGCCCGTACCCGCGCCATTTTGTTTTTGACTTTAGGCAGACATTTTCGACGTGGCCGTCCCAGATCTGCGGATCGCAACCTGTGCGCAGCCCGCATGCACGGCGCTCGGATTGCATGCCCGCGTAGCCGCCGTTGTATGCCGCATCACACATTCGCAACACTTGGTGCGGATCGTTGACCATACGGGATAGCCGGTTGACGCAATCGCGGTTCATCAAGACGATAGCGCGAAGTGCTAGATCCGGTCGCTGGTAGACGTTATCCCACGACCAGTCTTGCAGGGAGGGATCGAGCTGCTTAGCAGCACTGAGCGCATCAAACCGTATCGTTCCATCGGCGCGGAAGGCTCGTGTGATCTGTCCAAAGCTCGCGCCCTCTTCTCGATCTGTTTTGAGCCGAGCGTTTTGATTCCAGCAGCGCGGATGTTTGAGGTGGATGCAGCTCTCTTGCTCTACCAAGCTGCACAGCGCAGCCGGTGCGATATGTGTAGGCCAGTGCTTTGCCTTTTCCACTTGCAGCAGCGGACAATACTTGTATGCGCCCATTGGTACATACGTCTGCACATCTTGCGCATGCGCACGTGGCGAGAAGATGAAAGCCGCAGCCGCTAGAAATGCCATGTACCCGACGATGACAATGGCCGAAGGCAAGCTGCCATCTTCTGCTTTTTTTGCGTGCAATCGAAAGTTCACTTTATCGAATGTGAACTTGGTGATGATCGCGGCCAACGTGAATGCTAAACCCACGCTGAACAGGTTTAACAGCATGCCTTGTGTTGACTCGCCACGGTCGGGATCAGTGTAAAACAACACGCCAACGAACAACGCTGCAGCCACGCCCAAACCCCATAGAATCGGACGTTTCAAGAACTCTTTGATCAGGTCTTTCATTGTGTACCTTTCATTTTTTGGATAAAAAAAAGACGACCGAGTAAGGTCGTCTCATGGTTTATTGCGGCTAGAATTTGCGCCGTTTTTCTTTGCGCCACCTAGTTACAGGATCGGAGTGATAGAACTGAAAACAGACCCACAGGATCGATACTAACGCCGCAATAGGCGGAAGCCAACCGGCGAGGGTTGCGATGGTTCCGCCGATGCTTGCAGCGTCGATGATGTGCTTTGCTGTGTTTGACATGCCAGTCCTTTCAACTGAAAAATTTATGAAAATTTATTGAGACTGCAAAGCATCACGTTCGATTGCTTTTTGAATATAGAGTGAGTACATCGCCGCATAAATCTGTATTCCGGTCATCGTTACACCCGGGATCACCTCCCCTGTCTCAGGATTGCGCATTTGAATAACAATGCTCGGATCAAAATCAAATTGGATTCCCGGAAGCGACTCCGAAAACTCGCGCTCACCCACGTTTACGATTACTTCTTCGCTAAGTCGCACCATCGGCGCCCCGTTGCGAGGGTTGGTAATAAGCACTTGGTTGCAACGCTGCCAGCTTTTGCCAGTTAAATTTGTTTCGTTATAGTTGGCCATAAAATTTACCTTTCGATTTGATTAGAGTGCGACTTCCGCCGCGTGAACCGTTGCGCTCACAAATACCGCGCCCATTGCCGTCGCGCCCATGTTGAAAGTTAGCGCGAGACCTTGATTGGTCGTGTCTGCGGTAGCCGTCAACGTCCAGCCTGCTGGGACGGTTCCGCCTAAACTTGTGACCGTAGGCACCCCCACTAGCGCGACGTTGCCCGTATTACCTCTGCGGATAACTCCTTTAACTTCCCAGCCCGCTACCTCGCTGCCTGATGAGGCCGCGCGGCCTGCGGAAACTAAAGCGGTAAAAGTCACTAAACGCGAAAGAGGGACATTAATAAGATTTGACGCGCTAGCGGCTCCAGCGTTGTCCGCTGTTAAGACATAATTTGTGCTTGCGGCTGTTGCGTTTGCGGATAACACCGTTCTTGCGTACTGCGAATATCCGTGTACGCCGCCACGGGGCGAGTGCGCCCCATGTACATGTTTGCCCGTGAAATCTGCCAGCCCGAAAATACCGCAAGCGAACGAACGCAGGCCGCTTGCGGTATTTGATCCGATAGCAACGGCGTCTTGTCCCGAAGCCGTGCCCGACCCGAAAACAATAGCGTTAGTATTGGACGCCGCGCCCCCGCCTATCACTTGACTATTTGCCCCCGACGCTGTGCCTGATCCTATGACGGTCGCATTACTATTGTTTGCGGTTCCTGATCCTAAAGAAATCGCCGCAAGCGCCGACGCTGTAGCCGTGCCGTTTCCGCCGCCGATTGCAATTGAGCTTTGACCGGACGAAACGCCCGCGCCGAGCGCTATCGAATTAGCCCCCGTACCTGTAGCCGCAACGCTCTCCACTTTCCACTTACCGCCAACTGAGGCTGTAGCACATGAAATCGTGACGGATGAATTAGGTGGGACAAATACGCTTGCTTCGCCGCCTTGAAAAGTATCTGTACCAGCGCGAGTAATTAAGCGCACCGCGCTTGTTTCGTTCACATAAGTAAAGTAAAACCCTACACCAGCCGTGGCCGAAGCCAATAGCGTGATGTCCCCCGTGCCAGACGTTGTGCGAATTATCGAAGCATGATCTGCAAGTGTGACTGTGTAAGCCGCCGTCTTGTTTGATGAAATGCGTTTCGGGTAAGTCGAAACACCTGCTGGCGCACTAAGCGAGACAGTCCAAGCTGCAAGCGTGCCCGCGCCGCTAATCGTTGTGACGTTTACGATTAAAGCGCCCGTGCCCGTGTTGTAACTTGTTATGTCGCCATGCATCCAGATTGTGGGCGTCGCCGTATCTGCGATTTTTACCGAAGCGCCAACGGATAAAAGTTTGCCCGTTTGAATCGTGAAAGACTTCGAACCAAGGCCGACCGCAACACTCGTTGTGCTAGTCGCACTCGTACCGGGTGCGCTGACCGCCGTCGTTGCGCTTGCGGCTGCATCGCCTGCACTTATTACTGCGGCATTCTTACTATTGAGCGCATCTGTCGCACTATTCGCCGCGTTCACTGCCTGTGTTTCTGCCAAAGTCACCTGCGCAGCTGCAAGAGTTACTTGATCAGTAGCTGCCTCAACGCTCGCAGCAGCTAAGGCAGCGCTCGCGGCTGCGTCGGTCGCGTTATCAAACACGTTTTCAGCAACTGCGGAAATCGCAGCATCATTGACAGGCAATGACGCTGCCCACGGATATGCCAAAGCATTATAGGTAGCGCGGTTCGCTGGATTAGGCGGTGCCGGTCTTGCGGGAATTACTGGTGGTGGTGTGACTGCCATTGTATTTTTCCTCTTGAAAATATAATTTAGATTGATCCCTGAACACTAATATTGATTGTTGCGCCACCCTCGCCGTCATAAGTGACATACGACTTACCTAAGCCAAATACATTAAGTCCAGCGTAATCAGGTAGATCGCTGGCGATGTAACTCACAGGCTCATCAAGCACAGACTGTAATTTTTCCAGCGCTTGATTCGCTTGATTTAAAGGCAGCTCTACAACCGCTCGCATACCCGTTGCGCTTAGCCGTTTTTTGATTTCAAACGTGCCGTCTGGATTGGAATCAACATAGCTGTTGCTAACCGGCTCAGCGCTGCAACCATATCGAGTACCACCCCACTCACCGTCGCCATACAATGGGCTGTAGTCACCTACATTAATCATACCGATCGACACAGGCTCACCACTTGACGATGTCAATGTCAATGTGAGTTCTGCGCTGGGGCGAATCGGCAAGTCTTTGACGATTATTTTCTTAATGTACTTGGGTGGTGAAAAAAGGTACTCATAATCACCGATTGGCGGCTCTAACAAGTCGTAAGTCTCGTTATAAATTGGCGTACCTCCCGGCTCTGGTCTCAAGATGACAGTGAGCGATAGTGCATTCATCCCATACAGTGCTACGACATTAAAGTAGCCAGGACTCAGTACATAAGTAAGAGCACCAGTAGCTTTTGCAGCAGTAGACTTATAGGCATCAAACGGCGCATGTCGCTGCGTCGGGTTTTTATCAAGCCAGTATGCAGAATCATCTTCCGGAAACTCTGTGCGACCTGAATGCGCCTGCACGCATTCATACTCGCGATGGGTTTCGAGGCGGATACGCAAAGCGCCAAGCGCATACGAACCACCCGAAACCCACACAGTTTCACCGGCTGCTGGTTCCGCAATCGATGTGCCGCTGCCAATCATCGCTTCGGTGATTTTGATTGGAATAATGATGTGCATTACACAGACCTCGTTAACATTGGTTGTTCTGGACTACCATTGACTGCATCCGCTGTTCGACGTGCACTTTGATTGCCAGCCTCGGCAAGCACTCGCAGTCTCTGCACTTCCAAAGTCAAGCCTTCGACAAGCCGCTCCAGCCGAACACTGTTATCTGATGCAGCTGCTGAAGTACCTGACGATGGCGGGACATAATTAATACCTGTGTCAAAACTAACTACCGTCACGGGTATAGATTGCGTTCCACGACTTTGTGTTTGCAAAGCCGCAGTCAATCCTTGCATTGCAGCTTCCACACTCAAGACACTGTCATTGACACCGTTCAGCGCATCAACCTGCTGCCGTGCCAGCGATACTTGCGCATCGAGTGCAGTCAGTTGATTATTTGCAACCTGCAAAGCTTGCTCTGCTGCTGTGAGCTGCGGTGCAGCTATATCCCTTAGCTGACTTAGCTTTCCAGCCATGACTAAAGCAGCTCTGTCCGCCTCAAACTGACTTGCAAATTGGTCTGGATTTAAACTACCTCGCAACGATGCGATCGCTTCCGAAAGCTTCCTTTGATCGGGCAAATTTCCGGTCACTTTCGCACTGGCTAGCGCGTCATCAATAAAGCTAGTCGCCGCATTGACTTGCATCTCTCTTGTGCTATCGACTGAGCCATATATCTCCTCAATCTGATCGCGCAATAAAGTAAATACGCCAGTGATACTATTGAACGATTCCTGTGCCACGTCTCGAATAGCTGCCACTCGATCTTTCTCGACGTTGATCGATTTTTCCAACGATGACATTGCATCGTCGGTCGCTCGTTTCGCAAATTCGGCTGCTTGCTTTTGCGTTAAGAGCGCTTGAACTTGATCAAAGATCCCTTTTACGCTGTCATCGAGTGCGTCACGCTGGCGTGCAAGTGCTTGCGCCGCCGTGTCTGTCAAACTGTTTAACTGGTCCTGCCAAGTCGCTCTTTGCTGTGCGATCTCTGCGGCCTTTTGTGCTGCTTGCGCTTCGATCTCACGTTGTGCTGTGAGCGCTTGCACTTGATCGTAGATGCCCTTCACACTGTCATCGAGCGCATCACGTTGACGCGCCATTGCTTGCGCCGCCGTGTCTGTCAAACTATTTAACTGATCTTGCCAAGTCGCACGCTGCTGCGCGATTTCAGCAGCCTTTTGTGCTGCTTGCGCTTCGATCTCACGTTGTGCTGTGAGCGCTTGGACTTGATCGTAGATGCCCTTCACACTGTCATCGAGCGCATCACGTTGACGCGCCATTGCTTGCGCCGCCGTGTCTGTCAAACTGTTTAACTGATCTTGCCAAGTCGCACGCTGCTGCGCGATTTCAGCAGCCTTTTGTGCTGCTTGCGCTTCGATCTCACGTTGTGCTGTGAGCGCTTGGACTTGATCGTAGATGCCCTTCACACTGTCATCGAGCGCATCACGTTGACGCGCCATTGCTTGCGCCGCCGTGTCTGTCAAACT
>NZ_JBXARG010000022.1:0-75957 GCF_058808015.1 Undibacterium sp. GW821-FHT11H02 | reverse complement strand
AATCCCAATCCACTGACGACGACGCTACCATGTGCTGGCGCACCGACCACTGTAATACTGGTGGCGCTACCTGTAATCGTGGGGATAATACTATTTGAACTACTATTAGCCAGCACATTGACGCTACTTGAATTGACCGTGGGTGGTAGTGGATCCACCGTAATGTAAATCGTCGCTGGACTTGAATTTCCCCCTGGCCCCGTTGCCTTAATTTCTATGCTGTCGCTGCCGACATAACTCGCTGTCGGTGTATAAATCAATCCCATTCCACTGACGACGACGCTACCATGTGCTGGCGCACCGACCACTGTAATACTGGTGGCGCTACCTGTAATCGTGGGGATAATACTATTTGAACTACTATTGGCCAGCACATTGACGCTACTTGAATTGACCGTGGGTGGTAGTGGATTCACCGTAATCGAAATCGTCGCTGATGCAGAAGTTCCCCCTGGTCCTGTCGCCGTAATAGCGATGCTGTCGCTGCCTACATAACTCGCTGTCGGTGTATAAATCAATCCCATTCCGCTGACGACTACGCTACCGTGTGCTGGTGCGCCCACTACGGCAATACTGGTGGCGCTACCGGTAATAGTAGGGATAATACTATTCGAGCTACTATTGGCCAGCACGGTGACACTGCTTGCACTGACCACAGGTGGCAATGGACTCACTGTGATTGAAATCGTCTTGGGGCTAGAAGTCCCTCCAGGCCCGATTGCCTGATAAGTCAACGTATCGCTACCTACATACCCAGCTGTTGGTGTGTAATTCACGGACAAACCACTGACCGCTGCAGTGCCGTGCGCTGGCGAGCTGGTAAGTGAAATGCTAGTCACACTGCCTGTAATACTTGGACTAAACGAATTCGAAACACTATTTTGCAGCACCGTCTGACTAAGATTATTGGCAACGGGCGCTGCTGCTATGACAGTCACCGAAATCGTGGTCGTGTAGTTAATTGGTACAGAAAAATAACTAGCGCTTACATCAATATTGAATGTAAAAGTACCCACAGTAGTAGGAGTTCCAGCTAACACCATCTCATGATTGTAGGTTGCTGGAGGTGGCGCTGGTATCGTTGTAACAGTCAAACCTGGTGGGGCCACACCATTCAGTGTATAAACATTATCCTGTGTGCCCGTTCCAACAAAGTTTTGTGTGAACGATTGACCTTGCGTCATTGTTAAATTGATTGTTGCACCAGCATTGAGTGTATTCGAGGTGACTGCGGCATTCGCGAGGTTTGCAAAACAAGTCAGAAAAATCCAAAAACTCAGTCTATAGAGTAAAGAAAATAAACTTAATGATAGACGCGAGTGAGCCACATCGGCAGTCGGATTTAGGTGTGCAATCAATTTCATATTTATTTCCCCATTTTTTTGATTTTTCAACACACTTCTTAGCTTGTTTTGCCAATTTGATGACTGGTCTATCTACAACATAGATAATCAAGCGACAATCTACAAGCGCAAATAGAAAAATCTACGATTTGCTGCTAGGTGTGCTATTCGACTTAATACACAAAGATTGATTACACAGGTATTAAATATTCATTCTTTTAACTATAAAAGATTGTACATGGCAGGTACTTAGATCAATACAAGATGTCTCTTTTAAGTACAAATCAAGGGTTGACATCGAAACAGTTGTAGAGCAAGGCATACTGCTGACAATGTGTTTTCAGCTGGCACTACCTAATTCACATTAAGCAAAAAGATATCCACTCAAATTTGCAATCGGATATCAATGAAACATAGTTCTTTTTGCGATACAGAAATGCTAATATCTTATGCTGTACAGCTAAGCAAGTGCCCTCCCTTACAACGAACAACGCTCAATCAGGCGAAGCAAAAAATGACTGCTAATACGATCTCCAATGCAAGCGCCAGTGCAAGCACCAACACCGCGTCGCTGCAACAACTCAAGATAAACCGCAATACAACCCCCAATGGCAAAAAGCCACGTGCTTATGGTCGCTGGATAACTATCTTATTAATCATTGCGGTGATACTGGGTTTTCTGCTTAAACCCAGTAGTCAGGAAGTACAAGCTAGCTCGGTGATCACTACCTACCCATCACAACAATATGCCCAACTCACGGCGTCCGGCTATGTGGTCGCACAAAGAAGAGCAGCGGTCGCCAGCAAGGCGACGGGCCGATTAGTCTGGCTCAACGTGCGTGAAGGCAGCATCGTCAAACAAGGTGAAGTGATCGCTAAACTTGACGCCAGTGATGTGCAAGCGGCTATGGCGGCAGTACAAGCCAGCATCCGTCAAGCCGAGGCAGGCGTGGCACAAGCGAATGTTGAAGTAGTCAATGCAGAATCTGATTTAAAGCGCAGCCAAGGTTTAAGCACACAAGGATTCATCTCCAGCCAGGCGCTGGAAGCCGCGAACAAGCGTTTGAACGCCGCCAAAGCCGCTATGATTTCGGCACAAGCCACGGTCGCAGTGGCCAAAGCGCAGCTCAGAGTACAACAAGTGAATCAAGATTTCACTGAGATCCGCGCCCCTTTTGATGGCGTGGTTTTAGTCAAAAATGCCAATGTCGGCGATATCATCACGCCCTTTTCCAGTGCTGCGGGTAGCCAAGGTGCGGTCGTCACCATGGCAGATATGAGTACACTGGAAGTCGAAGCCGATGTCTCGGAAAGTAATCTCGCCAAAGCAAAAATTGGCCAACCCGTTGAAGTCACTTTAGACGCCCTGCCCGATACCCGCTTCCGCGGCAATGTCGTCAGTATTGTACCCACAGTCGATAGAGCCAAGGCCACCGTCATGACTAAAATACGTTTTGAAAAACTCGACCCACGTATCTTGCCCGAGATGAGCGCCAAGGTCACGATCCTGTCACAAGCAGCCACCGATGCCGACCAAAAACCCGTATTAGCGATCAATCCTAAAACCGTGGTAGATCGTGGTGGCAAGAAAGTGGTTTTTAAAATTAAAGACGATACGGTGGAAATGATAGCCGTCAATTTGGCAAGAAAAATTGGTGACAATCAGGAAGTCACTGGGGCTCTGCAATCCGGCGACAAATTAGTATTGATGCCGAGCGAAAAACTGGAGGCTGGTAAAAAAATCAGCGTTGCCAGCAAATGAACGGCACTACGATGACTGAGAATAATTCTATCGTAGTACCAGCATCTGTCGACAACGATGCGCCGCCTATCATCCGTATTCGTGGTCTCGACAAATCCTACACACGTGGCGGACAAGTTATTTCCGTATTAGAGGGCGTTGATCTCGATATACAAACCGCCGAGTTTTTGGCACTGATGGGACCAAGTGGCTCAGGCAAAAGCACCCTACTCAATTTAATTGCGGGTATCGATAAACCGACTGCAGGCACGATAGAAATCGCTGGCATCAATATCGCCAATTTAAGTGAAGGACAGTTGGCGGATTGGCGTGCAGCGAATGTAGGTTTTATTTTTCAGTTCTATAATTTGATGCCCGTGCTCACCGCATTTGAAAATGTAGAACTGCCCTTGCTACTGACCAATTTATCCAAAAAACAGCGTCACGCCCATGTCACGGCAGCATTAGAAATGGTGAAACTAAGTGACCGTATTGACCACTATCCTAACGAACTCTCTGGCGGCCAACAACAACGCGTTGCGATTGCACGTGCCTTGGTAACCGACCCGACTTTAATCGTGGCGGATGAACCAACGGGTGACTTGGATAGAGTAACTGCGGAAGAAATTCTTAATCTGCTCGATGAATTGCATCATAGTTTAGGAAAGACCATCATCATGGTCACGCATGACCCTAAAGCCGCCTCACGCGCACGACGTTTAGTGCATCTGGAAAAAGGTCTACTGGTAGCAGATGACCTATTGGTAGTGCCCCGCACACCGGTTATGCTTTAAGCCAAGAGACGCTATGTTCATCCTGCGCCTATTACTCAAAAATGCTTTCCGCCATAAGCTGCGCACCATTTTGACGATGGTAGGCCTGATCGTCGCTATTTGCGCCTACGGTTTGTTGCGTACGATTATTGACGCCTGGTATGCCGGCGTCGATGGCACCTCCAGCGTAAGACTAATCACTCGCAATTCCATTTCACTGACTTTTCCACTGCCTTTAAGTTATGCCGACCGGCTCAGAAATGTCGATGGTGTAACAGGCGTCAGTTGGTCAAATTGGTTTGGTGGTGTGTATATCACCGAGCGTAATTTCTTCCCGCAATTCGCCGTCGAACCGGCCAGTTATCTGGCACTCTATCCTGAGTATGTTTTAAAAGATGAAGAGAAAAAAGCTTTCATCCTGGACCGCCAAGGTGCCATCGTGGGACGCAAACTAGCCAATCAATATGGCTGGAAAATTGGCGATCAAATTCCCTTGCGTGGCACGATCTTTCCGGGCACGTGGACCTTCACCTTGCGCGGCATCTGGGATGGCGTCGATGCCAAAACCGATGAATCACAATTTCTATTTCACTGGCAACTATTAGCCGAATCAAATCGTAAACGTTTCAAACGCAACGCAGATTATGTCGGTGTCTATGTAGTGCGTATCAATGATCCGAATAATGCGCCTTTAGTGTCTGAGCGCATTGATGCGCAGTTCAAAAATTCGTTGGCCGAAACGCTGAGTGAAACAGAAAAAGCATTCCAGCTAGGTTTCGTCTCTATGAGTGAAGCGATCTTGGTTGCCGTCAACGCCGTCAGCTACGTGATCATCATCATTATTATGGCGGTGATGGCGAACACCATGACCATGACCGCGCGCGAACGCTTAGCCGAATATGCGACGCTCAAAGCATTGGGCTTTTCGCCTGGCTTTGTGGTGAAACTTTTGTTCGGTGAAAGCCTGGTCATTGCTTTGCTCGGTGGCGGTGCCGGCGTCTTACTGACACTGCCCATCGCTGCTGCTTTTGCCAAAGCAGTCGGCACTTTATTTCCTGTTTTTGTGGTGTCACAGACCACCATGTTTTTACAAATTCTCGCCAGCTGTATTGTAGGCGTGGTCGCGGCGGCTTGGCCGGCATGGAAGATGAGTCGTATCGACATCGTCAATGGCTTAAGGCATGTCGCATGAAGGCCATTCCTTTTTCCTACGTCGCCAGAAATCTTTGGGTACGCCGCGTTACCACCCTGCTCACTGCAGGCGGTATGGCGCTCGTGATTTTTGTGTTCACCGTGGTCTTAATGATGAGTGAAGGTATACGTGCGACCTTAGTAGCAACCGGACAGCCAGACAATATTTTGGTGTTACGCAAAGGTGCAGGTGCCGAAATCAATAGCGGCATTTCACGTGATCAGGCCGCTATTATTGAAAGCCTGCCCGGCATCGCGACCAATAAAGAAGGTAAAGCGCTGATCAGCAAAGAACCTGTAGTTTTGAATAATTTACCTAAGCGCAGTAATGGTAAGCCCAGCAACGTGACTTTGCGGGGCACCTCCGTGTTGGGTTTGGAATTACGTCCTCAAGTGAAGATGATAGAAGGTCGCATGTTTAGACCCGGCACCTCGGAAATTGTTGCTGGACGCTCGATTGCCAAAGGCTTTCGGGGTACGGGTTTAGGAGAAACCTTACATTTTGCCCAGCGTGACTGGGTCGTGGTCGGCATTTTTGATTCTGGTAAAACAGGTTTTGATAGCGAAATTT
This sequence comes from Undibacterium sp. GW821-FHT11H02, assembly GCF_058808015.1. Taxonomy (NCBI): domain Bacteria; kingdom Pseudomonadati; phylum Pseudomonadota; class Betaproteobacteria; order Burkholderiales; family Oxalobacteraceae; genus Undibacterium; species Undibacterium sp. GW821-FHT11H02. The sequence continues at coordinate 70,338 of NZ_JBXARG010000022.1, read as the reverse complement.
GGGGGGATAACGAACAAATGATGGCGGCCTTCCGGCGCAATGCTTACTCCACTATCGTGTTTCGCCTGAATGATCCTAGCGCCACGACGGCATTACAAACTGCGATTGCCAATGACCCGCGCTTACAAATCGATGCCAAACCAGAAATTCAATTTTATGCTGAGCAAAGCGAAGCGCTCGCCACCTTCATACGAATATTAGGTCTTAGCCTGTCGGTTATTTTTTCTATCGGTGCCATTGTTGGCGCCATGATCACGATGTTTGCCGCGGTCGCGCAACGCATAGGCGAAATCGGCACCTTACGTGCATTAGGATTTCGGCGTAGCGCGGTCTTGGTCGCCTTCCTCTCAGAGTCTTTATTATTATCACTGGTGGGTGGCGTCATTGGTTTATTTGCGGCTTCCTGGATGCAGGCGGTTGATATCTCTACGACCAATTTTCAAACCTTCAGCGAGCTCGCATTTCAGTTCAAATTGAATGGGGAAATCATCTTCAAAACTCTGATGTTTTCTTTGATTATGGGCTTCATCGGTGGCTTTATTCCGGCATGGCGTGCCTCTAGGATGAAAATTGTGGATTGCTTACGAGCCTCATAAAATAGATATTTCAACAAGTATCAAACGAACGTATAAATACTTTGAAAATTCCTGAAACAAGACATATACTGTACATATATACAGTATTTTTAAACTATCATGTCTCCCGTTTCAATCAAGAATATCAATCAAAATCTGGAGAACCTCCACCCTGCACTATGGCGTGCGTCTCAGCTTGGGCGCGGCACCGGTGATTATGTAGATTGTGGCTATCCTACTTTAGCGCAGGAATTACCGGGTGGCGGCTGGCCCTTAGCGGGAATGACGGAGATCTTAGTGCCGCAGGCTGGCTGTGCGGAATTGCAATTATTAAGTCCCGCATTAAATCGATTAGCGCAGGGCAAAATCGTTCTGATCAATACGCCCTATCGCCCGCAAATTTTAGCCTTAGCCGCCTTACAAATAGATTTATCCCAAGTGCTCTGGCTACCCTGTAACGATTCTCAAGATGCCTTATGGGCAACCGAACAAATCGTACGCAATCAATCCTGTAGCGCGGTTTTGTTATGGCAATCAATATCGACACGACAAAAACGTGCGCCCGCATTCAAGAGCGATGCACTACGTCGCTTGCATATTGCAGCACAAGCAGGACGCAGCTTATTTTGCGTCATACGACCGTGGGAAAGTCAGCTCAGTCCCTCACCTGCACCGCTGCGCATCAAGCTAAGTTTGCAGGAACAAGGTTTAAGGCTTGATATTTTTAAGCGACGCGGTGCGCAGCAAATTCGTCCCTTAACACTGCCGCTTTCGAACTACACGACTAATACTATTAACAGCGCTACTGACAACACTACTGACAGCATTAATCCACATACCGTCAACGTCAATACAAACCAGCTTAATACACAGCATGCCCGCGATTTCTCCACTCCCACCGCTATGGATAGCGATACATTTACCCCAGCTCGCGCTGGAGGTATTTCATCCGCGCTGGTTAGCTAAACTGGGTACAGATTGCAGTATCGTGGTGTGTGACAATAAAGTGGTGTGCGCTTTATCTAAGCCCGCAAGGCATGCAGGTATCGTCATGGGTATGCGGCAAAGCAGTGTCGGTCTGCTCAGTCTTGAGGCAATAATCAAAGAACGGGATTTGGGACTAGAACAAGAGCTCAGACAAAAAGTCGCTATCACGCTCTTACAATATTCACCGCAAGTGGCTTACTCCGACGAACATCACAATATTATCTTGATCGAAGTAGCCACCAGCTTACGCCTGTTTGGTGGCATACGATGTCTGTTTCGTCGCATTCAAGATAACTTAGAAACACTGGGTCTCAGCGCGCAATTCGGTATTGCCAGAAATGCCAGTGCTGCGACTATTTTCTCGCAACAATATCACCGTAATTTTTATCAGCGAAGCAGACGTTTACAACTGTGCTTGAGTCAAAAACATCTGGCACGCCGCCTCGATGTGATCCCCTGTCGGTTATTAGCTGCAGCCGCAGTGCAAGCGGACTGGTTGTCCGGTATCGCCTGCAATCAGCTAGGCGCACTGAGGCAATTACCGCGCGCGGGCTTGCAAAGACGATGTGGCAAAGCGTTACTGAAAGCACTCGATATTGCGTATGGCGAACATCCAGAATTTCATCAATGGCTGAAAGTACCTGCACAGTTTGATGCGCGCTGCGAACTGCCTGATCGTATAGAGAATACCGACATCATTTTTCATTATGCACGTGGCTTGATTTTGCAATTATGTGGCTGGTTACAGGCGCAGCAATCAGCAGTAAAAAAAATCCACTTATACCTGGGACACGAACGTGGACGACAAGCCGTGGCACCCACTCTACTGCCATTACAATTAGCGCAAGCTAGTTGGCAAGAGCCACATTTGACGCATCTATTGAAAGAACGCTTAGGTCAACTGACACTCAAGGCAGCTGCTATTTCTCTTCACTTACAAGCAGCCGAAATAGAGTTACGTCAGGCACATAGTGAATGCCTATTTCCAGATAGTCGCCATCAGACCGAAGACCAAACTCGACTCATAGAACTACTCATCGCCCGTCTCGGTGCCGAGCAGGTATTACAAGCTGCACCGCATGCCGATCATCGTCCCGAAGTAGCCAACCGTTGGGTCTCGGTCATGGAGAAAATAAAGCCAACCGTTGAGATGAGCATGGCGTTAAAAAATTTTAGTAACCCACGTCCCAGTTGGTTATTAGAGCAAGCACAGGTTTTAAGCGTACGCCAACACAGTCCCTACTACGGCTCCAAACTCAAATTACTCTCCAGCGCCGAACGCATAGAAGCTGGCTGGTGGAATGGGCAATTAGTGACACGTGACTATTTCATCGCCGAATGCAACAAGTATTTTCGCTACTGGATTTATCGCGAAAGAATAGGTAATGCACAGCTCATGCATGAAGACGAGGTTTGGTTTTTGCATGGTTTTTTTGGATGATATTTTTTGCCAATTTTTTTAAGTTTTTTTTGCAATTATTAAGAATCGAGAAATCAAAACCATCAACGCCGAGACGCGGAGGCGCAGAGCAGCGCGGAGAAAAGCTTGATGTGCCCTTGCTTCCTCTGTTTTTGTTTTTTCAGCGCCTCTGCGTCTCAGCGTTGAGGGGTTTTCACTCTTAACTTATTGTCAGTGCCCCTAGAAAAGGAGTAAACAGGGTACTTGCAAAGTCCGACCGATTTCATTGGATTCAAACTCGCTTAGAGACTGAATAGTCATAATTTTTTATAAGCATTCATGCTGCCCCATTACGCCGAGTTATTTTGCTTCTCCAATTTCACCTTTCTGCATGGTGCGTCACATGCAGAAGAATTGGTCGCGCGCGCAGCAAAACTCGCCTATAAAGCGCTGGCGATCACCGACGAGTGTTCCTTGGCTGGTGTTGTACGTGCGCATGAGGAAGCAAAAAAGCAAAAACTTCCGCTGATTATCGGGAGTTATTTTGAACTCCAAGTCAGCCCGCACGCTCCAGAATTGGGTAAATTACGTCTGATCGTGCTGGCGCAAAATCGTGAAGGCTACGGCAATTTATGCGAACTAATTAGCTTGGGAAGAATGCGCCCGCATGTCATCAAAGGTCAGTATCACTTAACACCAGAAGACTTCAACGCGACATCCACTGAGTTTAAACATCTGGCAGGTTTGCCGCATTGCTTGCTAATAGTCGTTCCCGACTATCCGGCGGACATTACACAACTGCGATTACAAGCGGCATGGATGGCACAACATTTTCCAGGACGTGCCTGGCTGGGTTTAAATTTATTAACGCAAGCACTCGACGACAGGCATCAGCTACACGTCCAACAAGTCGGACAAGAAGCGCAACTACCGGTAGTCGCATTAGGTCAGGTTTGTATGCATGTACGTTCGCGCAAACCCTTGCAAGACACGCTCACTGCGATCCGCCTGGGGAAAGCCATCGCCGATTGTGGCTATGATCTGGCACCCAATGCAGAACAGCATCTGCGCTCACGCCTGCGTCTAGGCAATATCTATCCAGCCAAGGCCTTACAAGAAAGTCTGCGCATCGCTGCATTATGCCAATTTTCTTTAGATGAATTACGCTATGAATATCCAGATGAATTGGTACCCGCAGGACAAACACCGGCGTCTTTTTTACGCCAAGAAGTCTACGCAGGCGCACGTCAGCGTTATCCCAAAGGATTATCAGAAGAGTTAATTGCCAAGATCGAATATGAACTCCACTTGATTAATGATCTGGCGTATGAGCCTTATTTTTTGACCGTATATGACATCGTACGCTATGCACGCTCGCAAGATATTTTATGCCAAGGGCGCGGCTCAGCGGCCAACTCGGTCGTCTGTTATTGCTTACACATTACGGAAGTCAGTCCAGAAAACGGCATACTTTTATTTGAACGTTTTCTCTCCAAAGAACGTGGTGAACCGCCCGATATTGATGTCGATTTTGAACATCAACGACGCGAAGAAGTGATTCAATATCTTTATCGTAAATATGGCAGACAACGTACCGCCTTAGCAGCGGCGGTACACACTTATCATCCTCGCGGTGCTTTACGCGAAGTGGGTAAAGCCTTGGGTATCGATCATCATCTCATCGACAAACTCGCCAAGTCACAACACTGGTTTGACAGCAAAGAGGCGTTGTTAGAGCGTTTTACCGAAAGCGGCTTAGACCCTACTGCGCCCGTCGCACAACAATGGGCGGGCTTGGTTTATCAACTCTTAAAATTTCCGCGCCATTTATCCCAACATAGTGGCGGTTTTGTTATTTCCCGCGATAAGCTATCGCGCTTGGTACCGATTGAAAATGCCAGTATGGAAGGACGCAGTATTATCCAATGGGATAAAGACGATCTCGAATCCTTAGGCTTACTGAAAGTCGATGTACTGGCCTTAGGCATGTTATCAGCACTACAAAGAGCTTTTAAACTAATGCGACAAATCCCAGATTGCCCGACTCGCATGCAAGATATTCCGCCAGAAGATAGCACGACCTATGACATGATTTGTAAAGCCGACACAGTAGGCGTTTTTCAAATTGAGTCGCGGGCGCAGATGGGTATGCTGCCACGTTTGCGTCCACGCACTTTCTACGATCTAGTCGTGCAAGTAGCGATTGTACGACCCGGCCCAATTCAGGGCGGCATGGTACATCCTTATTTAAAACGACGTCAGGGTTTAGAGCCTGTTAATTATCCCAAACCAGAAATCGAAAAAGTCTTGTCTCGTACTTTAGGTGTTCCTATTTTCCAAGAACAGGTCATGCAAATTGCTATGGTTGCCGCTGACTTCTCACCCGGCGAGGCAGATGAATTACGTCGCGCTATGGCGGCGTGGAAACGCAAAGGTGGGCTCGCACATTACGAAAAACGCATCATCGACAGCATGGTAAAGAATGGCTACGAATTAGAGTTCGCCATGGCAGTATTCAATCAAATGCTGGGGTTTGGCGAGTATGGTTTTCCTGAAAGCCATGCTGCCAGCTTCGCCTTATTAACCTACGCCAGTTGCTGGATTAAATGCCACCAGCCGGCTGTGTTTTTATGTGCCTTACTCAATTCGCAACCGCTAGGCTTTTATACACCCTCACAATTAGTCCAAGATGCTAAACGCCATCAAATCGAGGTACGCCCTATTGATGTCATGCATAGTGATTGGGATTCCAGCCTAGAAGATGTTCAAATTCGTCATACGCAAGGTTTACAGGCCGCAGTACGTTTGGGTATGTCCTTGTTGCGCGGTATGTCACAAGAAGCGGCACAAAGAATTATGGCGGCGCGTCAGCAGGCGTCGTTCACAGATATTCATGATCTGGCTCGTCGTGCGCAACTCAAACGTAGCGATGTCGAAGCACTCGCACATGGTAATGCGCTAACGGCCTTGGCAGGTCATCGACATCAAGCTTTGTGGTTGGCGATTGCGGCGGTTCCTGATAAGGATTTGTTGCGGCCGACCAATTTAGCAGAAACACCGGCACAACTAAGTACGCCCAGCGAAGCTCAGGAAATCATGCGTGATTACCGTAGTACTGGCTTGAGCTTGCAACGTCATCCTCTTGCTTTATTAAGAACTCGCTTACTCACACAACGCTTCCTGTCAGCCGATGTACTTCACACTTTCCAAAATAAACAATTTGCCCGTGGCTGCGGCTTAGTCACCGTCAGACAACGTCCCGGTACCGCCAAAGGCGTTCTGTTTATCACGATAGAAGACGAAACCGGTCCTATCAATGTGATCGTCTGGCCCGCCTTAGTCGAACAATTCCGACGTGAAGTATTCCATGCCAGATTATTAGGTGTGTACGGTATTTGGCAGACTGACGGCAAAGTTCATCATCTGGTCGCCAAACGTCTGGTCGATATGACGCATTTATTGGGGAATTTTGAGACGATCAGCCGGGATTTTTGTTGAATTTTAATTAAAAATATTTTTGTAAGATTAGGTAAATCTCATCTTATTTTCTACGAATACAACCTACACTTAAGAAGCATATCAATACAGCAAAACAAGAATCTCATCATTATTTTATAGTTTGTGAATTTTTGTGACATCCAAAAGCACAACTCGTGCGTTAAGCCCTGACAGGTAGCCTTGTTTTCACAATTTAATTCGCTTTCTTCCCTCTCTATTCACTCCATGTGCGAGAACATCACCATGACATTGATACATCACACAAAAAAAATTCTGAGCATCGCTGCCATCAGCTTTGCCACGCTTGGTCTGGCACAGCCAGCGAGCGCTCAAGATGAACCGCCAGCAAGGGTAGCTCGCGTTGGCTACGCCTATGGCAATATTAATTTTGCCGACGCAGGTAGTAATGAATGGGTGCCTTTATTGGCAAACCGTCCCATTTCCACCGGAGATAGTGTCTTTGTACCTGCCAATGGTCGAGCTGAACTACAAGTCGGAGCTAATGCCTTGCGTTTGAGCGAGCAAACCCGTATTAGTTTTATCAATCTCAATGACGACAGTATCCAGATTAAACTATCACAAGGCAGCATGGTATTACGTGTACGTGCCATGCAAGAAAGAGAGAATGTCGAAGTCAGCACACCCAATCTGAATTTTTCCATCCAAGAGCCCGGTGAATACCGCATCAATGTCAATGACGACAACACCAGTACCGTCATCGTACGCAGCGGTCTCGGTGTGGCACAAGGTGATCGCGATGTCATCACCTTGCGCGCTGGCGAACAAACCCGTTTTTCTGGTACCAACTTGAACCACACACAAATTGCCCGCGTACCGCCCTTTGACACCTTTGATCAATGGGCTGCGGATCGTGATCGTGCTGAAGAGAATTCCATTTCAGCACGCTACGTACCTCGTGACGTCGTCGGCTATCAGCAACTCGATGACTACGGCAATTGGGAAACCCATGTTGAATATGGTTCTATTTGGTATCCACGCGGCATCTCCGCCGGCTGGGCACCGTATCGCGACGGTCAATGGGTTTGGGTTGCACCATGGGGATGGACTTGGGTAGATCGTTCACCTTGGGGCTTTGCACCGTATCACTATGGTCGTTGGGCATTTGTTGGTAAACGCTGGGGCTGGGTACCCGGTCGCTATGAACGTCATTACCGTCCGGTGTACGCACCTGCCTTGGTGGCCTTCGTTGGCATCGGCAGTAATGGTATCAGCGCAGGTATCAACCTCAGCAGTCGCAATCACGGCCCATCAGTGTCATGGTTCCCGCTTGGGCCTGGCGAAGTTTATCGTCCACACTACACGCAAAATCACCGCTATATCCAGAACATGAATCAAACCGTGATCATCAATAACACCACGGTGGTGAATCGTCCAGATCGCGGCTATCGCAATCAACACGTACACAATGCAGTCACTTCGGTCCCGACCAGAACCTTTGTGCGTGGCGAACATGTATTCCCTGCTTCATCTTCAATTTTATCGGGTCAGATTAAACAAATGAGAGTCGCAACTGAAGCACCCAACCTGGTGCCAGAAAAAGGCAATCGCTTTGGCGATGCACGTCCACGCAACTGGCAAGAAAACGATCAGTTCCGTGCTCGACCAGTCATTACCAATTCAAACCGTGGTGAACCTATGCAAACCACGCCGAATGCGGGCACATCGAATGGCATTTTAGGAAACACACTCAACCAACGTCCACAGGATAATCGCGATAATTATCGTGAAAACAATCGCGACAACAATTACTCATCAGGACGTCGCAACGATAATTCAGAACGCCCACAAGCAGCACTAAACGATGCGCGTGCCATGACGGTTCCTAATCCGAATCAACAAACAGCCCCAGCCAACAACAACCTGAACAATACCAATCCATCAGGTATACGAACGGTAGAAGAAATGAACGAGCAACGTAATCGCAATCCACGCATAGAACGTCTGGAACGATCTGATCGTTTTGATCCTCGTAGCACCAACAATAACGGCTTTAATGCTGGCAGCCCAAGCACGCCTATGCCACAACAGTCACAGCAAGCACAACCAATGCCACAAACGCCAGTGATAACGAGACAAGACGATTCAAGTCGCGCCACAATTAACAATCCTAGAGTAGAAAATCGTCGTGACAATTTTGAACGCAGCAGTGCTCCCATTAACGTACAAGACAACAGTGCAGCAATGCAGATGCCACGCCCCGCAGAGCGTTCAGCTGAACGCCCCAACCGTGCCATCATGAGCGACCGTGTTAACGAGCGTAGCGTGGAACAGCATAACGAACGCGCGGTAGAACGTAGCGAGCGACGCATAGAAAGAAGCAATAACGAACGCCAGTTTGAGCGCCCTGCGGAGCGCCCAGTCGAGCGTCCACAAGCGATGCCTAGAGAAATGCCACAAGCTGCCATGCCGCAAGCACCAAGAGTGGAGCCACGTCCAGCGCCCGAGCCAAGAAAAGAAATAAAAGTTGAAAAAGAAAAAGAAGGAGATAAAAAGAAATTCGAACGTTGATTCTTTTCTTACCCCCTTCTCCCGCGAGCGGGAGAAGGGTTGGGGATGAGGGAGTTTCAGTCTCAACAATAGAAAGTTAAAAATCTAAATCCGTCAGATCTTTACTGCTTAATTTTTAACACTACGACATCGTTTCTGAACTACCCTCACCATAGCCCTCTCCCGCCTGCGGGAGAGGGGATTTCCAGCGTACTTAACTTGACGAGACGAAGGCTTAACTGAACTGCACTACGCACAGAGCGCCATTCCTTTCTCAATTTCAAATACCAATTGAAGACTCTTTAGTATTTCGCCGCTTGTCCACTAGCAGGTGTCGCTTTCTTAATGAACTCGCGAATATGTTCATTCGATGTCACCAAATCTTCCGAACGCAAATACATCATGTGGCCACTGCGATAGCCTTTAAACTCCATACGATCGCGCATCTTGCCGCTAGGATCAACTTGCCACATGGTGTACTTCGCGTCGAAATACGTAGTCGCACCATCGTAGTAACCTGACTGCACTAACAAACGCATATACGGATTTTCTGCCATCGCCAAACGCAGATTTTCACCAGTACGATCGTTGCTGTTATCCCAAGGGTGCACAGGACCAAACATGTTGTACTTCACATCGGTTTTGTACTTCAATACATCACGCAAATAATAATTGATCGCTGGTGTAAACGAATGCAACCAAGAGGTCAACTCCGCATTGTAATCAGGGCCACTGCCGGCTTCTATTCTGTCGATACCCAAGTAGCGTGAATCCAAACGTCCCACCGTTTGACCGCGAGTGCGCAACAAATCTTTCCAGAAATAGGATGTCGGCACCGCCAGATTGTGCTGCAGGACGGTAGTTTCGGACAGACCGGAATACCGTGCTACTTTCGCCGCTATGTCTTTGCGTTGCGCCGGATCGATAAATCCACCTTTCGACAAGGCTGGAATAAATTCATTCAGGGTGAAAGTTTCAACTTCAGCCAGAACCTCATTCAAATCGCGCTTTTGCAAATCGGCAGGCAACACTTTGTGGTGCCAAGCCGACGCTGTGTAGTAAGGCAAACTCAAAGCATCACTGACCGGACCATCACGTTTGATTCCCAGTCCTGTGGGCGAGACCAGAATCACCCCATTCAAATACATCCAGTGATTATTTTGCAACTCTTTCGCCAAACCAGATACACGCGTCGTACCATAGCTCTCACCGATCAAATATTTGGGTGAATTCCAACGGCTATTGCGCGACACAAAGGTATTCAACCACTCAGCCAAATAAGCGATATCGGCATTCACGCCAAAGAACTGATTGCGATCGGCTTTAGGATCCAGAATTCGGGAGAAGCCCGTATTCACAGGATCGATATACACAATATCGGCGACATCCAAAATTGAATGCGGATTATCCCGAATGCCATAAGGTTGAACTGGATAACCTTCATCATCAATATTCAACATCTTAGGACCGGTATAGGCCACATGCATCCAGACCGAAGCAGAACCAGGACCACCATTAAAAGAAATCACCAAAGGACGCTTGTCGCGATTCGTCACGTCACTACGTTGGTAATAGGTATAAAACAGAGACGCAATCACTTTGCCATCTTTATCCCACACAGGCTGGGTACCGGCCGTCGCTTTATATGGCACCACTTTGCCTTTGATCGTGACCTGCCCAGTTGAATTAACCGCAGATTCAGCGGGTAATAAACGATCATTCGTCGCACCGGCTTTTGGACGTTCTGCTACCGGCGCAGGCGCTGCTGTTGAGGCCGCTGTGGTAGCGTCCTGCGCATAGGCACTAGAAATGCAAAGCACCATGCTGGCAAGAAGTAAGTTGGTTTTTTTCATAGTAAGGTGTCGCCTCTCTTTTTTATAGTCTGGTAAATGAGCTGAGATCTCACCAGAGCAATTATGGGGATGTGAAAAATAATTCTGTATTTCTAGCTTTACAAGCATGTCTAAACTTATACCAACATGCAAAAAAAACAGTGTTGTGCTCTTTGAGCGCCCTATAAGATATATTAAGCTTGAATAAGTTCCCTCAAGCACCCCATTTTGCCTGCGCTTGCCAGCGTATAATACGCACACCTTCCCAACATCAAACGCGACTAGACCACACTAAGCACAACGAGGCACAAAAATGAGCGACAGCACCGATATCCAAATCTGCGGCACCTTCAAGGCAAACGACGCCAGTGGCAAAGAACATACCATCAAAGGCATACGAATTTACGATGAAGGTTATGGCATTATTGATGTCTTTGTCGACTTCACGGCACCTATGGAAGCAGGCAGCTATCGCGACAGCGCCTTGATCAAACAAATCATGCAAGCCCTGCATAAAGCCGGCTATGTCGGGCCGGATTTTGGCGTTACCGATCCAAGCTTGCAAGAACGCAAAATGATCGTCTTAGAAGCGCCCGAAGAATTCTGTACGTTTGCCAAGACTAAGGGTTGGAAGAATTTGGCTGAGGAATTTGAATAAAATACGCCTTCTTAAAAACAAATATTTCTGAGAGTTTTAAACTTTTTTGGATTTTTTTGTAAAGGATGCTTGACATCCTATTTTTTTCGTTTAATATGACAAGCATGCTTTACATATTCAAGTGTACAAAGTATAGAAACAAGGGGTAAAAAAATAAGAGCAGCACTTCATACGCTGCTTATTTTTTGCTTAGCCATGTCAAGCTTACTTGACTAAAATTAAGAATATAAAGCAGCACAGCAGGCGTTTCCAAAGTTGGGATACCTGCTTTTTTAAAGCCAAGCGATGTAAAACAAACTTTACAAACGTTAGTTATCAAATCATTTCAAACTGAGGAGCACACGATGTTGAACAATCAATATTCGAAGAAAGACAAGGCAATAGCGAAGCAATATAGCCTTGAACTAGGACTGAGCCTGCTGATTTACATGATCGTCTTATTTACTTCTATTTATTTTGCCAAAACCATGGAAGATGGTTTGCTACGCACGCTCACCGTATTGACGCCATGCATTCCGGCGCTCGGCGCTTTATGGGCGATCGTGCGTCAATTCAAACGCCTTGATGAGTATTTACGAGTCTGGCTGTTGGAAGTACTAGCGATCTCAGGTGCTATCACCACGATCTTTAGTTTCAGCTACGGCTTCCTAGAAGGCATAGGCTATCCGAAAGTAAGTGGCTTCATTACCTATGCCATTTTTATGGGTAGCTGGCTGGCTATTACCTGCATACGCAAAGTCATGGAGCGTGAATAATGAGAAATATCGTCAAAGAATTGCGTACCGATCGCGACTGGAGCCAAGCCACCTTGGCCGATCATTTGGAGGTATCACGCCAAACTGTGAATGCAATAGAAACCGGGCGCTACGATCCCAGCTTGCCGCTCGCATTCACGATTAGCAAACTGTTTGGCAAACCGATAGAACAAATATTTTTTGTGGATTAATTTTTAAACGCATATTTGATTTAAACGAAAACTTTACTACTGATCAAAAGGAAAAATCATGAAACACCATTCTCTCTGCAGCAAAAAACCTTTTACAAAACGTATTCCCTTCGCCATCTTAGTCGCACTCATTTGCTCACTTAGTAGCAACACCAGCAAAGCCAGCACAAGTCACGACGCCATATCAAGCAAAGTCACTACATCAACCACAATTGGCGCGAATAATACGAATAACGCAGCAAGCGCCGTCGAATATCAAGTTGGCAGCATGTACGTAGAAGAATACCTCAACCCTAATGCCAAAGGCGCTCCCATCATCCTAATCCCTGGCTTGTCGAGTGGCGGCTATATCTGGGACGACACCGTCAAAGCCCTGCGTAATGAGCATAGTTTGTACGTGATCACATTAGCTGGGTTCAATGGCAAGCCCGCGATCGCCGGTCCAAAGATCGCCAAGGCTAAACAATCTTTACTCGACTTAATCACCAGCAAACAAATCGACAAACCTATCCTGGTTGGGCACAGCTTGGGCTCCTTGCTCTCCACTTGGTTTGCCGAGGATCATTCAACACTGATACGCGGCGTATTTGCGATTGATGGTTTACCTGTTTTCCCACGCACAGAAAATATGCCAGCAGCGCAACGGCCAGCGATGGCACAGGCCGCCAAAGCACAAATGGCAAATGTCAATCAGGCCGTTTTTGCAGAACAACAGTTGCAATACATGCGCAACATGGGGGTCGTTGAGGAAAAAAATGCACAAACTTTAGCAGCTCTCAGCAGCAAAAGTGACCGCGTCGCAGTCGCTGAATACATGGGCGAATTGTTGGAAATGGATATCCGTCAAGATCTGCCGAAGATCAGCGTACCTGTCACTTTTATCTCGCCTTACTATGCGCCTGATTTTACTCCAATGAATATGGCAGAGGACGCAAAACATGCTTACTATGGCACGCTGCTCAAAGGTATTCCCCAGCTAAATATTGTCGGCATAAGCAACTCACGCCATTTCCCCATGGTCGATCAACCCAAGGTTTTTGCTGATAAATTGGCGCAATTTATCAAGTCATTACCGTAAGTAAGAGCGACACAAGCCTCTGCCTCGTCAGGCCAGGGAATCTATGTCACTACAAAAGAGCCACATTCGCAATTCAAGCGATTGTGGTTTTTCATTCAAAGACCGTTTTTTGTTTGACAGCCGAAACCGCTAAGGGAATACTGTATTCATTCTAAGTATCCTGCAGGCAGGTATGAAAACTCTTAGTCACCTGAATATTTTAAAGACAACACGACGCACTTTTAACGCTTATCCTACTGTTAGTTTGACGACACCAAGATCGTTTTTAATTTACTACCAGTTGACATGAAATTGAACGTTCAACACCGCCGAATCTGGATCACAGCCATCCTATTTCTGTTAGTCGGCTTCAACCCCATAAACGCCTACGCCAGTCAGACCATCACTTACGCCTGGGCCGAATCAATGGCCAGTGACAAACGTGGGCTCTATCCTATTCAATTACTGCAATTAGCCTTACAAAAATCAGGCGCAGAGTATCAAACCAAACCCAGTAAGCGCGATATGCCGCAATGGCGCACACTGCGCCATGTCGAACTGGGACTAGATTTAGATGTCGTTTGGACTTTCACCACACCCGAGCGTGAAGCTAGTTTATTACCGATACGCATTCCTATAGACCGGGGATTACTGGGCTGGCGCTTATTACTGATAGACGAAAAAAATAGCAAACTATTCTCGCGTCTCAAAGACCCTGAACAATTAAAAAAACTGCGTGCAGGCCAAGGTCATGATTGGCCAGACCTCCCCATCTTGCAGAGTAATGGCTTCATAGTCAGCCCCAGTTCCAGCTATGAAGGTCTATTTCAGATGCTTAAACTCAATCGTATTCAGTACTTTCCACGTGCTGTCAGTGAAATTGATATAGAAATCGCCACCCGCCCAGCGATGGGCTTAGCCGTTGCGCCAAAATGGATTTTATTCTACCCGGCTCCACTGTATTTTTTTGTCAAAAAAGACAAACATGAATTGGCTGCAGCGATAGAGAAAGGTTTGAGAATTGCGATCCAAGACGGCAGCATGCGCCAATTATTTTTACATCACTTTGGCGATGCCATTCGACATGCAGACTTTGCAAACAGAGCCGTGATACGACTGCAAAACCCCTTGCTAACAAAAGCTACGCCGATTAATCAAAATGACCTGTGGTTTTCACCAGAACGCGGTTTTTAAGGTATTCACGCCCTCTAATTTATGCTCACATCCACTTCCTTCTCGTCCCAGTCTATCCCTACTCGTAGTCTTAGCACTCGCATCGTCGTGGCGATATTGCTCTATACGCTAGTGGTGGCACTGGCAGTCTCTGGAATACAGATCTATCGCGCTTATCGCGATGCCCTCAAAGATGTACAACAGCATTTCAAGGAAATCGAATCGAGCTATTTACCTAGCCTGGCTGCTGGCATGTGGTCGGTAGATCCAGCCAGGGTCAATGCCTTGCTCGATGGTATCGCCAAAATACCCGATGTAGGGCGACTCAGCTTACAAGATGAAATTCACCAAGTCGAAAGTCGTCAACACCCTGCGTTCGAAAACGCCTTGTATAGTCGCAGCTTTAAAATTGTCCATTCCGAAGGAGACGAACAATTTATCATGGGTGAATTAAAAGTTGATTTATTCGATCTCGAAATTCAGAAAGACTTGATAGAAACAGCCAAATCGATCGCAATAACCACCACGATCACCTTAATGTTGTCGTCGTTGTTTATCCTGTTTTTATTGCGCATTTGGATCATTCGCCATTTGAAAAATATGGCGAATTATGTACAAAAGCTTGACCTCAGCCATCTGGAACAAGAGCTGACCTTAGACCGCAGCCCGAATACATCACAAGATGAACTAGACACCGTCGTTTTTGCGATCAATCAAATGCGCACGAGTATTCGCGAAGATATCGCTCAACGTAACCGACTGGACAGAGAATTGGCAATACACCGCGAACAATTAGAACAATTGGTCAGCGAAAGAACTGCCGACCTGCAGAAAAAAACGGCTCAATTAGAAGCACAATCACAGGAGTTGATACAGCAAAATCACGAGCTAGATGCCTACGCGCATACCGTTGCCCATGACTTAAAACAGCCGGTCACTAACTTAATCGGCGCCTCTAATTTATTAAGCGCAGACAAACTACAATTGAGCGCGGAAAAGAGCAGTGTTCTGCTTTTAAGCATACAAAATTCCGCAAAAAAAATGCATACGATTATTGACTCACTATTACTGTTATCAAGTATCCGAAAAAATGAAACCATACCAAGTATGAGTTTCAATCTCAAACAAACGGCCATTGAAGCCTGCAAACAATTACAAAATTTTGCCGATCAACGCAATGCGCATATTGAACTCGGTCAATTTTGGCCGAACGCCTATGGCTACGAACAATGGGTAGAAGAAATCTGGTCTAATTTCTTATCCAATGCGATTAAGTACGGTGGTGACAATCCTAGGATAGAGCTAGGTGCCGCACCAGCAGGACCAGGGATGGTCAAATGCTGGGTAAAAGACTATGGCGAAGGCTTAACAGATGTACAGCAAAAAGCCATCTTCAACAGTTTTGTCCGTTTTGATGAACAAGCGGCCGAAGGCCATGGACTGGGTTTATCAATCGTCAAACGCATCGCTGAAAAACTAGGTGGCAATGCTGGCTACGAACGCTCTTATGACGGTGGCAGCGTATTCTGGTTCACCTTACCTGCCAGTGAGTGAATGCGTGGAGGAAGCCATACAAACGCGAACCAAAGCGCGAATGCAAACGTAGGTGCAAACATAGCAGAACCATCGCTTAAGATGACGTAGCCCCCAGATCGCCCAAGAAAAAACTGACCCGCATCAAGTAAAACCAAGGCCAAATGGTTTTTCCATCACCGCTTTTCCCTACTTCATTTTAAGCTGGAACCTGAACTGATCCTCGCCAACACTTTTAACGCGATAGTGATCACAGACCTAACCGTTTCTAGCAAATTGAAAGAGAAAACCTATGTCACACGATTGTTCACGCCCCATTTCCAACGCAGGCATTTATGCATTTGATGCACGGGGTGTCGCTAAGCGCTTTCGCCATGCCGCGATTTTCGGCGCCCTATCCGCCTTACAGGCCGGAGAAACCATGCGCTTTTGCAATGACCACGACCCAATTCCTTTACTCCATCAAATCGGTGATCATTTTGGCGACAAAATTAAAATGGCGTATATCTCACGCGAACCAGGTGAGATCGTGATTGATTTTCTTGTGAGTACCTAAGCTAAGTTCGTTCGCGCTGTTTCTAACTAAGAAACAAGCGACTAATTGAGATAGCGGTTTGGTATATTTATCAGTTCAGGCACGCATCTCCCAGTCGCTTGTAACAAGCATTTCACGTTGGAATAAATATCAGATTCCTTACGCTGCATTTGCGGCAACAAGCCCATCTGCGCATAGGAGATTGCCGTGATATCGAAGCACGTGGTTTCCCATTCAAAACCTTGGCCCCAAGTAATACCATTGAGAAGTAAGTCCGGCCGGGCGCCGGCATCCAATAATAAGCGCATGATGGGCGCAGACCGATTGGCATTCGAATTGACGGTATGAAACAAGGCAGTATGGCCATTCAAACCATGACGATCGAACGCCGCCCTTGCATCGACCGCTGCGCCCAGTTCCAACAATTTACGTGCGACTGCCAAGTGTCCAAACTCCGCTGCGATATGCAATAGCGTCGCACCAGTCAAGGGTGTAAAAGCCGATACTAGGGAGCTTCTGTGCTCCAACAGACTGGGGTCAAGATTGACTGCCAAGCTTAATGCATCTGGTTCATTCAATAAAACTGGCGTGATTTTTGGATCGTCTAAACGCGCACCGCGTGCCAGTAGTATCTCCAAACAAGACGTGAACCGATCTGACCTGAAATACATCTCGATCAAGATATTGACCAGCGACTTGCCTTGGACTTTGGTGTGGGGGTCAAAGCCAGCATCTAAGATCGCCGCGATGCGACCTACGTCATGCATTTCAAAAGCAGTTAGTAAATCTTTCACGGTCTGATCCATTTTATTCACCCGAATTAGAAATGCAAACTACGCACAAATTAATCTACACGACCAGGAGCATTGAGGGTCTGCTTCAACCCAGATTTTCCATTAGGATTTGCGATGATGACAGATGCACTTTTCGAGACAGTTTTGATGCGAATGAGACGCCAATAGCTGGCTATTGGCAACGAAGAGCAACAAAAATGGCCGAAAATGCGCTGTCAGCACGCAAATAGCACTGTAAGTGCGCCTAATGGAAAATTTGGGTTCAATTCAAGCAATAAATTACGAGCCCGATGCACCAGCCAAAACTTTTTCATTACAACAAACCAAGTACCAGCGACCAGCATCACCCCAGCGAGAATTGGCACATGCCACCACGACATGGGCAAAAGACTAGCAGCAGCAAAGAGCACGAATAGCATGACGACAGAAAAGAAACTGATGAGGCTAAGTACCAGGAGTTGCGTCGCATAAATTGGCATGACTATGGCTTTACTGTGGTGGTCAAACCAACCGTAAATATCACGCCATTGCTCCGGCCCAGGCATCACCAGTGTCAGCTTATCTCCCAATTTCGGATGCAAGTGGCCGAACGCACGCGCCCCAATGAAATTGGCCTGAATCGAAGTGAAACTAAACTCGGTAAAGCGTCCTCGCTTACTAGTGATATGAGTCAAATTAGAAATGCTGGTGAATGTCATGTGCTGAAGATGCATGAACTTCATCTTTCCTTAACTTTTATAGTAAACACTTTTGATTGCCAAATGTCCGACTTCTTATCGTAGACACGATGCACTGCTTTCGTTATCGTTTTGCATCATTCCCAAAACGCATCTCAAGCGTCCAGTAGCTCCCAACCAGAATGATGCAATGGTAGTTTATTCACTGGCTTTCCACCAGCCCTTAACAAGGCATTTGCTAGCGCAGCAATGACTGACGGTGGTCCTTCTTCACCGACACCTTGAGGCATTTCGCCATTCGCCAAAACAAAAACTTCTATCGGTGGTGTCTGTGCCATCGTGATCAGGCGATAAGAATCAAAATTACCCTGTACTACCTGTCCATCCTTAAAAGTAATTTCGCCAAACACGGCAGCACTTAAACCAAATAAAGTACCACCTTGTATTTGATGTTCAATCGCAGCAGGATTGCCAGCAACGCCGGGATCAATCGCCGCAGAAATTTTCACCAAGCGAAACTTGCCAGGTTCAACAACAGCGATCTCAACGATATGGGCACTAAACAAACGTTTTCCATAACCATTCATCGCGAAGCCACGAAAATGGGTGGCTGGCATTGGACTATCCCATTGAGCACGTTCCGCAAACGCATTCATAAATGCCAGTGCTTTGAGATTATTTTGTAGAAGTCGACGACGAAACTCAAGACTATCTTGCTTATTCAGGCGCGCAGCTAACTCTAAAGTGTGTTCGATAAAATGCACATTCTGCGAATAACCAACCGAACGCCAATAAGCGCATGGCACAGCAAAATCGACGTTCGACCAGCGCGCATGATGCAAAGGAAGTGTATACGAATTTCCATGAATGCCCATGATGGTGGTCCAATCAAAGCCTTCATCTAAAGGGCTATTTGTCACCTTGGTGTAAGCGAGCAAGGAAGGACCAGCCAGATCGGTGCGCATAGCACTAGGTAAACCTTGTGCATCGAGTGCCAGACGGATCCTCGCACTCGTGATGGGTCGATAATAACCAGACCGCAACTCATTTTCGCGTGACCAAATTGTTTTCACGGGCACATTGACTTCTCTCGCGATCAGTGCCGCTTCAACTGCGAAGTCCTGTTCTAGCCGTCGACCAAAACCACCACCAGCATTTTGCGTATGAATCGTGACTTGTTCAGTTTGCATCCCCAAAGCTTGCGCGATACCACGTTGCGTATCTGTCTGACTTTGCGTTGATAACCATACTTGCGCGCCACGCTGACTCACTTCAACCGTCGCATTCAATGGTTCCATCGGCGCATGCGCTAAAAATGGGGCTTCAAATTCCGTGTCTATCACCTGGTTTGCTTGCATTAGTGCCTGATCCACAGCGGCGGCTGTGGTCGGTTGCCCGGGCGCCGCCATGCCATCACCAGCACGAATAGCATCGCGCAGCCTCTCCAATATGATAGGGCTAGACAGTCGCTCTTGCGGCGCTGCCTTCCATTCAGGTTTTAATTGCTGACTAGCCTTCTGGGCAATCCAATAGCTTGTCGCGATCACCGCCACCGCATTCGGCAGGCGAACCACTTTGCGAACGCCTTTAATTTTCATCGCTGGCTTCACATCCACGCCTATCAAAGTTTCACCAAAACGTGGCGCATGGATCACAGTCGCATACAGCATTCCCGGCAGACTAATATCAATACCGAATTTAACACTACCATCGACACGCGCATCAATGTCGGGACGCGGCAAGGATCTTCCTAATACCGTCCATTCTTTCGGCGATTTCACTTTCGGTTTTTGTGGTACCGCTTGAGTTGCCGCCAAATCGAGTAACTGCACAAACGGCAATGAGCGTTGGCTGGCTTGATGCTGAACGCTCGCATTCTCGACCGAACATTCGGCTGGACTCACTTGCCAGATTTGTGCCGCTGCGGCGATTAACATCTCACGTGCCGCTGCCGCTGCCGGTGCCGTCGTCAAGCGCGCTTGTCGAAACCCAACACTGGCAAAGGTCGTAATCCCTTGCGGAAATTGTTGATGATATGCCTTGATCACAGATGCATGTTCAACCTTGACCTGATGCATTGCCAGTCCTAATTCTTCCATCACAATCTGGGCGACAAGGACGTGCGTACCCTGTCCTAAATTAGTGACCGTCGTATAAGCGGTTACCACTCCCTCTTTATCAAATTTCAAATAAAAATCGAATGGCGAATTTAACTTCGGGCTCACAGCACCCTGCGCAACAGCGTCGGACGGTACAGGAAACGCGGTAACGCCGAGTAACCAACTCCCTACCGCTAGATTGCTGACGATAAATTGGCGACGACTGAGAGAGTCCGGTGAATTCATACTCGCTCCTCCAGTTTTTCTGTCAGATGGAGCGCGTGCAGGTTTTTGGCAGCAGTATGAATCGCTGCGCGTACCCGGGTGTAAGTGCCACAACGACACAAATTCGTCATCGCCAAATCTATGTCGGCATCACTAGGATGGGGGTTTTGCTTCAGCAATGCGGCCGCAGCCAAAATCATACCAGACTGGCAGTAACCGCATTGTGGCACTTGATGTGTAATCCAGGCTTGTTGCAATACATGGCTACGATTTTTCGAAAGTCCCTCGATGGTCGTAATGTCTCGACCAGCAACCACTTGCACCGGCACCACACAACTACGCATAGCATTACCATTAACGTGCACCGTACATGCTCCACATAGTGCTGCACCACAGCCAAACTTCGTGCCAGTGAGTCCTAAATCTTCGCGTAGAGCCCACAGCAAGGGTTTCTCAGATTCACACTGCAATTTTCTACTCTGTCCATTAACTTTTAAAACAATTGCCATCACTGACTCCTTATTAGATCACCCTCGACACACAGGACTTAGTCCAACTAACTGACCCTAACTCAAGCACAATACTATAGGCAAGAGCATCGCCAACGACAGAACGCTTCTCCGCGCCTCATTACAGCGATATTGCGCGTCTTTTAATATCTATGATTATGAAAAGTCTTATCGGTAAATTTAAGTGATGAGTGATGAAGCAGTAAAAGCGCGTGACTAAAAATTTGCCTCACTATTTTCAGTTGTCATACGGCACGTTATACTTCCTGCCATGAATACCCGCATTCCTTCCACGGCAATACCAATTGACTCAAGCACATCTTGGTTCAAGATCCTTGGCATTAATTTGTTGATCTGGCTGGGCATCTGCACAATAGGTGCAGCAGGAAACTATCAAGATATCTTGCGCAATGAGAGCGAAGTCCAGTTTCTAAATATCTGGTTGTCTTGGATAAATGGGCACGTCCCACTATTTTTCTTAAGCAGCTTCTTGCATCACTTTTTGCAAAAATACCCTTCACAAATTGCCAGTGCGGGTCTTATTATGCGACTGTACTTGTTACTATCTTTGAGTTTCTTCCCTCTGCACATACTCTATATCACGATCCCAAAGTGGCTCAAAATGGCGGATGAGCACACACTGCAGAGCTTTTTAGTACGATTCACGCAAAACAGCAATTTCACTTGGTTTTTAGAATATGCATGGTTCACTGGTACTTTTACTGTGGTGATCGCCGTCCGCATTTGGCATATAGCACAAGCACGCAATGCTATCTTGCAGCAGACCCAGACAGCGTATCTCCAACTAGATCTCGCGCTAGAACAACAACGTCTACGCAGCCTGCGTCAACAACTAGAACCCCACTTCATCTTCAACGCCCTCAATGCCATCAGTGCCTTAGTCAGAACCAATGAAAAATCTGTCGCTTTGTCAGGCATACATAGGCTCAGTGATTTATTGCGTTACGCCCTGACGGCAAGCAAGAAGGATTGGGTCAGCTTTAAGGATGAACTCGATTTCATACGCGATTATCTGGCGCTTCAACAATTGCGTTATGGTGAACGCTTAGAAGTCATGATTGACGTTGTTACGCCTGCTATCTTGCATGGCGATTGTCTGCCATTGCTACTTCAACCCTTGATAGAAAATGCCTTACGCCACGATCTCGATTGCCATGAAGAGCACAGTCAAATCCGCATGCAATTAAGCCTCAATGCAGATCGGGTCACAATACAGATCGATAATCGCTTACATGCAGACGCAGTAAAAAATCCCGGATTGGGTCTGGGTCTATCACAAACACGCTTGCGTTTAGAGATGATGTATAAGGATGACGCCAACATGGAAATCAAGGAGAGCGATAAAAATTTCAGTGTCGTCATCACGATACCGCTACATCGACCCGAGATTCAACTATGAACAAAACTATCCGTGCCTTGATTGTCGATGACGAAGAGTTAGGTCGAAAAAATTTACAATATGCGATCGAAGAACATAAGAATTGGGTGATCGCAGCCCAAGCTTCAAGCGTGAGCAACGCACGCCTCGTACTCGCCACTCAAAACATGGATGTGATTTTTTTAGATATACAAATGCCTCGCGAATCGGGTCTACAATTAGCGCAAGAATTATCTAAGCACGCCGAGCCACCCTTAATTATTTTTGTGACGGCTTTTAATGAGCATGCGATTGAAGCATTTGAATTGCACGCACTCGATTATCTTTTAAAACCACTCAATGACACACGACTCGCGCAGGCATTAGAACGTGCCGCAAGTATGCTAGCCTTGCACCAGCAAGCCAACTATGGCAAGGCATTACAGCACTATGTTGAAGATGAAAATAATAAAGCGCTGGCAACACAAAAATACTGGCAACAAGTCAGCGTACGCTCTGTCGGAAAAATAGAAACGGTGTTGCTCTCAGATGTATTGTGGATAGAAGCGCAAGGCAACTACATGCAGCTCCATACCGAGACACGCGCCATCCTGTATCGAGCCTCAATGGCTCGTTTAGAACAACATTTAGATCCCGCCATTTTTTTGCGCATACATCGCAGCACGATCATACGTAAGGATCAAATCGCCAGCATTCATGTCGCTGCCGATAATAACTACCGAATGATGTTACGTTGCGGCGATCAAGTTCCGATTAGTGAACGTTACATCGCCGCCGTGAAAGAAGTTCTGGCGCAGCATTGACCTGCAAGCAGCATGACCTATATCGCTGCTTACCCTACGCGCATACCCAACATGCGTTTGAGAACACCATCTTTATCAATCAAATGATGTTTCAAAGCGCCCAGTACATGCAGTAGCAGCACTAGCAGTAATAGATTGCCCAATAATTCGTGTCCGCCGTGTCCAAGATCGCTCCAGAACACACTGCGCACATCAACCTCACCGGGCTTGCTTAACGAGGGATTGGACGGCCAAATTTCCCATGAAAATATGCCAAAGCCATGGCCCGATGCGGCGGAAAAAATCATGCCTGATATTGGCATTAAAACCGTGATGATCAACAAGATATAGTGCGCTACTTGAGCAATGGTTTGCTGCCATTTGACCTGAGCGGTCAAGGCGACTGGCCAACCGGTTTTGAGACGCCACAACACGCGCAATAAGACCACAGGGAAAATTAAAATGCCTATCGACTTATGAAGATGGTAGAGGTGCCAAACCTCATTCTCGACCATGTATAGGCCGACACCAAGCAAAGCCATCATAGTGATGGCGATAATCCAATGCAATCCTACCGTGATACGGCTAAAACGAAATAATTGATCCATGCTGCAATAGTCTCTCTACATTTTTATTCATTACAAAATTAGAGAAGAATCTGTAACCGTGGCCACCTTGCTAGAAAACGCTTAGCCTGCAAACGCGCCAAATAAGTCGCCTTACTAACCCCTGTCGTATTGTGGCGTACTCGCAAGCTAAATAAATCCTCTAAGCCGTGCGGTGCTAACACCTGAATTTGCTGTTGCGCATCCAGATAAACCCCAACGCAAGTTGCAGTCTCGGGCCAAGACGCGATACCTTCCTCCAGACTGGCAAAGGCTTGCACCTTGGACTCATTAAACTGTTGCAACCACAAATGCACACTCGCTTGATTTACCAAATCCCATTCCAGCGCTGGAAAATGGTGCTGCAAATCCTGTCGTGCGGTATGAATAAGCGCAGATTCTTCTTCCCTATCCAGACTGTCATCATAAAATACCAAGTCGACATCGTGCAATGGCGTTCGCACCGCAAAACCGTGTAATTCGTCCCAAACCAAATTACGTATTGCACCGGCCGCGATAGCCCATGATGGCAAACGCAATTGATGCGCGGCGTTGAGCA
The DNA here is from genome assembly GCF_058808015.1 of Undibacterium sp. GW821-FHT11H02. NCBI lineage: Bacteria > Pseudomonadati > Pseudomonadota > Betaproteobacteria > Burkholderiales > Oxalobacteraceae > Undibacterium > Undibacterium sp. GW821-FHT11H02. The sequence continues at coordinate 45,988 of NZ_JBXARG010000022.1, read as the reverse complement.
TCGCCATCAATTCTGGCGTCGCCTTCACCATGTCTATCAGGCGCGCTTGATCATGGTTTGAGTCAGAAGTAAAGAGAGGCAAATTGAACTTTCGTCTGGGTTTCAAAAACAAACTGGCAAAAAAAATCCACCAATACTATTCGAGCCGTTGGGTTAAAGTGTGGAATTAAGTTGTTCGCAGCATGTAGTAGAAAAAGCCAAAAGTGTCTAAACGCTTTTGGCTTTTTTATTGAAGTGTAAACTTCTGCTTGAGTAGAATGACGTGATGGACTTTTTCCACTGATGGTGTATCAAACTACACTTTTACATTCAAAAAGTGTAGTTTGATACACTATTTGAATTGGTCAAACCAGATTTATTGCTTAATTCTCTGAGTTTTAAGTCAACTCATTCAAGACTCTATTCGGACGAAACAGCTAGTGCAAATTAGGAATGATTCTCTAAGTGTCTCTTCTTATAATACCTATTTGCGCATTCTCCGAATTCATATTTGACTGCCTTGACGTCATACACCCCGCAATTGATCAGCTCTGCTGCGGTCAAATCGAACAACACGAAATTATGACCTTCTCCTAATCCGCTTTTGAAACATACACCATCAAAACCATGATGGCGGAGAAACTCGACGAGAATTTGAGTCGGAATGTAATCCGAGCTAGTGTCTCCGCGCGAAATTGGACGACTGAATGCCTGATTGATTTGCCACCAAATGGCATTGCTAATCCCTTCCTGCGTGGTTGGAGGGGAAAAGATTAGTTCAATATCGCCAAACTCCTTCTCAACTGAATAGCAATCAACTAAATGTAAGTTTCGTTGAACTTCAAACTGCGCAACCGAAAGCATTTGTCCACGCTGTGGTCGCATTTCAGCCATACACGTATCCAAATGGTTGGAAAGGTAGAGATAGGCGATACCACGAGGATTAGCTCGACCCTCACCACAGAATTCATGGTTCGGTTTCATACGCTGTTCGCTAAATCCGGTGATGATAACGTCGCCTTCAATATGATCTTCATCATAGCCAATCTGGGCTCGACAAAGCACGACACCTTTGGATAGCGAACGTGTACGTCCAGGTAGCGTCGCCGTTAATGCAGCGAGAAATTCCACCACAGGCGCGGTGTGAACATACCGTCGTTCGAAGCGCACGTGCCGTTGAAAAGTATCAAAATCATTGTGACTCTTAAATTCCAAGTTCTTCCTCCTTCAGGTAGTTTGATGATAACCCATGGTGTAGCGAAGACTTCTTACTCAGCTGGCGCATTTACGCTAGACAATTAATAGGACGAACTGTGGTTGTTGGCCAGACTCAGTCCGTGTCCCAAAGGATAGCATTTGCCAATCTGAAAAACAGCCGGAATATCCACTTGCTCGGAAATTTTCAGATGGGAAATGAGATAACTGATTTGTACAGTCTAGATCGCTTCGCGAGCGATTCCGACCAAGGTGGCATCACTTAGCCAGTTCAGAGGATTGGCAGGGATTCGGCTAACAAACAGCAAAAATCAACCAAATATGTGATTTAAAAGAAATCAGTACTTTTCAAAGTTGGTTAAATTTGCCCATCCCCCAAAACTGTAAAATTAGATACCTAATCGCTTCTCAATCGGCCCAGTTTGTTCAGTTCTTGAAGTGATTTTTCATGGGGAATCGATCTCTCTTTTTACACTTTCGGGGAAGATTTTCTCACCATCTCACCATCTCACCATCTCACCATCTCACCATCTCACCATCTCACCATCTCACCATCTCGCCACGCGCTGTGCCAAAATTAAATCGGCCTTTGTTGGGAGTACGCAGAGATAAAGCCAGTAATGAGGGGGCGTGCCGAGATACGGATAAAAACCGTCCATAACACTGAAAGTAATATGTCGTTGCAATTTAATGGCAATTTCCATATAGGCTATTTGTGCCCAGTCCCTCGAAAAGGTAAAAGTTTCTTTTTGCTTATACCTTTTAAACACTGATTACTTGTGCGGGCTAGACATGTGTTTTGATGTATCAAGTCGGTATTGAGGGCGGCTAGGATTCCTTAAAAATCCGCAAAAAGTATAGTAACTATTTGATTTAATGTAAGAATTCAAAATTTTCATAGATAGTATACGTTATACAGCTACCAGCCAGCATTACGCCCTTATATTCAAATCTATCATCGAACATTTCAGCGTCCGTCAAGTAGAGCAAAATGATGGCATTATTTCCACTCATCACGCAATGTTCTAAAACTTCGAATCCATCCGCATCATCATTTTCAAACCATGTTTCTGCGGGTTGTTTTTCAGTTTTTTGCCGGATAGTTCCTGATTTCCATAATTCATAAGCAAAGCTAAGACACTCACCTATTTGCCCTTGTCCTTCGAAAATATCTCTACCATGCAAACTTCCTCATACTCACCTCATTATGAAAAGCTTCGCGCTTGGTTGAAGCAAAGACGTTCCGTCTCTGCGCTCACTTTACGTGAACTTGCACCAATGATTGGAGCCCACTTCACCAGTGTTGGGAAAATGGAGCAGGATCGAAAGAAGATCGAACTTGTAGAATTCATCAAGTATTGTCAGGCCATCGATGCTGACCCACATGAAGGATTAGAAATTATTATTCAGTCGATCGCGGAACAAAATCATCATAAGAAAAAAATCTCGGGGAATTAGCGAGCTTTTACAGCTTTGAAAAAGCGCTCATCAAATAGAGATTGGTGATTGAATGCAGCTTTACTAAGAGCCTGCCAACAAAGTGCGCAACTTTATTTCCGCATTTTCGTCAAATCCGCTTGATGATTCTGTCTTGATTAAATTGGATAAGAATGGGCGAAATAAATAGGGCTTGTCGTCAATCGCTATCCAAGGTAACCATGGCTCACCCGAATCACGTAACCACGCTTCAATTTCAGTTTGGCGTTGATAGCCAATCACCTCAAATAATTCAGCACGCTCACGCCAATGAGGCGTCGCACCAATGATCCGATGGCGAATCGCAACATCAAAGAAATCGCGTAGTGTGTCGAGTGATCGTGTATCTCGCCACGTGCTGCTGACCACGACGCTTACGTGCGGAAATTCGTGTAGGATTTTTTCCAATCTCGGCAAAAAACAAAATAACTGATTTTGGTCGTAGCAAGGTTCTGGATGCAATACGCCATCAAAATCAAGAAATATAATCACGAATTAATCCCAATATTAAAATAGGTTACGACTTGTTCTTAGCGATAATAATTCCGGTGCCAATGAGGATCTGCCCTAAATAAGCCAAAACTTTTATTCAATGACAGTTTCCACCATGGCTACCCAATTTTTTAGTTGGCAATCCTTCCGTCGTAGCAAGATTGTGCAAAATTCCGCAATCTTTACCAGCGGTCGGATTATCGCAAAGACTACGTAAATGCGTGAGTTGCTTTTGCAACCCAGTCAATTCATTAATACGATGCGCCACATGGTCAATATGTTTATCTAAAATTTGATTAACTTCGACACAGGTTACTTGTGGTGCATCTTTAAATTGCAGAAGTTGACGAATCTCATGCAAAGTCATATCTAATGAGCGGCAGTGGCGGATAAACTGTAACCTCTCAGCATGATCATCACCATACAACCGATAATTAGCATCCGAGCGTACAGCCGGTGGGAGTAGTCCTTCTTTCTCATAAAACCGGATGGTTTCGACCTGACAACCTGAACGTTTCGCCAGTTCTCCAATTTTTAATTCCATCTGATTCATCCTTATCGCAAAATAACGCTTGACCCTATACCTACTACAGGGTTTTAAATAGCACTATACGCCTCATGGAGTTTTTATGTCATTAGCAACTGAACAGCAATCCGATTGCGCCATAGATAAACAAGCTTGTGGATGCGGAGACACGCCACAAGTGAGCACAATCTTACCTGACTCATCGTCCTCTGTTGGCACAAGATCGGTAGTGTACAGAATAGCGAATATGGATTGTCCAACGGAAGAAGCGCTGATTCGCCAAAAGCTGGCATCCATCAAAGACATTGCTCAACTGAGCTTTAATTTATTAGAGCGCAAACTCACAGTCAAGCATCATCTTGTTGATGACAAGTCGATTCAAAGCGCTTTACAAGACATCGGCATGCAAGCCGAGCTGATTAATGCAACGGAACAATCTAAGCAAAATGTCAATGCACCCACCATCTCAAATAAATCGTGGTGGCTAGCGGGCTTGGGAATTGCCAGTGCCGTAGCTGCGGAGGTGATCGCCTGGGTAAGTGGCAATGAATCAAGTTGGGCTGTAATTGTTTTATCCTTGTTTGCCATCATGGTAAGCGGTATAGGCACCTATAAAAAAGGATGGATCGCGCTCACTAATCTCAATTTAAACATTAACGCTCTGATGGCAATCGCTGTCACGGGCGCCGTCATCATAGGACAATGGCCAGAGGCGGCAATGGTCATGGTTTTGTTCAGCCTGTCAGAAATGATCGAAGCCTTATCCTTAGATCGTGCGCGCAATGCGATTCGGGGATTAATGGCGATGGCACCTGAACAAGCGACGGTAAGGCAGACTGATGGTAGCTGGTTCACCGTAGAAACCGACCAAGTTCAAATTGATGCGATTCTACGGGTGGCACCTGGAGAGCGCATTCCGTTGGATGGCATTTTGATTGAGGGGGCATCCGCTGTTGATCAGGCACCGATTACAGGAGAAAGTATGCCAGTCGCGAAAAATATCGGCGATCAACTTTTTGCTGGAACCATTAATCAAAGCGGCTCCTTTCTTTATCGTGTCACTTCCCTAAAAGCAGATTCGGCATTGGCACGAATTATTGTTCGCATTGAAGAAGCGCAAGCAAGTCGTGCACCCACCCAGCGTTTCGTGGATCAATTCGCTAAAATTTATACGCCCGTGATCTTCTTGTTGGCATTGGCAGTCATGATAGTACCGCCTGTCTTTTTTGCATTACCGTGGTCTGTTTGGGTCTATAAGGCTCTGGTGTTATTAGTGATCGCTTGCCCTTGTGCGCTAGTGGTGTCAACACCGGTGACGGTCGTCAGCGGGTTAGCGGCAGCAGCCAAAGCGGGCATTTTAATTAAAGGTGGAGTCTATCTGGAGGATGGGCGCAATTTAAAAGTGATTGCACTGGATAAGACCGGCACCATTACCTTGGGTAAGCCAAGCGTCACTGATGTCACGCTGCTTCAAGGTGATACCAACGCCCAATTGCAGCTGGCCGCAAGCCTAGCGATACGATCGGACCATCCTGTATCGGGTGCCATCAGCCGCTACTGGCAAACGCAATTTACCACTTTACCTCTTACTGAAGTAGTTCAGTTTGAAGCTTTGATGGGGCGTGGAGTGAAAGCACGCATCGGTGATCAATGGTTTTATTTGGGTAATCACCGCTTAGTCGAAGAATTGGGTATCTGCAACACGAGCCTTGAAGACACTTTACGCACCTTCGAAAGTGATGGAAAAACGGTGGTAATTCTCTGTAATGAGACGACGCCACTACTGATGGTTGCTGTTGCCGATACGGTTCGTGAAACCAGCCGTCAAGCCATTGCAGAGCTGCATGCGATGGGAGTACATACTGTCATGTTAACTGGTGACAATACACTCACGGCCAAGGCAATTGCCCGGCTTGTCGGTATCGACGACGCCCGTGGGGATTTATTACCTGAGGATAAGTTAGCGGCCATTCATCAAGAGATAGCACAATATGGTCGCGTCGGCATGGTGGGAGACGGTATCAATGATGCTCCCGCGCTAGCCAAAGCCCATATTGGATTTGCGATGGGGGCTGCGGGGACGGATACGGCATTGGAAACAGCCGATGTGGCGTTAATGGATGATGATCTGCGTAAGATTCCTCAGTTTATTCAATTGAGTCAACGTACCTCCCGCATTCTGAAACAAAACATTAGTTTAGCGCTGGGGATTAAAGTAATTTTCTTGGTACTCGCCGTGTTTGGCTCGGCCAGCCTTTGGATGGCAGTCTTTGCCGATATGGGAGCAAGCCTGTTGGTCATTTTTAACGGCTTACGTTTAGTCAAACTACCTGCTGTCCCCAAGCTTACTGCTAAATCGCAAACCTAGATAACAAATTTGTAATCTAGTAGAAAAACCGATGAGGTATATAATTCGCATTATGTGTAAAAAATGGATCTTCATGTTAGTCATTGCGCTCACCTTCCAACTAAGTTGGACGGCGGCAAGTGCATTTTGTCAACATGAAACAGATCAATCCACCCAACATTTTGGGCATCATCCTCATCAACATCAAACATCCGGTCATGAGGATCAAAAGGATAAAACCAGTAGTAAAAAATCTGTGTCGCATCCAGATTGCGCCACCTGCCATCATGGTTCTTCAATGGCAGCCGAATTACAGATAAATCCCTTGAATTTGTCTGCACTCCAAGATACGGATCGCTTTAGTTTCCCTCAACCTCCCATGCCATTCTTGGCAGAGCCTGAACGTCCCAAGTGGATGTGCGTCGTCTAATCCGGCGCCAATTGATTGTCACTCTTCATTAGTTCTTTTTTTTCTGATACCAAGGACTGACAACGCACGACCGGATTTTTCCTATTGCTTCGTTTTAAGAATAGTTTCAGGAATAATTTTAGGGGAGTCCCATGCAAAAATTGCTTTTGCCGCCCACGCTATCGTGGCTCGCGGCGGTACTACTGACGTCTTCACCCACTTACATTGTGGCACAGACATTACAGACCAATACGCATACAAAAGATCAAACGAGTACCCAAATACTTGCAACTAGTCCTTCGACAGATATGGTGCACAGTACTGTCGTTAGTGGTCGTTTAAGTTTGCCCGAAGCCGTACGCTTAGCTCAGCAATATCATCCAGATATCGCTGCCGCAAAAAGGGAGATCTCGGCGACAGAGGCCAGCTTACGTCAAGCAGGCTTACTACGTAATCCAGAACTGGTTGCGATGATGGAAGATGCTCGCAGTGAAAATCGAAGTACCACGTGGCAAGTAAATCAGGCAATTGAGCTCGGTGGGAAACGACGTGCCCGACTATCGGTGGCGGAAAGCGGTTTGAATATCGCTAAAATCGACTTCACCATGATGTTAAATGAAATTCGTGCCACCGTTACAACGCGCTTTAATGAGGTACTGATTGCACAGGAGCGTCAACGATTGGCGCTCACGTCACTGGAGCTGACGCAGCGCGCTTTCAGTGCAGCTAAAAAACAAGTCACCGTGGGTAAAGTTGCGCCGTTAGAAGAAAGTAAAGCGCGCGTGGCGCAGTCCAGCGCACAGCTTGAGCTGGCTAAATCAGAGACTGAATTAATGATTGCACGCCAGCGATTGCAATCTGTTATCGGCAATAACGCAAATCAATCAACTGAATTATTGGGACGTTTCGATACCTTACCTTTGTTACCCGATAGCTCGGATTTAGAAAAGCAACTGACGCAATCACCACAAATCATCAAAGCAAAAATCGAGGTGGAAAAACGCGCAGCGATGGCCGATGTGGAGCGCAGTAAACAAATTCCGGATGTCACACTAAGTCTTGGTGCAAAGCGGGAACAACTGACCGGGCGACAACAACCAATGGTAGGAATCGCTATCCCGCTTAGTTTGTTCGATCGTAATCAAGGTAATGTGCAGGAAACCATTAGTCGTCTGGATAAGGCAAAGGATGAGCTGCAATCGACACAGATACGCGTTCGTAATGAGTTGATGCAAGCCCATCAGCGACTACGCTTCGCCATCGACGAAGCACAACTGAGTAAAACAGATATGCTACCCAATGCCCAAAATGCTTTTGACCTTGCATTAAAGGGCTTTGAATTCGGTAAATTCAATTTCTTAGATGTACTCGATGCGCAGCGCTCTCTCTTGGCTGCGAAAGCACAATATTTACGTAGTTGTGGTGATGCCCATCTTGCCGCAGCGGATATTCAAAGACTGCTGAATGACCAAGCGTTTGAATTCTATCCAGCGACTGACTCATTTTAGGAATAACCATGAAATTTTTATCTCAACTTACCCCATCTTCGCCGCTCAAATACCGAAATCAGGTGATTGCAGTCGGCATCGTTCTCGTGGTCAGCATTGCCTTAGCAATTGCTATCCTATTTTCAAATAAATCGACGTCTAAAACAGAAGATCACGATAAAGCCAGTCATGCGGGAGAGCATGCAGAAAAAGCGGGTGAAGAAGCTGCTCCTGATCAGAAAGGTCCACATGGCGGACGCCTATTTACACAAGGCACTTATGCGTTAGAAGTCACCATTTTTGAAGTGGATTCTGTACCGGTCTTTCGGCTTTATCCCTACAAAAATGGCAAAGCTATGGCACCTGGTGCCAGCGACGTCACTGTCTTGGTGCAGCGCTTGGGTCAGGAAGCCCAGACGTATCGACTAATACCAGAGCAGGATTATCTGACCAGTACGGATGAACTGGAAGAACCTCATTCCTTTGATGTCAAAATTAAAGCCACATTTGATCAGAAGACCTATGAATTTCACTATGAGCAGATCGAAGGTCGAGTGCAAATGAGCGAGCAGCAACGCAAACATAACGGGATAGAAACCCAGGTTGCCGGACCGATGCTATTGCAAAGCACAATGTCACTCTTAGGCGAAATTCGCCTGAACGCCGACAACACGGTACATGTTGTGCCACGTCTGACGGGATTAGTAGAACGTGTTTTGGTGAATGCCGGTGACAAGGTTAAGCAAGGGCAAGTGTTAGCGGTGATTTCCAGTCAGCTGTTAGCCGACCAACGCAGTGAAGTGCTGGCGGCACAAAAACGGTTTGCGTTAGCGAAAAAGAGTTTTGAGCGAGAAAAGAAATTGTGGGAAGAAAAAATTTCTGCCGAACAGGATTATTTAGCTGCACAAAACGCCTTGCAAGAAGCCGATATCACACGTCAAAGTGCAGAGCAAAAATTAGCGGCTTTAGGCGCTAATTCTCCTATCGGCACGACTGGCGGATCACTCACACGTTTAGAAATTCGTTCACCCATTAACGGCACCATCACGGAAAAAAATATCGCCATGGGACAAGTATTGAAAGAAGATGCCACGATTTTTACAGTGACCAATCTGGATACGGTGTGGGTTGAAGCGGTTATTCCTGCAAAAGAATTAGGACAAATCAAAGTCGGGCAAAAGGCAATGATCAATGCAACGGCATTTGAAGCGAGTACCAGTGGAAAAGTGAGCTATGTAGGCTCAGTGGTCGGTGATCAGACCTTAAGTGCGATGGCGCGTCTGGTGGTGTCTAATGCAAAAGGACTTTGGTATCCCGGTCTGCCAGTTAATCTGGTCGTGCAATCTGCAGCGGTGAACACGCCGGTGGTTGTCGCCAGCGAAGCTATTCAAAGTGTCAATGAAGTCTCTAGTGTGTTTATCAAAGTCGGCGATCAGTTCGAAGTACGACCAGTGGAACTGGGGCGCACTAATGGTAAATTTACTGAAGTAGTGAAAGGCCTGCACGCGGGTGAAACGTATGTCTCAAAAAATAGTTTTCTGATGAAAGCAGAATTGGGTAAATCGTCAGCAAGTCATGACGATTAACACCTAATTAGATGATCTTCTTATGAATCATTTCATTCATTTCAGAAAGTAAAAATCATGTTTGAGAAACTTATTCGCTTTTCCATTGACCATCGATGGATGGTGTTGGCAGTGACCTTGTGTTTTGCCGCACTGGGTATCGTCAACTACCAACGGTTACCGATCGATGCGGTACCCGACATTACTAACGTTCAGGTACAAATTAATACCGTGTTACCAGGGTATTCGCCCTTAGAGTCAGAGCAACGCGTGACCTTTCCGATTGAAACGGTCATGGCAGGTTTACCTTCTTTACAGCAAACGCGTTCGATCTCGCGCTATGGCTTATCGCAAGTGACAGTGGTATTTAAGGATGGTACCGATATCTATTTCGCGCGTCAGTTGGTTAATGAACGTCTGCAAGAAGCGAAATCAAAATTGCCGGCAGGTGTCGAGCCTGCGATGGGACCTATTTCTACGGGTCTGGGTGAAATTGTGATGTGGACGGTCGAAGCTAAACCTGGTGCTTTAAATGCATCAGGCGAGCCTTACTCCTCCACCGAGCTTCGCGAGATTCAAGATTGGATCGTCAAACCGCAATTACGTAATGTTGCTGGTGTGACCGAGATCAATACCATCGGTGGCTATAACAAAGAATTTTTGGTTGCTCCCAGGCCAGAAAAGCTAGTTGCCTACGATGTCACCTGGCAAGAAGTCGCTGCAGCGATCGAAAAGAATAATGCCAATATAGGTGCTGGCTATATTGAACGCCGAGGTGAACAATACTTGGTGCGCGCACCAGGTCAGCTCAGCTCTATGGCGGATATTAAACAAATCATCGTGAAATCCATCCATGAAACACCGATTCGTATCGAAGATGTGGCAGACGTGGAGATCGGCAAGGAGTTGCGCACAGGAGCTGCCACTGAAAATGGTCGTGAAGTCGTGCTAGGTACTGTGTTTATGCTGATTGGCGAGAACAGCCGTAAGGTATCGCTCGCTGTGAGCGAAAAAATTGAAGAGATCAATCGCTCTTTACCGAAAGGTGTCATTGTTAATACCGTATACGACCGGACGATATTAGTGGATAAAGCGATTAATACGGTGAAGAAAAACCTGCTCGAAGGAGCTGTGTTAGTCATTGTGATTCTGTTTCTATTTCTCGGCAATATCCGCGCTGCCATCATTACGGCGATGGTGATTCCCTTAGCGATGCTATTCACGTTCACTGGCATGGTCGGCAACAAAGTGAGTGCGAATCTGATGAGTCTGGGCGCATTGGATTTTGGCATTATCATCGACGGTGCGGTCGTTATTGTAGAAAATTGCGTTAGGCGTTTAGCGCATGCACAACAGCATCATGGCAGGCTATTGACGCGGCATGAGCGCCTTAATGAAGTGTTTGAAGCAGCAAAAGAATCACGTAGACCATTGTTATTCGGCCAGTTAATCATCATGGTGGTGTACTTACCGATTTTTGCATTGACAGGTGTCGAGGGAAAAATGTTCCACCCTATGGCTTTTACGGTGGTTGCCGCATTGATTGCGGCGATGGTTCTCTCAGTGACATTTATCCCGGCCGCCGTCGCACTATTTATCGGTAATAACATCGTTGAAAAAGAAAATGGCGCCATTAGCCGTATTCAAAAACGCTACCAATCTCTATTGGATTGGACACTTCATAGTAAAACCTTGGTGTTAAGTATTGCCGGTACCACGATCATTTTGAGTGGTTTGTTGTTGACCCGTATGGGAAGTGAATTTGTTCCTAGTTTAAATGAAGGGGATATTGCCATGCAGGCACTACGCATTCCTGGCACAGGCTTGGGTCAAGCTGTACAAATGCAGGAAGACTTAGAATTAGCTATTCAAAAGTTTCCAGAAGTGAAACGTGTATTTTCGAAAATTGGGACAGCAGAAATTGCCACTGACCCAATGCCACCTAGTGCTGCAGATACGTTTATCATGCTTAAACCTGAGAGTGAGTGGCCTAAGCCAAAACGAAGTAAAGAGGAGTTGATCGAGGCAATACAAGAAGCTGTTATCAAGGTGCCGGGAAATAATTATGAATTCACTCAACCCATTCAAATGCGCTTTAATGAATTGATTTCGGGTGTGCGTAGCGACGTGGCGGTGAAGGTATTTGGTGATGACATGGACACCATGAATAAATCAGCTGAAAAAATCTCTCAGGTACTCTCTAAAGTTGATGGCGCGGTCGATGTAAAGGTAGAGCAAACCACGGGATTGCCGATGCTTAACATTCAAATTGATCGCGATAAAATCGCCCGATTAGGTGTCAATGTGAATGATGTTCAAGGTGTCATCAGTCACGCCATCGGTGGTCAGGCGGTGAGTACCATGTTTCAAGGTGATCGTCGTTTTGATATCGTGGTTCGCTTGCCAGATCACTTGCGCAATGATGTCGATACGATTAAACGCCTGCCAATTCGCCTGCCCAAAGACGGTAACAGCCCTGATAAAGCAGGTTATGTACGACTCAGCGATGTAGCGGCGGTCACCATGGGGGCGAGTCCTAATCAAATCAGTCGAGAAGAAGGAAAGCGCCGGGTGGTTGTCACCGCAAATATCCGTGGGCGCGATATTGGTTCCTTCGTGAATGAAGCCCAAGAGAGCATGCGTAAAGAAGTAAGCATGCCAACTGGCTATTGGATGACCTGGGGCGGTACCTTTGAACAATTACAGTCAGCGAGTAATCGTCTGAAAGTGGTTGTGCCAGCTGCGTTGGTGCTGGTTTTTATGCTGCTCTTTGCGATGTTTGGCAATATGCGAGACGGCCTATTAGTCTTCACTGGCGTGCCATTCGCCCTGACAGGAGGGATTGTGGCCTTATGGTTGCGAGATATTCCTTTATCGATTTCAGCTGGCATCGGTTTTATTGCCTTATCTGGTGTGGCCGTATTGAATGGTCTGGTAATGATTGCTTATATCCGTTCACTCATCGATAAAGGCATGGATGTAGATGCCGCGATCAGTGAAGGTGCAGTAACGAGACTGCGCCCCGTATTGATGACCGCATTGGTCGCCTCATTGGGATTCATTCCTATGGCCATCGCCACTGGCACCGGTGCAGAGGTACAACGGCCGCTAGCGACCGTCGTTATTGGTGGAATTATCTCGTCAACGTTATTAACGTTACTGGTACTGCCATTGCTGTACAAGCTTGCGCCCTCGTATTTTAAGAAAGAAATTGAGGCCTAAATGTTTTGAATCCCTCTTATTTCTCGGTAGTAAAAACGAATTAAGAGGGGTGTTTCAATTAATGTTGTTGAAATAAATATGGAGCACATCATGAGTAAAATTTTACGATTAGTGACTGTACTTTTGGCTTCGTTGTTGCTATTTAGTGGGTGTAGTCTGCCTTTTCTGTCTAACGCACAAATGCATAGAACTGCGTACGTTAGCAAAATTTATAACGATGATGATCTTCGTCTAAATAGGCCAAGCTGTTTATCACACTTAACCACTGAAGATATCGAGAACCGTAAATTTGTCGAGGTACGTCGCTTGGTGGGACGTCAAACAAAAATATTTAGCGCTGAGTTGCCTCCTGGAATGCTTATTAAAGTAAGGGATCACGTCGCAATTTCTTCCGGGACCTGCACAAATAACTTGATCCCCAAAATTGAACGACTCATAGAGAATTAGAAAATAAATGGAAAGAAATTTTGATCAAGACCAAAATCTAGGGAGGTTTTATGGCTATCAATTTCAAAGTAAGCTCGGAGTTCAGACTGCTGATCCCAGAAAACAAAAAAAATGATGGGTTCATTTCACCATCAACCAAATTTCAAGAGCAATTAAGTCAAGTGCTTAGCTCAATTCAACAAACTGAATTCTCAAATACTACAGGAAATTTGCGTAAGAAAGTTGACTCACAGAGTAAGCTGCCACAATCTGAACTTTTAGCTTACATTCCAGGTCTTGATCTACAAAAAAAACAACTCGAAGAAAACTATCATGAGCGTATTTTAGGGCTTCGTGAGTATCGACAGATGGTTCTTGCTTCCAACATAGCCAATGCTGATACGCCAGGGTACAAAGCAAGAGATTTTGACATCACAAAAGCAATTCGTGATGGAAAAACCAATAAAAATGTCGAATTATTGTATACCAATGAAGAAATGAACAATGTAGACGGTAATACAGTTAATTTGGATGTGGAAAGAGCTAAATTTATGGAAAATGCTATTTTGTACGAATACGAAGTTGATCGCGTTAAAGAAGAATTTAAGGATATGGAGAATTTGCTTAGAAATCTTCCATATTAAGTGCCAAGGATATCTCATTAAAATTCTGAATGAATATTCATATCTAACATTCCACAATTGATAAATGTTGCGGAAACATTCAGATAACCATTGACGGAAGCGAACCTATGGATTGGAAGATAGAGTTGCTGTTTTCTGCACGCATTTTATTTGCAGCATTTCTGGGAGCAGTAATCGGCTGGGATCGAGAACGACAAGGCAGCGACGCAGGTGTGCGTACTTGTATGGCGATCTCAATTGGCGCTTGTACATTTAGTTTGGTGTCATTGCATGTTTTTGCTGGTGATCCGACTAGGATAGCGGCGCAGGTGGTAACCGGAATTGGCTTTCTGTGTGCGGGAGTCATTCTCCAGTACCAAGAGCGTGTAGCTGGTCTCACGACTGCAGCAACACTGTGGACCACGGCGTCAATCGGCATGGCCAGCGCGTTCGGGATGTATGTTTTGGCAGGTTTAACGACAGCACTGCTTTACGGCATGCTGGTATTGCACCATTTACCAGGCTGGCAAAGGTTTACCAAAAAGCACGCTGTTAAAGTAAAACATGACCAAATTTATGAAGAGTAGCGAAAATCTGGCAACACATCAGAGGAGATTGAAATGGGTTTTTTTGAAAAACTGTTAAGTGGTGGACATGACCGCGGCCACAGTAACAAGCATGGCAATAGTCACGATAGTTCGCACGGAGGTAGCCATGGTGATCAGCGATATCGCCAGGATGCACCTCGTCCAATAGACAATAGATGGGGAACGTCCGGGGCAGCATCACCAACGGTAGCCACAACCACGGTTGCTTGCCACAGTTGTAACATGGCAAATGACTCGTCTGCGCGTTTTTGCCAACAATGTGGAAAGTCACTGCTATTAATAACGACATGTCGCGGATGCAACTCAGCATTAAAGCCAGATGCGAAATTTTGCGATCAATGTGGTGTCGCTCGCTAATATTTCTTGAAGTAGAAAAAGTAACCGTGGCGACGCCACGGTAACTTGCCATTAACCATTAAAGGATATTCATGAGCGCAGGTCATTCTCACGCCTTACCCACCACACAGAACCAGAAAAACCTGTTGATCGCATTAGCTTTGACGTCAACTTTCCTGGTGGCTGAAGTGATCGGTGGCATTGTCACGGGCAGCCTGGCTTTGCTATCTGACGCGGCTCATATGCTGACAGATGCCAGTGCCTTGGCCATTTCCATTGCAGCGATCCATATTGCCAAACGCGCAGCGGATGCCAGACGTACGTATGGCTACCATCGCTTTGAGATACTAGCTGCTGCATTCAACGCGATTATGCTGTTCCTGGTTGCCATTTACATCCTGTACGAAGCCTATCAGCGACTGAAGTCACCGGCAGAAATTCAGTCAACCGGAATGTTGCTAGTTGCGGTCATCGGCTTGATTGTCAACCTGGTTAGCATGAAACTTCTGGCAGCCGGCAAAGACGCCAGCCTGAATGTCAAAGGTGCCTATCTCGAAGTATGGAGCGATATGTTGGGCTCAGTTGGTGTGATTGCCGGAGCGATCATCATCCGTTTTACCGGCTGGACCTGGGTTGACTCTGCGATCGCAGTCGCCATCGGACTGTGGGTCTTACCCAGAACTTGGGTGTTACTGAAAGAGAGCATGAACATACTGCTAGAAGGAGTACCTGAAGGCGTAAGTATAGAAGAGATTAAAGCCGCCATGTTGACAGTGCCTGGTGTCGTCAGCGTGCATGACTTCCATCTCTGGGCGTTGACCAGTGGAAAGACCAGCATGACTGCACATGTCGTGTATGACCCGTCTTATAGACCTGAACAACAACTTCTGCCAGTCCTGAAAACCATATTGGCGACCAAGTTTACTGTTTATCACACGACGCTACAATTTGAAACTGTACCTTGTGCTCATACGGATGATGGTTGCAATTTCATCCCTTTGGATGAAGAACATGATGGCACTCGCCAGGCAGAACCGGAAAACCGATCGAAGTGACTTTAGTTATGACAAAGGTATTGGTGGTGGTTTATCAGGATAAGGCTTGGAGATATTGTCCGGATATAAATTAAAGTGCTTTACTTTATGTGATGTTCTTTAAAAGGCGGCACCGCTTGAATCATTGGATATCTTCTGTTGAGGAATAAAAGGGGTTTCCAATGGCGAACATACTAGTAATTTCATCGCTGACACTTAGACCTGCCGAACTAGGTTCAGTGCTAACGCGCCAACATACTTCTCCAAATGGCATTTCGTTTGCTGCTTCTTTTGCCCGGCTGCAAAAGATAGTTGCAACGACTATCCTAACAGTCATCTGCAAAGAACTGCACCGCCATTGGAGAGAAAGGTTCCGCTAAAACCCCACTTGCCGTACTTACTATGGACAATTCAGGTTCGTCTACAGAAGTAGCGGAAAACACCCACAAATTATCACTACTAGTGGAATTTAAAATATTATAAAAAACCTAATTTAATTCAATTGATTAGCCTATGGGCTGGGGTTGGCTAAGGTTACATTCGGTTAAAATTAGAATGATGCAAACATCGCTTCATCTCAACTGCATATGTAAAGAAAGCATTGCGTCCAGGCTTTCACCCCTGTTTAGAAAGGAAGTGCCGAGCATGTTAATCAATAACACCAACAATAAAAGCAGCTTTTCGATTTCTCTGATACCTATTCCGATAACGGTGATATCGCTACTGCTAACTTCTACGGCGTTCGCCCAGGATAATGTGTACATTAATCCGGATAGACCTGGCATCGCCGATGGCAGCAAAGTCATTGGCGCACGTCGGTTTCAAACTGAAATAGGCCTACAGAAGGAATTTCGCGGGAGCGGTTCAGCGTCTGAACAAAGCTTATTTGCACCAACGTTGTTGCGTCTGGGGATAGGCGATAAATGGGAAGTGCGCATCGAGAGTAATACATTTACATCGCAGAGAATCTCGAATCCGGACAATGGTGCAAACCAGAATCGAGGATTTGCACCAATATCGCTTGGTATGAAATATCAATTCCTTGGTTTGGATGACGAAACGCAACCTTCTTTAGGTGCTATTGTGCGCATCTTTCCGGTTTCTGGCTCTCGCGACTTTCGCTCTCAACACACCACTGGGGATGTACGGCTCGCAGCTGATTGGGATATCTCTTCGCAGTGGTCGCTAAATCCCAACGTAGGGTTCGCCTCCTACGAGGATGATCAAAACCGGCGATTTACTACTGGGATAATGGCCGTGACGCTTAATTACAACCCCAGTAAATCGCTAAATTTCTTTATCGATACCGGTATGCAATCCCATGAGAGAGAAAAGGGTAAATTGGCTGCCATTTTTGATGTCGGTGTGGCATATTTGCCGTGCCGTGACATACAACTAGACTTTAGTGTAGGCAGAGGCACGAAGGGAACGACGCCACCTCGTGCCTTCGTTTCACTGGGAGTAAGCAAGATGTTCTGAAATTTCAACACGAAGTGCAACAAGCAAGTGAGTACGTTCTACACTCAAACTAAGTGGTCATACTTTGGTCTTCGAGTTCTCTATTGCATCATGCTAGCCAATCCATGTCTTTAATTTTCAGTCTCAACTTCCCGGGGTAGACTTGATTTGCTGCCTCAGTTTGTCATGATTCGGTCGATAAATCTCTGAAGTGATGATGCAGACTGCGCCAAGCAAAAATTGCTACGGCAATTAAATTAAAAGATGACCAATGTGCAAAATGGGATCCACCACATTTCCTAAGGCAGCTCCAAGAATCAAGCCCCCCTAATTCAAGCAGAGGTAAGCCTTGTCGGAGTTTTCTGATTATCTAAGCTGAAATCCCAACTGCTAGTAGTATCAGAACATAGCGCTGCCACCTCAACATTCGCCAGAAAATTGGTGCTGCACCACTTTTAGCATCATGAATTAGATTGAAGAAAGAAGTGACTTGGATTTGTTCACCATAAGGAAGTGATGCGCCACGGCAGATTAGGACGATTGATCCTCTAATAGCACAATACTTGCCAAGATACACGCAACGTATGTCGACAAAGAGTAAAAAAATTTTAATTGCTGCTATTGTCGCCATAATCGCTTAGCTATCAATAATCCGCTGTAACCAATGACCCAGCCCGAAACAACATCCGCAGGAAAATGCATGCCTGTCGCAATGCGTGACCATCCCACCAGAATTACATACAAAACCAGAGCTGCCCGTAGGCGCATATCGACCAATGGCCAAAGAACGCCTGCCACCACGACAGCATAAGTCGAATGGCCGCTGGGCAGGCTGTAATGGAAATCGGCCGGAACGCTCCCTTGCATCAAATGTCCAAAAACTGCTGGCGGTCTAGGAAAATCAAAGAACATCTTCAATACAATAGCAACGGTTAGTGATAGTCCAAGTGCAATAACAAACAGAACGAGTTGATGTCGGATCGTGAGAGCACGGATATTATCCTTAACCAAGCTTGACGAGACCCGCAGACCAAATATTACCAGTGGAGCGCCCCAATAGTTTCCAAGTATGTTGCTAAAAATCCAGGCTAAAGGGATAAGGACTGATGGAGTATTCTGATTGATGACCTGAAACAAAGCTTTGTTCAGTCCTGCCCATTCATACAAATAGAACTTAACCATCATTTCTCTGAGGTCTTTAAGTGTCGCGTAGTAATTTCTAAACTCCATTGAAGCTTGACCGCTAAGAGGCACCTTGAATACAGTAAATGGCGCACCATGTTCACTGGCTTAAGCACGGCTTTGGCTCCCGAGGCGCTGATTGTAAGCAAAACTGGCAATAATAATCACCAGAATTACTGTTTGCGCCAAGATACTTTGCATTGTTGGATAAATTCCCAGCAGATCAATACGAGGCATTGGAATTGGTGTGATATTAATGACACCAGCCTCTTGTAGCGCGTTGATGCCTTTGCCTACTAGGACGAAAGCCAGAATTGCTACCATGCCAGAACTGACAGCAAAGAACTGACTAATTGGCAGCCTTGCTGTAGTTCTGAGCAAAATTGCAGCAACTCCAGCCAAAATTACGATACCGACCAGCAGGCCTGTTAACAAATAGCCGCCATTACCGTCGCTCCATAATGCTGCGTAAAACAGCACAGTTTCAAATACCTCTCGATAGACAGTCACAAATGACAGCAGGAATAGCATAAGTGCCGAGCGCTTGTTCAGTGCGGACGACAATTTATCTTTGACATACTGCTGCCAGCGTCCAGCGAGACTCTTTTGGTGCATCCAGATACCAACACTGAGCAATACTATTGCTGCGAACAGTGATGAATAGCCAGCGGTCATTTCCCGACTGGCACCGCTAAAGGTCACAAAATAGGTCGCGGCCACCCAAGTCAATCCACCTACGGCCAAAGCGGTGATCCACCCAGCATGAACATACGGTAACACATCCTTGCGTTCCGCCCGTTTAAGAAAAGCAATCATCGCCACTACGACCAGCAATGCCTCAATCCCTTCACGCAGCAAGATAGTTAAAGCACTAATTAAGGTGCTGATCGGGTCATTATTACTCAATTGTAAAACTGTTTGCACCTGGTCGAGTTGCGCCGCCAGTTGTTGCTCGATGGCATGAGCTTCATCCCGCTTACCCGCAGTCACTGCTATCCGGAATTCACCCATGTTTTTTTCGATACGATTGAATAGCACCTTATCCTTGGTAGCTAGTGCCGGTTCGATTGGTTCGAAACCGTCTAGGTACGCAGAAATTGCTAAGCGAGATGCGTCAGAAATATCACCTTTATCGAGTGCGGCAAGACTTTCTTTCAACCGTGATTTTGACAATACCAAAGAATTGGGTTTGTTTTGTTCCAATATCTGCGGATTACTCTTCAAGTACGCCATCACCTGTCCTGCTTGCCCGTCTGACATGCTCTTGGCAAGTGCCGCTTCTGACGTCTGACTTAATATGCTCAGCGATGGTACCGATGCATGTAGAGCTGAATTTGCTTCCCACAACTTTTTGCCAGCCTCACGATTCGCGTCACTATAAGGCAAGTTTGATGAAAAAAAGGCAAGTGCCCAGCGCTCATCTTCGGACAATTGGGCGAAGGCAGGCATTGAAGTACCCTTTACACCCTGAGTGATAATCTGGTGCAATGAAAACAAGCTTCTTTCTCTGGCACGTTCATGCCCACTCAAGGCGATGGGCGGCGGATTCAAACTAGCCGCTAAAGGACCATCGCCGCGCCCCAAGCTACCGTGGCAGCTTGCACACTGAGCTTTGAATAATTGCGCCCCCAGCTTTAAATCAGGTGACTTTCTAGGTGATACAGGTACAGGATAAGCTGTTAGTAAAGCACCAGCAAGCTCACGCGCATTGGTTGACACGATTGTAGCTGTGGATTTTTCTTCAATTAATCCGCGAAGTTGAGCCGCCCGTAGCTGTAAAGTTTTTTTGACGTCGTTGGTGGGCAATTCTCCTATCTGACGCTCAGCAGATAAGGCAAATTCTTGCATCTCGGCATACTCTGAAGGGCTGATAATTTTTCCATCTTTGACAGCGGCACCATAGTCCACTGCGAGATAGTCTAACAATTGCCAAATTTGTTTGGTTTTCACTTGCTCAGGGGTCGTCATAGCTAAAATGTTTGACGATATAGTGAGAGCGCTAATTAATGCGATTATGAGAGTGCGAAAGATGGACATAGTAGATAAAATTGTTCAACAGACCACAGGGACAATGAGAATGAGAATCATTATACCCTACTGAATATTACACAGCTAGATTTACCTCTTTACCTGATTTTCCGGCATCGTCAATTTTGAAATCGAGCAGTTTGATTTATGAAGTTTGATTCAATAAGGCTTTGAGAAAATTGATCGATCACATGGACATAGCGCATTGCTGACAGAATATTTTTCCAACCAACATATTCCATTAGCGTCTTTAAATCCCATCCATTGGCGGTAGCCCAGGTAGCGAAGCCGCGTTGTAACGAATGACCACTATACAAATCAGCGGATGCAATTCCCGCACTCGTTAAGATAGAACGGAAAATCGGAATCAGACTGTCCTCATGCAGGCCAGTATCTGCAATATACCCCCACCGGTCAATCGAGCGAAACACTGGTCCTGAGGTTAATTGAGCGGCATGGATTCAATCGACAAATAAAGGTCAAAGTTCCAGATTATGGGAATTCAAATGATGTAGTGATCGAGGATGGCACCATGAGCTCGTTGGACAATACTAGCCAGAGTTGGTTACTGTCTTTAACTACATCTTTTAGGCTAAGAGGTGTCGTTTGCAACACTAATTCTAAACTGCCATTGCATGAGAATTATATTGATTAGCCTAAGCGTACAATTTCCCCTCATTTTTCAATACTTTGATTCAACCACAGCAATTGCGTTGTTGAATTGGCGGGCACTTCACCGTGCCATATGAACAAAAGACGCAGCAATCGCCAGCCTTTGGCCGCAATACAACGCCACATCCTTGACACTCGTAGTAATACTGACAGGCATCTGTCGGCATCGTTTCTTGTTTGTTGTGACCACAATGCGGACACGTCAAAATCGATTCGAGGATTGCGTCAGTCATGGCGTTACTTTCTAACCGTTGAAGGAAATCCGGCATCGGTCGTCGCTTTGGTCAACATTGAGGCGTTGTCTTTGTCCGTATCAAGATTCACTATGGCTGTTTTGTGCTCAAAGTCGACTTTTACATCGGTCACGCCGGGAACTCGCTCCAGCGCTTTCTTGACAGTAATTGGGCAAGTGGCACAGGTCATGTTCTGCACATCGAGAGTGAAGGATTTTGGCGTGCTTGCCAAAGCTAATCCACTTAAAAACAGTGCGACGAATAAGGTAGAAATACGCATCGAAAAGTTCTTTCAATAAAATAGTGAAGCATACAAAGGTAACGCCAGCAGCAATATCACCGGCAAAGTAACGAGCCAAAAGATGATGCGTTGGTTACGAATAACACGGTTAGCAACACAGGCATCACCTGGTTCGCATGATCGTCGACGCACGTACAAATTGTAAAAGGCAGCTCCTAGGCACAGAACTGTCATGGCAGTGAAGTAAGGACTATATGGTTCGAGCGCGATAAGGTGAGATGCCCAACCGCCGCCAATACCCAGCAATAGCAGGACGAGCGGGCCAGCACAACATGCCGACGCGCCAAGCGCTGCAAGCACGCCCGCAACTAAAGATCCCTTCGTTCCGAATACCATTCCTCACCCCATTTTGTTTTTTACAGAGATAGGATAAACTCCGTACACATATACGGAGTCAAGTACATGACTGAAAAAATGACGATCAGCCGCTTGGCTGGCGCTGCAGGCGTTAATGTGGAGACGGTTCGTTTCTATCAGAGAAGTAAATTGATCGATGAACCAGCTCGACCGTACACCGGCTACCGCACTTATGGGAGCGACGATGTGCGCAGAATCAGGTTTATCAAACGGGCGCAGCTTCTAGGCTTTACCCTCGATGAAATCAAGAATCTCCTTGCGTTGGAGGGGTCACGCGCGTGCGCCGACACCCGGGATTTGGCGGCACGCAAATTGGCAATGGTGGAAGCGAAGCTAGCAGATTTGAGTATGATCCAGTCCGCCTTAGTCGATATGCTCGAACGTTGCAATACTGGTGACAGCACCGCAGGATGCCCGATTATTCAAGCCCTGATTGAAGGGACATGACAATGATAATCTCAGCCCATTGGAATCAACAAACTTGTGATGGAGGAATCGATGACATTAAGCATCAATGATCTCAAGGCATACGTTCCCGCCAAGGACTTTGAAATATCCAAACGGTTCTACCTCGCACTCGGCTTTAATATGTCGGATGGGTGGGACGGCACGGCAGACTTCGAATTAAGCGGCTATCGCTTTCGGCTGCAGAACTACTACGTGAAGGTTTGGGCCGAGAATTTCATGATTGTCATGGGCGTTGACGACGTGGATGCCTGGCACCACAAAGCATCCGAGGTTGCCCGCAGCGACGGCTTTTCGATGGTGCGAGTCCTGCCTATAGAATCGGCCGGAGGCTCCCGCGTACTTCATGTTATCGACCCGTCGGGAGTGTTACTTATTTTTGTTCAATGATTCTGGTAAGTTGGGTTTTCGCGTGCAAAAGTCGACAAGTGTTATATGTAAAAATTCCGAAAAATATAGGCCCCTAAATAACCAAAACGCTTATGTGTCATTACTGGCGTTATCTCGGCATGCTGCCATATAGTCGATCTCCAACCTACGTGTTTGGAATTAAACTATGCCGATGGCGTTAGAAAAAATATACATACAATGAAAGAAAGTTGATCAGCTTATTTTAGGAAGGAATTAGGTTTGAAATGGGACAAGCAAAAAACAAACAACGTGAGAATTTTTCGACACCCCTTATTGATGAGTGGGAGGCTGATGACTGCATCAACTTTGCCATCGCGCTGGCAAGATTGACAGGATGGCTACTTCACGTTGACTGGTGGGTTACCGATCCAACAGAAGATATTTCCGAGAATGAGATGAAGCCATTGCGGGTGTATGTGGCTGATAACCGGGATGGTATTTTTGATGTGCGGGGTGTCAAGACGATTGCCGAATTTAATCAAAGCACGATCATTAGGTTAGCCAAGAAGAAAGGACTCGGATTCGGCGGTGTTCGCACGCGTTTTTATACTGAAGCAATGCTTGCCACATTGCCTTTGAGAAGTTTGCCAGATGAAGACAAAATCAGTAAGGCTGTTGAGGTTATCAATTCACACCCACTTTACCTTAATGCAATTCCATCAAAACCACAGTCACGTATTCCTGCCTATGATGCTGCCAGATACACTTTCGGCCGCTGTGTTGCCTACGCCGAGGCAATGTGTGAATTAATTGGTTTGCAGCCAGTAGCCATTATGGGTAAGCGATTTGCTCCATTGTATGAAGGCACTAAACGGTCGGCAGACGGTTACTTTCATAGCATTGTTGTACACCCAAATGGGATGGGCGAAGACGCTTGGGGTATCGCTCCGATTGAGGATATTGCTGGACGTTTTGGAGCAATCGAATTTGAGATAAGTGCAAACGTACACCAAGAAGTCGTGAAAAATTTCAACCGAACATCCAATGAAAATTACGAAGCAGAGTTAAAAACTGCTAGAGAGTTAGTGGTCCAGTACCGACTTGATGCGTAAAAGCACGAGTTTAGCCGCACAGGTAATTAGTGTTTAAAGTGTAAGCAAATAAAACTTTTACCTTTTCGAGGGACAGGCCATAAATAGCCAGATTGTGAAGCAAAAATTCTTTAAAAATCAAATAATTACAAGATTTTTTGATGAATTTCACACGAATCCCGGCCGTCCCTCATGGTGTACCCAACCTTGCTGGCGGCTATTGGTGATGTGGTGAATCCCGCATGGCGCGCATCGACGGTCGGCGTGTATCGTTTATGGCGTGATATGGGATATGCATTTGGAGCCTTGTTATCTGGCGTGATGGCAGATGCATTTGGGGGTAGCTAGCGCAATTTGGGTTGTTGCGGCTTTGACGTTTTTGTCTGGTGTGATTACAGCTGTGCGTATGCGGAAGTCTTTGCGATAGTGGCATTAGAAAAGCAATGTATGTCGTATTGAATTTCTCAGGAGCTTCATCAAAGCGCTAACTATTCTTCAATTATGATTTGAGGCAGTTGCTGAGCTGCCTGTATGATGGTCGAGAGAAAAGTGTCGCACTCGCTTGAACATGTCTATTTCTATGCTTCATGTACCAAGAAAAGATGTCCTATCAAAACATCGTCTCGATTAGACACATGATCACGGGCATGTCGGGTTTCAAATTCACAAGGAGCGAATTCTTTACCTGTGGACTCTATCGTCATACCATCGCGCTTGGCGAGAATGCGCACAAATTGGCCTGTGGATTTTTCTTGCATACTCTGTTTCATGCCTCCGACAATTTCCTCAACCTGTTCAGTTTTTTCAATGAGACCAACCATAAATCCGACTTGAGTCGACTGTGCGTATAGACCATTCACAAATCGAATTAAACCGTCTTTAATGTACTGATTACGACTAGTTTTTGCACCTGGATAGGCTTTGAGTTTCTTGAACTCCAAATCGATCTGAATATAGGGCTCTACTTTTTCATTGTAATAGGTGAGATCAGTTCTGCTTCTTGAAGTAAGGATTTGAAGCTCATCATCGATTTCTGGATTAATGAATTCTGGAATGAAAATTCCGTCGATACCATTCGCTAGTCGATGTTTTTGGAGGGACTTTGCGAAATACTTGGTGATTTTAGGTTCAGGTTGCGCGTAGCGCATGTCAGCTGGCGGTCGTTTTTGTGACGCATTCCAGTGGTCGGTCATGTACTGCAATACTTTCTCGACGGTCATTTGGCGCCCAAAAGCAGAGTCCCATTGACCTTTCTTTAGTACCGCAGCATGTCGTGATCGCACCACCATGAATTAATGCTCCTAATTGGGACTGCGTACTGTTTGCACTATGCGAAAAGCATCTTGAGCAGCAGCACTGGCAATCCAAAGCCGTTTTACCATTGGTTTAACTAGGTAATAGCTATCGTTAAAGCGAATCAAAAAATCAGAGGTCAAGCTCATGGCTTCATTGCCGACCAATGGGTACTGGTCTGTTCCTTGTAGCTCTGAGAGCAACTGATTGATTGCAGTCGGAAGCAAATCAGTATTTTCATTATCGTCAACAGGTTCTGTATAGATATCGATCTTTACAATTGCTGTTGAGCCTACCAATTGTTTGGTCGGGCGAAGAACCTGAATACTAAAATGACCATCACCTTGAAACCGGTCTCGCCAGTTTTCCAGCTCTAACTTCAATATCTCTCGATATGGCTGAAATTCCGCGTCATTTGGCAACTTGAACAAGGGTTGCTTGAGCGTTGCCAACTTGACCGGTTGGCTACTTGGAATAAAGTAGTTGCAGGTATCATTAACGACAACACGCTCGGTGAGGGAAAGTCCGAAGTAATCGAAAATGAGTTCGTCAATTTGTTCTCTGACATCAGGCCAATCGGTGAGCAGAGATAAATCATGCTTAGAACGATAGGGTTTCAAAAGACGAGCTACCTGCGAAACAATACCTTTTGCTTGAACGACATTGTCATGTTCTTCTGGTAAAGAGAATGGCAGGTTTTCGATCTCAGCCAGTTTAATGTGAGGGCGTTCCATCGTTAATGAGAACGTCGTATAGAAAAGCAGGTAACGTGCTAATTTGGAGCGCAGATACGCCGCCATAAATTGCATTAAATCTGCATCCCCCTCGCGATCAACAATGGCAGCAACCGATTGTGTGAAGCAGCAAGGTTGATCCGTAAATGCTGCACGTACTTCAAGGGTATTGGAATCAGCACCATCGGTGAATAATACACGTACTCCTTCAAAAGCTTGCCCGCGCTTTGACCCGTAGTCCGCAACAACATCAATCGCGTCTGGGAAGCTCGATAATGCGGCCTTCGTTACAAATAGGCTATTTTTGGGATAGTCACTTCTCCCAATTGCTGTATTCAGAAATGGATACTTAGTTAAAGGCTGACTACTGATTGGCGCCTTTGTATTGTCTGTTTTATGAAAACCCTTACAGACAACAAAGCGCGCGTTATCACCCCTTGCGTAAAATTGAATCGTGCCAGCGAGTCTTAATCGCGCGATCAAGGACTCATCGAGTTCACTACCCCAAAAATAAGTGCGTAAGATTTCAGAGTCATTGCACACAGCATAGGTACTTAACTTTTTTCGATCAAAGCTGTGAACGGTGAGTCGACCGAAAGCCAGGCTAAAATCAACCTTGGGGACGAAATAATCAAATATTTCTGAGGGTGGAATTTTTCCAATTCCCGCGGCGGATCGCTTGGTTCCAGAAATAACTGCGGTAGGATGAACCGCGCCATCAAAAAGAATGCGACGAATATCCGACAAATTATAGATACGCTCTGGTGATAACTCTCTAAACCAGCTCAGCAAGTAATCTCCAGCATCTGCCGCACCTAAGATTGCTGCAGGCAAGATTAAGCAGAGACGTCCGCCAGGCGTGAGTATGTCAGTCGCTTTACGCGCAAACGCCAATGCAATTTGGCGCCGAGGGAGTCGTTCATGATACTTTTCTCGCCACCATGTTTCATATTCACGGTCTGAATCTTTATCGGTTGGTTCGAACCAAGGTGGATTAGAGATAATAATCGACGCGCTACCAGGTTTCGCAAACGTATTATCAGTAGCGAAAAAGTCACCGCGATCGGGTTTTGTGATTGAGAAACCAATCAGAGGTGGAAGCTTCACATTCTGATCTTCTTGAAGTGCGACAATGTCAGTTGGTGCGAGATCTTCCAATAGCACCAAATAAAGACTAAATACGGTGACCTTACAAGCAGAGGCGGATATATCGCCACCTCTGATTCCGCGCAACAGAATCGTTTGACGTTCTACATAGGTCAATTCACTGTTTTTGGCAGCCTTCATGGCACCCAACATGCGACGGTAAGCGCTCGTCAATAAAATGCCCGAACCACAAGCGCCATCAAGTACGATTTCTTCCCAAGGGCGTTCGATTCCTGCGAATGCTTCGTCGACAGCAAGTGTTGCTAAATTTCTCGGCGTATAGACAGCACCTTCTTGTCTCTGCTGGTCATTTAAAAACGATTCGTAGATCCCTGAAATGAGTTCGACAGGGATGTACTTGAAATCATACTTCCAAAGTGATCTTTGTCCATCACTCATGCGTGTTTGCAAAAGGAAATGCGAGAGCAATTCAAAGGTGTCAGCACTTAACTTGCGCCAATCGACGTTAGCACCACCCTCGATCTCCAGAAGGTCACCATTAAAGTCTTTTTTAAGTTGACGGAATAATTTATCAAGCCCAGCTGCATTTGATTCGCTTAGCAGGTCAAGTAGCGGCGATATTTGATGACGATCTCGGTAACGATTACCAATAATGCCGCGGTCTTCAAGATAGGAAACAAATATACATTTACCCAACAATAGTTGCGCTTGCTCCGTTGAGAAATTCATGCTGCACAGCAAACGTACCACTTCTGACAGATTATCAAGCAAAACGCGATCAACTCGATTTTTCTTTTCAAACCAATCAGGCAAGCGCGCGTGGATGCCACCTAGATTGATGTCAGATGCAGAAAATATTCCATCTGCAGTTGCCGTACTCAAACTCAATGGTGTTGCAGCTTTGGGTATTTTGGCAGCCGGGAATGCTGTCGCCTGATCGCCTTGCAAGACGATCACAATAGAAATCAAATTTTGATTCCAAATTTTACGACGCACTTCATCAATAAAACCAGGATCTGCAATTTGCCCTGAAGTAGGCTCGATAAAACAGACCGCAGGAACACGATCAATTTCATAGATGGCACTGGAATGGATTTCGCCTTCTTTGCCAAGCAATGCATGAATTTCACGCGCATAAGGGTGATCTGAATGCACCTCTTTATTAGAGCGATATACGACCCCAGCCGAGTCTGAGTAACCCAGCGTCTTTAGCCATTGATCGGTGTGTGGGGCGTAATTTTTCATAATTATTTAAAGAATAGCATACTCTCATTTTTTGTGCAATCATATTGCGTACTTCAATCTAAACAATTACACTAATCAAAATGATTGGAGTGTGAGATTTATGACTACTACTAACTTAAGCATCGAGAAATTAAAATACGCTCAGCGACAACGATTGACTTATATCGAGTCCGTTGCGTATTGGGAGGGAATTGTTGATCGACCTCGCATCTCCAATGTGTTTTCTGTTAGCGAAAATCATGTAACGAAAGACTTTCGGTTCTATAAAGAGGCGTTCCCAGGAAACATTCAATATGATGAAGTTATGCGCGCTTATCGGCCAACAAAGCGCTTTAAGCCCCGTATCGCCAACGGCAGTGCTGAAGAATATTTAGCGATACTCAGGAGCCAAGCAGAAAGTCGGTCTTCAGCAACCGTGCAAGAATTAGCGACGGCGATACCCACTTACGCACTACCAGCGCCAAGCGGGACGATAGATAAAGAAGTTCTCAATACAATTACACGCGCCATCTCTTCTTCCTCAGGCGTTGAGATCACCTATCAGTCTATGAATCGGCCACAGCCCTCCAAGAAATGCATATGGCCTCACGCATTGCTCTTTAGTGGCGCAAGATGGCATATTCGGGCTTACGATTTAGAGACGAAAAAGTATATTGATCTTGTATTGCAACGAATAATGTCTGCGAAATCGCTGGACAACGACATGCCGGCTGATATGCCTGAAGATGACGGTTGGAATCAGATCGTGGAAATTACGGTTATCCCAAAGAGAACATTAAAGCCCAATCAATCTGCGGTGGTCGCAAAGGAATTTGGGATGATCAAAGAAAATGGTGACTGGGTTTGGAAAGCAAAAATGCGCTCTTGTGTCGTTGGTTATTTCATCATTCATCATCGCCTCGATATTCCTAACGATACACGACGACTCATTGAGCTCAAGGACAATCAATTGATCGATTTGTACCTACCCACGATCGGCTAATATACTGAGTTCTTCAAGCGTAATAATGCGGTCCGCAAGACCAATTCGCATCGCTGGTGTCTTCTTATCTTCGCCAGCAAGCGAATAGTTGTAATACACCCTAAAAATCGACAACACTTGCATAGCGACAAGCGGGCTGTAAGCAGAATACCCGTGCCAAGTCTTCTTTGCATTTGCGGTGGTAATTGGACGCTCCATCAGGGAGAGTCGCCGACGAATCTGCATAAAATAGCGATCAATCCCTCTCATGGTAAGGTGCATGTATATATGCGCTAATCTTTCAATGTCGTAGTCACCGAAATCGGTTAAATTTTGAATCGACTTACTAGGCTCCGCCATATCTGAAAACGGATACTTAAACCACGTATTTTCTTGAGAACTGTTTCTGAAATTATTTAGTTTTTCTACCAGAAGTCTAAAACGTGGATTGTCGACGTTATCAAACTTTAGTTTCTCTTTATCGATTTCTCTATTTGAAGCGGCAATAATTTGCTTTTTTGCCGCCATGGTAGCCTCCTTCAAATTTTTCAACACAAAAACATCTGCCTTTCTTTTTTTGATCTGGTCTGCGAATGCGGCAATACACGCATTTGCCAGGCCAGGATCTCGATCTACGCAGAATCTAACAATGCCAACATTTTGAAGTAAGTCGCGAAGATGAAGAAATATCGCATTTTGTAAATACCCAAGGTCGACCTTCATGCCAGATTGCGGGGCTTTTGAAGCATCATGGGCCTCAATATTTTGCACTTCAGTCTCTATAGCGACGTCATCGTCGCGCAGCTCTGGGTCCAGATAGTCTCGACGCAGCCAAACACGAGCATATTCGCGAAATACGGGTGGTTTTTCATAGTCACCAATCGCAATTGCATCTGCTTCAACATCTTCCGCATTAAGGTCTGGATCAAAATTTAGCTGTAGAACGAGAACATATCCCGTCTTATTCTCAACGGCACCAACCGCACCTAGTATCGTATTGCGTCGATCAAATTGGGTCCCCCAATTTAGGGTGTGATCTTGCCGATCTACACTCACATAGGCTCTCTTAAGCGACGGTTCTTGAGTGCGTAAATGTGATTCTCGCTCAGAGATAAAGAGGCTTGTAACTTCGTACAAATACTTAATTTTGTCGTAGAGTGTTGATGGATTGATTGATAATATTTCGCAAATACGACGCATTGGTACTTTGTTGACCAATAGTTTGAGAACCTCCGAATTTAACTCTGGACGTCGTTGATTTCGTACCTGAAGTCCAACAGAGAAAGTGGCTTTGCAATTGCGGCAGCGATATCGAGCCGTGCCCGCTTTTGTAACGCCATGGGCAAAATACAGCTCTGGGTTTAGATATTGAGGTTTACCAAAACACTCACATGCTTCATTGCAGCACGCTGCGATACGCTCCCTGTGTTTCTGATGATCGAGTCTGCTTAGCTCCTGAGAAATTGCTAAATTGCTTCGCAAAATATAACTTTTTCGACATACCAAACACGTGAGCAATCGCTTTAGCTTCTGTCCGCCAATAATCCGATATGTCTCGGTTGTCTTCGCACCAAGTATTCGCTTCTTCTTATTTTCGACCGGAATACTAAAATTCGAGCATTTTGGGTTTTTGCAAAAGTTCGCTTGAATTCCATTAACTGTTGGTGGAACCCGAGGTAATTTTTGTTTTGCCACCCGAAACTCTCCGATATATGAATGGTTCATTGCAACGATAGTATTGCTGAACTTTAATTCACTGGATGAATGGAGGTCAAATAAAAAAGCCTCAAAAGATAAACTCTTGAGGCTTTCCACACTTTAACCCAACGGCTCGAATACTATTAGTGGATTTTTTTATTTAAACCAGTGTCTGTTTACAACTAAATATTAAAAAAAGCAGCTCATTTTGCGTCAGAAGCACCGATAAAGCGATACACCGTCGCACCCAAGACCGCACCAACGATTGGTGCTATCCAGAACAGCCACAATTGTGCCACCGCCCAATCACCGACAAAAATCGCGACGGCGGTACTACGTGCAGGATTGACTGAAGTATTGGTCACAGGAATGCTGATCAAATGAATCAAAGTCAGGCATAGACCAATTGCGATTGGTGCAAAACCTGCTGGTGCGCGTTGGTCTGTTGCGCCGAGTATCACGATCAGAAAAAACATGGTCAACACAGCTTCAATCAAGAAAGCCGCTGTCATGGAATAGCCACCAGGTGAATGCATACCAAAGCCATTAGAAGCGAAACCTTTAGCAACATCAAAGCCCGGTGCGCCGCTGGCGATCAGATACAAAATCGCACCACCCGCAATACCACCCGCTACTTGCGCCACAATATACGGCAATAATTGATTCGCGGGAAAACGTCCACTCAACCACAAGCCGACTGACACAGCCGGATTAAGATGACAGCCAGAAATGTGACCGATCGCGTAGGCCATAGTCAGAACAGTTAAACCGAACGCCAGCGAGACGCCGACAAAACCAATTCCTAAACCAGGAAATCCGGCAGCTAATACCGCGCTACCACAACCACCTAAGACTAGCCAAAACGTACCGAAAAATTCTGCGCCATATTGTTTCATTGTATTTCCCCTTGATATGTAAAAAATGCTGAGATGATCTTTGCTGAAATTCAAAAGTCGCGGCGAGCACACCTAGCATCGATTGAAAATTAAGCAAGCTATCTTGAAACACGAATGTCTACAGGTCAAGTAGCTTAATACGGATTTAACAAAAATTCTCTTTCATACAAGCACTTCAGGGCGCCTATCAAAACCTCGTTTATCCTGAGGCAAAAAAACACTGATGCGATTGAAACACCAACACAGGTCAATTTCTGGAGCGATATTGATTATCCCTAGACCATTTCAATTCTGACTTATGTTTAATCAATACCGACTCCGTGATACGGGCAACATCTGCAATCACCGAATTCCTGACTTCACCACTTGCATTAGACCCGGTATAAAACACGACTATGACAAATGGTGGTAATTCTCGCGGAAACACAATCGCTACATCGTTGGCCGCACCGTTTGGACCTGTTCCAGTTTTATCTCCTATCAACCAATCTTTATCAAAGCCCGCCTTTAATCTGGCAGCTCCCGTCGTATTACCGAACATCCATGCTTTGAGCTGTTCCGTTGAAGTCAAACTCAATACATCGCCATGCAATAATTTCCGCAAACTGCTCGCCATCGCGACTGGCGTACTGGTATCCCTATCATCGCCATCGAGGTTAGTGTTGAGCGATGGTTCATTACGATCTAAACGCGTAATTTTATCGCCCAGTGAACGCAAGAACTTTGTCAATTCGGCGGGACCACCTATTGCATCAAGCAATAAATTGGCGGCGGTATTATCACTATATTGAATGGATGCTTCATTCAATTCAGCGATAGTCATGCCGCCGGCATTCAAATTGTCTTTGGTGATAGGCGCATACTCGAGCAGATCGTTTTCTTTGTAAGAAATAAAACGTCCCAAAGATTCACTTTTCGCATCGACTCGCGCCAACACCGCTGCACCGAGTAAGGCTTTAAACGTGCTACACATGGCAAATCGTTCAGTCTCACGCGCAAGCAATAAGGGTGTCCCATTTAAGGACAACACAGCAACACCAAGCCGGCCACCATTTCGTTTCTCTAAGTTTGCGACCTTTGAGGCAAATTCCTGTTGCGCAGAATTGGAATGCGCATGTAATGACTGGCTAGCAATGAAGGACAAAAAAATGGAAAACAATATAAACGGCGTTTTTTTCATACGGCACTTCAAAAAATAAAACATAAACAAGGTCTGAGACTTTCGTAAAATAATGAGAATAAAAATTACGACGGTGAAATTTTGGCGACCTGCAAGCTCACCTGTTTTGTGCCATTCGCCGCCCACTGACTCCCTAACTCTGTAAAACCAAACTTATCATGAAACGCTTTGGAGGCAGGATTTGGTGGTTGAATATTATATTCACAGGCCACAATCGACACAGCTTGCGCATCAGCATACTCAAACAAATCTTGATATAACAGGCTACCAATTTTAAGTCCCGCAAATTGATTCGATACAACGATTCTATCAACGTAGACAAACTGTGAAAATCTCGCCGCGAACCACTCATAGTTCGCATTTTCATATGGCGCATTCTCACGAAAAGCTAAGAGAAAAGCCGCCACCACACCATCAACCAAGGCCACTTTATGATAACTAGCCATTTGTGCCAGAATATCTAAGCGAGCCAAATCCATAGCGCTGGTTTGCTGTACTTCAATCTCGTTCAAAGCAACAATACGCGCAAAATCTTCCTTCGTCGCGTCACGGATGAGGATTTGTTTCATAGGCGGCTATCCTTTATCTTCCTTCATTTTCATTTACATACTGATCGAATTAGTTGTCGCATCAAATTTTATAGTAGATCTTTAAACCTGCTTTAACCTAAGCTAGTTGAGGCGCCAAAGTTTTCACATACAGCGCCATGCCAGTCAGATCTTTTAATGTCACCGTCAGCGCTTTTGTTTTGGCATCGATGTCGACCTGACCAAAAAATTGCATGCCGCTTGAAGGCGGGACATTTTCTTCCTTAGGTGCTTTTTGATACATGACTTGCATACCGAAGGTTTTATCCACTTTGTTTGGACTATATCCTCCTGCATTCAAGGGTCCCGAAATAAACTCCCAAAACGGTAGAAAATCGCTGAACTTCGCATCTTCTGGATCAAAGTAATGAGCGGCAGTGTAATGGACTTCGGCGGTGAGCCAAACCACGTTATTGATGCCAGCACGC
Source organism: Undibacterium sp. GW821-FHT11H02 (assembly GCF_058808015.1). Lineage (NCBI taxonomy): Bacteria > Pseudomonadati > Pseudomonadota > Betaproteobacteria > Burkholderiales > Oxalobacteraceae > Undibacterium > Undibacterium sp. GW821-FHT11H02. The sequence continues at coordinate 11,976 of NZ_JBXARG010000022.1, read as the reverse complement.
TTAATCTCGCGCAACAAACGCGAAAACTCTAGTTCCCGCCCCAATGGCTCACGATCATCGCCGTTTGCTGTGCCGTCATAGACAATTTTTCCATCAGCATTTTTCCCACCTCCTACATGTAAGCTGATGGGCTGATTGGCGGCAATCACTTTCCAAGTCGCCTTTGATTGCTTTAAGCCTTCAATCAGCCAAGCGAACTGAGGCCGCCCCAAGTAAGCCGTACTTTCGCTCTCCTGAGTCTGCAGGTTTCTGCTATTGAGGCCACGATAACTACGTTGATCGATAACAAAAATATCCAACAATGGTCCCTGTGGCAAGTGGCGATAGATTCTCTCGTTTTCTATTTCTCCAGCGCTTCTGATTGGAGCATATTCGTGAAAGGCTTTACATGCCCTTGCGGCTAACAGTGCTGCGCTCTTTTCGGTGTACAGCGAGTTAAAGCGTAAATCGTTTGAATCTGACCAAAGATTCCAAACATCGTGATTATCCCATTGCCAGATTTGTGGCACTTCGGCCGCCATTGCTCTCACGTTTCGGTCCAGCAAATTGTAACGATAGCGCCCCCGATACTCATTCATGGTTTCTGCTACCTTGCTTACCTCTTCAGTCACTAGATTATTCCATACGGTGCCGTCGGCCAAATTCACCTGAGGCTCGATAGGCGTATCGGCATAAATGGTGTCACCACAGTGGATGAAAAAATCGGGGTTCACTTTGCGGATCTGCTCGTATATTTTCATCCCTCCCCAAGCTTCATTTATTCCCCAGCCTTGCCCAGCCGTATCACCACTCCAGACAAAACGTATGCCTCGCCTCGCTCTCGTGTCAACCGCCTCGGGTAAACGTAAATGTCCTTGCTGCGCTTCTGAATAAATACGTTCATTGTGCAAATCTTGCAAAATCACCTTAAAAAAAATTTCCTCCCCGGCAGGCAATCCACGTAAATCTATGCGTGCCGTAAAATCACTAGGCTCCAACATAACGGGACCGCGCACTCGGGTAGCCGCCACAAAGTTAGCCGTACTCGACCACTCTACCCACATACGGGCAGGCCGATCGCTGCGACTCCAAATGATAGCCCCATCGGATTTAGGATCTCCGCTTTGTATTCCTTGCGCCATCTGTGGGCGAATTTTATCTCGACTAATAATAGCGGGCGCAACTTGTGCATATGGTTTACCAGGTGCTAACAAAGAAGTACTTAACATTGCTGCAGTAGCGTTTAAAAAAAGACGACGATCCATATAGAAATCCTTGGAATTTTCTTGAGTAATAAGTTTGACCAGAGGAGTGGAAGTATAGATAATTCGCATGACTCGCTTCACTGCATTTTTGCAACCATAGTTTGCAAAAATGCAGTACCCACAATATTGATTTTTTACTTCATGTTAAATTATGCGCACGGAAAACATACGCTGGGATGATCTACGCATCTTTCTGAGAATCGCCCGCGATAGCTCACTTACGACAGCGGCACAAGGGCTAGGCATGAGCCACACCACGGTATTTCGTCACTTACAAGACCTGGAAAATGAACTGGGTGTACGGGTGTTTGACAGGACTAGAGCCGGTTACATATTAACGGAGGCTGGGAAAGAACTGTTTGAGCTAGCAAGTGAAATGGATGCAAAACTACAAAGTACAGCGCATCAACTAAGTAAGCGCAATGCCTGGCCGGGTGGTATCGTCCGCATTACGACTTCCGATACTTTAATGCATCAGGTCCTATCGCCGATTTTGAATGACTACCAAAAAACAGCGGCGGTTCAACTGCATATTAATACATCGACAGCGCGTTTAGACATCGTAAAAGGAGAAGCCGATGTCGCGATACGTGCCGGCGGGAAGCCACCAGAGCCTCTAGTGGGGCGGCGTTTGTGCCAAGTCGAATCCACTATTTACTATTCAAAAAAAATGCGCGGCGTGAAATTAGAAAAATTAGACGACTACCCGTGGATTTGTGCCGATGAGAGCTTGAACCATTTTGAATCGAGTAAGTGGCTGAGGCAAAAAGGATTGCTTAATTCTGCCGTCATGGTGACCAATAGCCGGCTCAACATGTTAAATCTGCTCAAATCTGGCGCAGGCATCGGTGTGCTCTCTTGCTATCTGGGAGATACTGAGCCGTCCCTATGCCGACTCATGCCACCGCCCGCAGAGTGGCGCAGCGATTTGTGGATATTGACACGCGCTGATCTACGCCATGTGCCGCGTATCAAAATGCTGTTCGATATGGTGTATCAAGGAACTCGTCATTTAGTACCCTTGTTTGAAGGCGCAGCGGGAGGGTCGAAGGGACTGACATCATAATAAAGTCAGCTAAATCGAGCGAGTTCGGCCATGTTCGACAGCCAATTTAATATCATTTAAGTCTTGTAACAACGCCTTCTTCGCAACACCCTTGAAAAATATCGCCATCGGCACCGCCATTATTTTTGTCGCGATCGTCTGAGCTTGGGAATCATGAATACTTCTCAAGCTGATCTCGCCATCATTCCCAGATATACTCATGGTAGACAGGAAAATAAACCCATCACTCTCTGCCCTGGTCTTATAGAACTGATTTTCGATCGCGTCAGTGATCCACTTCTCTGCGCTAGCTGGCTTACCAAATAGCATCCGGGTTTCGCGCCATTTCAGTCCTACCAATCCATTTGCCGGTTTTTTGAGAATCTCAATGTGTTCAATCCCGCTGATGATGTCCGTGGCATTCTCGATGTTAGACATCGCTGTCCAGACAGCGGCTCTCGATCCTTTGATGTTTACCTGTACTTCAACGATCATGTCATTTCTCCTAGGGCCTATTAATATTAAACCGAAACCATTCCATCATAAACGCAATTATGTTCGGTGAGAGAATAAGGCAAGCACGATTTTCAACATGGGAGAATCGACAACTAAACTACGCCACATGCGAAACACCAGCAGACACTTAGGTGTCATCGTAAAATTTATTTCTTGCTTAAAAAATAAAGCAATTTTCCACGCGATCGTACTTGTATAATCCTTCGTTTTTCCACCTGCAAAAATCGAAGGATCAGCGATGTACTTACCAAGCTATCACGAAGAAAAAGATCTCGACGTACTGCATACGCTGATACAAAATCATCCATTAGGCACTTGGGTCAGCATGACCGATGATGGCTTGGACGCCAATCACATTCCCTTCGTTTTGGACAAGTCACGCGGTGAATTCGGCGTACTGCGCGCCCACGTTGCACGAGCCAATCCTATTTGGAAAACTTTGTCATTAAGTGTGCCGTCGATAGTCACTTTTCAGGGCCCGCAATCCTACATCACACCCAACTGGTATCCAAGCAAACAAATCGCTGGCGAGGTAGTCCCAACCTGGAATTACACCGTTGTACATGCCCACGGTATCCCTACCGTCATTCAAGACCGGGCTTGGATACTGCAAATGGTCAGCAACCTGACCGATCGCAATGAAGCATCCACATCACTCAATTCTTCCGCCGCGGCACCATGGAAAGTATCAGATGCACCAGAAGAATTCATACAGCGATTGTTAGGTGCGATAGTCGGCATAGAAATCCCCATCACGGCGATTAAGGGTCGATGGAAATTAAGTCAGGATGAAGCGAGGGAAGATAGACTAGGTACCGTCAAAGGTCTACGCGACAATGGAACCACGAACTCGATTGCTTTATCAGATTTGGTGAATTCACGGATTGATTGATTAATTGATTGATTAATTGATTGGCGGGTGCTGAAACTAGCATGCAGCAAGGCATCGGCCCAAGTGTTCCACTCTCTTACCATCGACTGCTCAAATATTTAGAAGTAAAGAACCAGTTTAGTCCCGAGTTGAAACTCGAAAAGCCTCCACCTTGCCGAGCAACCATTGCAGTCCGGCGAGATGCTGCTGATCGTGACTGCAAAGATAATGAACCAGACTGCGCAAGGTTAGAGAACCATACCCTTCAAACACTGCAGCACGATCTAATTGCTCAGCTGTCAAACCTTCGATCAGTGCAAGAGTTTGTAGGCGTGCTTGACGAAACTCCTGAAAAATAGCTGGCACATCGGCATGGGCATAGTCACGTTCTATGACCAAGGCTTCCGTGTCGATAGACGCTAAGCTCGGACAATCTTCAATTAGTGTCCGGCGAAATCGCACGTGATAACCATCGATTTCTATATCACGAACATGACAAACCTGCTCGATGGCCGTGAGCGGTTCGCTAGGTACCCCCTCCCACGAAGAAGGCGCCCAATTCTTGAACTCCACAGGAAAAGCAGCATAGTGTTCTTCGAGTTGCTGCGGAAAGGACCGCAGTGCGGCCAGCGTGACTGGATTCATTACTGGATTCATTTTGCGTCCCTTGCCAAGCTATACCATACCTCAATCTCATCCTTCATTTCACCTCGAATCCATCCTTGGGCTGCATAAAAACGATCAGCACGGGTGTTGGCAGATGTGCCCAACTTGACGGTCTCATTCCCAAGGGAAAACAGCCACGCCACAGCAAGCTTTAGCAAGCCTTTCCCAACACCTAGCCCTTCATACTCAGGCAATACGAACAAGGCCCATATCGAACTATCCTCTTTCGCCGCATAGGAAAAACCAACCAACTTACTATCTATCTCACATACCCAACCGCGCCCTAAAAGATCAAGATAATCTTGGTACATCTGAAGCGTCACTCTGGCCGGATTTGACAGTATATTTTCCTTAACCGAAAGACGGATGTCTGACATAGCAGCAATATCGGACATCGTCGCTTCACGAAAGCGCAAATTTTGAATCAACACTCATCTCCTAAATTAGAACATCACGAACAACCTAGCATGATCTCGCCACCTTCACACTACGAAGCTAAGCATGCCATCAGCGTTCTTTAATTAGCTATTTAATGCTAAGCACTTGCCCGGCTGTAGAGCCAAGCACCCACTAAGGTCGCTACAAACATTGAAATTAAACTCGTGACGGCTAATCCCAATACTGAAGACTCCGGAAGAATTCCCAAGCCCAGCCATTTGACACTTTCTAAGGTCTTCATCAGCCACCAAAACAAGCTACATACCAAGGATGCCGCGTAATGACTTTTAAATTGGCTGCGAATTAAAGCAAACAAGGCGATTACCCAAATCCCCATAAGCAGATCTATCGCCAAAAAAAAGAAACCGGACCAAGGCGCCAGGCGTCTTACACTTGAAATGCTAGCCAAAAACTCGGCGCCTAAGTAATGAAGACTCACAATGGCGCAAAAATACCAAATCCCTCCGGTGATGACACCAGTGACCATGATGCGAATTAACTTTCTCATAGACATAGCAGTCACCTATTTAGCTTTGAAGTAAGCAAATTTGAAATAATCAACACGCCCAATTTTAAACCTATGAATGAGTCTGGATGAGGACCAGGCTAGGCTCTACGTCCATGTGCAAGATAACAAGATGAAGCGCAATTACAATAAATCGTCTCTAGCGCTGAACTAGCCTCGCAAGTCAAGCTGAACCACTCTGACTTCCGCACCAGGAGCAGCCAAGCGGGTGAAAAATGAACTGGCATGACTCACCGCAAACAAACTGTAGCGGCCAAACAATCAGTCTACCCCAATCATGTAAGCATGTAGCTTCACGAATTCGATGTGAGAATACACTAACGAGCAGCGTTAAAAAAGCCATGGCGTATTCCATCATGACCTACGCTAAATCGAGGTGAGGCGCGAACGGCTTGCTGAGGCGAGCCGGTTCATTCGACTGATTACGTCGCTTTGAAAAAGTCACAATTTTACTCACAGCAATGCTCGCTTCATTACCAAACCAACGCCGAACTGCATTTGTTGTGTGCCAAGAAATTCAAAACCACATGTGCTATAAAAACCCTCGGCATGTGGGTTTCCTATGACGTGCATCTCGGTTGCGCCTGCTGTCTTGGCTGCGCTGCAACAGCGATCAACCAAAATCCGACCAATACCTTGCCGCCACATCTCTGGCTCTACGAACAGTCCGTCAAGCTCTGCGCTACCATCTGCGCGGCGAAGTATGACTGCGAACCCTTTGATTGAGTTCGCAATTTCAGCCACAAAGACACTACCGCACTCGATTTGTTGCAGAGGTAGTTCAATCAACCCTGGATTCGCCAGCATTGCTTCGCGATCGCCAGAATTTTCAAGTGAGGCTCGCCATTGAAGCGCTTCCAGGGGCTTCTGGTCAGCGATAACTGCCAATCGCACAGTGACTTGGTACATTCAATTTAAGCTCCTAAAGCATGAAGTGGCGCGATCACCTACACCATCAATTTAATAAATGATTAAACCGCTATTGGCGATTCCCTGACGACCGTTCAGCCATCTTGCTTTTTCTGATCCAGAACCACCAGAATGAAAATAGGAACACCCCATACAAAATTAAAACTCTCGATAAACCACCATCTTCTTGAGTGACCTCAAGTAGACCATTTGAATCAGTTGTAACAGTCAAGGTCTCAGACGCTATCGGATTTGTTTTGATAATCAAATAGGTATTTGAACGTTCTTCATAAGTACCAGTATATTGAGATTTCATCCCAGAAAGCAGAACAAGTTCCCCTTGGTATTTGGATAGAGCTGCCTTCGCTTGTGGCCAAGGATATAGGAAACCATAGAACGCCATTAGCGGAAAAAATAACAAAAAAAGAGGGCTAAAATACTTGAAGAAAATCGAGAAGAAATTTTTTATCATTTGCATGGAGGATAGCAAGACACATCATGTTTGAGCCTATGGGCAAGCACGGGCAGCGCATCTAACACGGAGCACGCGCCGACTGGCGCCATCCGGTGAGTATAGCGAACTACTTTGAGCGACTTATTGACAATCATTTGCACTTAACTTCAAAGTCTATATGGTAATGCTCGTCGTGTCGAACCCATGGTTTCTTAACAGAAAAACGCATCAGTAATGGGAGCGTTTTGCCTGTCGGCGTTGAAAATAATATTTTTTGAAATGCCTTATCAAATATGACTATCCCTATGCCAACGCCCTGTTGGTCTGCCGCTTTTTTAATAGCAAGCAGGTGCCGTGCCATCGCCTCAAAATCTATGCTCAGTCCCTTGTACTTGGCACGCTGATCAAACTCGATTTCATAACCAAATTTGTTGAGCGGGCTAATTGGCAGCGCAGAAGAGACAGCTTCCTCATTCATAACTGGCACGAAAAAATCTATTGATAGACCATTTCTGTGCGTTTTGTGTGGCTTAAATGTCCCGCCATTCTTCAGTCCCGATTCACCATACATAAATATCTTGTCGGGTGACGAAGTCTCCAATTCTTTATACGCAGATAAAACCACGGCATAGACTTTGCTGTGAACATAATTTCTTCCTAAGGCAGCACCCAGCGAACTATAGACGTCAAAGTTTTTGCCAGAGGACGGCAATTGCCATCCTCTCTCCAGACGGCCATTTTTTGTTGTTCCATAACACGTACTAGGCGAAGTATCAGCGTATGCACTTTGCCACACAACCAGGCAAATAATGACGAGGACGATTCTGTTCATTTGAGCGCTAAAATTAAAATTGAGCCGCATACGGTAGCTTGGCGACCCGAAACGGAACAACCTGCTGGATAGTCATCACTTTGAGCATGACACGCTCACTTTCGGCAAGCCTATCTGACCGTCCCAGCGGCTTGTTACTGGATCGTAAGATATCCTCCCGTTCCGTCGCAGTGTCTGCAAGCGTTCATTGACTGTGACGTCAGCACTCTCACTTGGCGATGCTCCAGCACGACGTCGATTGATACGCAATGCTTCATGGCGAATGGTAGCCACTGACAAGATTTCATCCAGCCGCGATGGTCGAATAGCGAGGACTTCTATAATAGTAGAGTCAAGCTGTGAGAAGTTGAGCTTCATTGGGCGCATCCGCTACAACACACGGCCAAACGTATAGCAAAGGTGATGTGCGCCGCGTATTGCGACTTGGACGAAGGTTGAACAATAATATGACGTCATTATCGACTGTTGGGATGTCTCGTTAAATAGTCCTGCATTATTCATAATTTGGCAAATAGCCATATGGAAGTTTTGACACTTGCGTACCATATTCAGTGAACTCCATGCGAAATGCATTTTCTTTTGGGTAAAAAATTCGCTCAAGGCACTGCTCTGGGGACTCAGTCTTTTTGCAATTGGATTCTTGCCACGAAAGTGAGCCAGCGACGACCTCCACACCGGAAAGAAATGGCGTCGAAGGACAAGAGTAACGGTCTTTATTTTCCCATTTCAACAAATAAAGACTCCAATCGTATCGCCCTCCACCTGTACCACCATAAAAGTTTCGTATAACAAAAAATTCCCCGCCTGATTTGTTAAACCGTACAATGCTACCAAGCGGACCTTGCCCATCCAATACCTCATACTTTTTAGGGATTTCATTCATAAGCAGTTGAATCTCATTTTTGCATTTGCTTATTAGCGGCATCATCTCGGCGTGACATACTAAGTCGTCGACATTCTCGTCTTCTTTTTGATCCGCGAAGCAACTTGCCTTGTTCCATTTCACTGTCTTAGGCACTCCAAGAACAGCATTTATTGGCGTAGCATCTGAATATGCATCCTTACCTACTTGATAGTACTCAATCGTAAGGAATGCTTTCTTGCCTTCTACAGGAATTGAAGTTTCAGATTGTGGCTTTAACGAATTTTGTTGAGCCACTTTTATCTCTTTAGAAGCTTCAGAACATCCATTGATAATAACGAGCAACATTAAGGTTGATAGAGTTCGCAAGTAGGGTTCCTTTGATAGCTAGCGCAGATCTGACAGCGTCACCGCGATGGTTGTAAATAAAAGTGAAGTCATCATCGACGATTCCCAGTCGAAAGTAATGCTAACGCTCAAACCGGCAATTAACTGGTGAGAAGTACGAAAGCGCCAAAATAGCCCCCCACGCTACGGAAGATGCCTCAAACAAAGCTGTCTCTAGACCAGAATTTAGCGATGCGCCCACGAACGGATAGAGGAAGAAACTGCCAAATGTTGAATACAGAGAGAGCGTGCGCGCCCAACTCTTAAAGAAAAAAAGTCCAACAAGGCCTGCCACCCAAGTAGCGACAAGAGTACCCAGGATACACATGGCAATCCAGAGGTTGCTAATAAGCCATGTCTCAGGCTCAGAATCGAATGCCGCAACAAGGTTCTCTGAATATGTTGGAAAGAAGATTGATGCAATTGCTGACACCGTAAGTGCCACATAGATCCAGAGAATTTTCAAATATCGGGCTTCTGTCATTGGACGTTAACGCAAAAGTGATGTGCGCCGCAATTTGCAGTTGGCACGAAACGATAACAATATCACGGTGCCGCAATCGACTGTCATGTTTAGTTCAAAAGGAAGCGTTTTCATCCACTTCCCAACAAGATATGGTCATCGGAAGTTGAGACTCGTAGATCTCTTTCAATTCATCTTTGGAAAATTCAAGATTGCACTGATCTTTGTATGCGAAGCAAATATGTAGCACTATGTTTGAGGCACCACAATCTAAAAAATTTCTGTGATTTTCCTTAAACTCAAGCAGTAAAGGAATAAGGCCTTCGTTATTAAAGAGAATAGCTGAGCCATATGGTGATGGTTGACCTTTATAACGCCCTGTGGCGCAAATATTGCCTGGTTCAATGACGTCTGACAATTTTAACTTGCAGGCTAAGTTAGCTTTGCTTGGTGAAAAATGTTCGCCACTAATGTCAATAGTCGGATGAAATTTTATCATTCAAAAATCCGGGAAATTTTATACGCTCTGTTGAAAAATCAACGTTGAAATGAACAGCGCGAAACGGCTGCGTCGAGCGACGTATTAATGGCAAATTTGAACGCCGAGTAAATCAATTTATTCATCCTTTGCAGATTCTTGATCGTCAGAAAGAAGATCTGATAACTCTTCTGGCTTCAGTCGTTTCATTTTTTCTTCCATTTTTCGGTCGTAGCCACGATCATTCGGATCATGCCCCTTATGTGCACGCCGTTCGTATTGCTTTGCGAAAACCGCTATTTCACCTGCAAGTTTTTCTTTTTTGTTCATTATCATTGAGGATCGTCGGCGGACTCAAACTTTTAACGCCCCAAACACCTGACCAGCATAGCGAGATCCGGGTACCTTGGATTGTTATGCGTTTTTAGGCACATTCATAATCACATATTTGCGTTAGATTGGAGCAGTTAACACAAATGCCATGCAGGCTAAACCAGGTAAATAGATCCTTCTCTCTACCACGGGCTTCTGGAAAGTCATCGTCAAATAAATCGGCAGTAAATTCAAATCTAGCCAGTATATGAAATGTATGAGCTTTACATTGATCACACGTGAAACTCGAATGATCACCTTCGCCGGAAGCGCTACAACAGCCATGACCAAGCTCAGAGTCATATCCATACTGCTCAATATCAAACACTTCGTTATGACTACTACACTTTGTACACGTTAAACCCAATGGGCCAATAAAAAACGCAATCTTATTGTCCGGATTTGTCCAACAAAAGCCATTTACTTCGTGGCTTGTGTTCCCGCACTTGCATTCGATTCCGAAAACTGGATTTATATCTTCCCCATGCCCATCGTATTCTAGATTTTCGATATCAACTGTCTTAGCTATAAAGCTGTCTAAACATCTAGGTGGATTATTCTTAAAGTATTCTGAATGTGGTTTCATCTATATTACCTACAATTAACACATAAAGTTGAATTTTACGGCGCGCGCGCCATTTAGAAAAAAATTGAAGAAAATCTCTACGTGCGTCGGTCACTAATCTAATGCTAGCAATCAATCTGCAATGCTCTCTTGATTTGAGCTAAACGAAAACCATTTTCCGTCTTCCAATCTCTCAAACGTGCCCCAATCAGGATGCCCTTCCTCACTACCTTTTACGCGAACTGGCATTAACCAATCGTGCTGGCATCCGGGCAATAGGTCTGACACCACTTCCCAATCTGCAGTGTCGATACCATACTCCTCTTTGCAAAATTTTTCGGCGTCTTCGATCGAACCAAACCAATAATCACACGTTGCAAAACCGTCTTCATCAGTTGCACATGGAAACACATCAACACCGTCAGCACCCGAATACAGGATACAACGGACGCATCCCAAAATTGGATTCCTGAGAAAAGAAATTTTACCCATTCTTGTGACTGCTAAAGTCAATTTGACGAGATGGTCGCCACAATTGCAAATAAAAGCGAAATAATCAACGGCGATTTCCCGTCGAATCCTCAGGCTCATGGAAGCGAGGATTGCGCCACAGTCCAACGAACCAGAAAATCAAGCCGCCTGCTGCCGCTATGCCCCATGCATACAACGTGAGATTGAGTCCATTCAGCAGGAAGTGTTCCCACGATGAAGTAGCGAACCACAAAATGAGAAACAAGCTGGCAGCGATCACACCACCAAGAACAGATTGCCACCACGCAACCCAGCACCTGCGAACAAAGAGCCAAACAAGCGGCGTACCAAACAAAAACATGACCAAGTAAGCGATGACCAACTCCAAAAGGAACCACCAACCAGTAAATGTACCGTATGGCGGTACCAAGTAGGTCAACTGGAGAATTAGCGGCGTCACTAACAAAGCGATCAGAAGTCTTGCCATAGGCCTCAACGCTGAGCTAAGTGGCAAAGTGAAACGCTAAGCGCGTAGCGGGCTGAGCCAGCGCGATAATGCGGAGCTGCGCTAGAGAAGACTATCCGATTGAGCGACAGGTTATATTGCTGTAGATAGTGATAGTTCATGTCTGTGATCGTGTAATAGATTCATAGCATGCTTGGTAGATAAGTGCCATCATTTGTGCATCGAGCACGACGAGAATAAGTTTAGGACTGCGATCGATGTGTTTGTAACGCGCCTTCTGGATCTCCAGATTGTAGGCTAGAAGATGGGACGTTTACCTGATTAATCAGTTCACGAGGGTGTAAAAAATTTTGTGTAAACGGACATTTTGCAGGAAACTGCGCAATTGCATGGAGCAATGATAATGACCGT